>NZ_JBWKVR010000004.1:0-357093 GCF_059421805.1 Rhodoferax sp. GW821-FHT02C08
AACACCAAGAGCATCAGCACCAGGTCCGGGATGCCGCGGATGATGGTGGTGTACAGCGTGGCCGGCACGACCAGCACCGGCCGCCCGGACAGCTTGGCGGCTGCGCCCAGCAGGCCCAGCAGCACCGAGACCGCCAGCGCGGCCAGGGATACGCCGACCGTGAGCAGCGCGCCATGGAGGATGGACCAGTAGTAATCAGACAAAACAAATCTACCTGCAGAATAAAAAAACAAGCCGTGGTGCTTATCGCTTACCACGGCCATGAGATAGAGAACGACAACCACCGGGGGCTAGAGACACCCCTGTCTTCCCACCAGGAACCCACAGAACCGGCTCCGCCGGGCTGTAGGGTTCGCCCCCTGCAAGGGGGTTGGCGAAAGACGCGAAGCGCTGCAGCCTGGGGGTGCGCTTTACTTCGTGCCGTACACGTCGATCTTGAAGTACTTGTCGTTCAAGGTCTTGTAGGTGCCGTCGGTGCGGATGGCCTTGATGGCGGCGTTGAGTTCTTCCTTCAGCGCCTTGTCACCCTTGCGCAGGGCCACGCCGACACCGCCGCCAAAGTACTTGGGGGTGTACAGCTCGGGGCCAACGGCCACGTAGTCCTTGCCTTCGGGCTTGCTCAGGAAGCCACCGGTGACTTCGATGATGTCGGCCACGGTGCCGTCCAGGCGGCCGGCCTTGATGTCCAGGTAGACCTGGTCCTGGGCTTCATAGGGGGTGACGACCACGCCGAGCTTCTTGAGTTCGCCGTTGGCGTACTTCTCTTGGGTGCTGCCCTTCAAGACGCCGATCTTCTTGCCCTTGAGGGAGGCCAGGTCGGTGAACTTGATGTCGTTCTTGACGACGATCTTGCTGGGGGTGTTGTAGTACTTGTCGGTGAAGTCCACCACTTTGAGGCGGTCTTCGGTGATGGACATGGAGCTGATGATGGCGTCGTATTTCTTGGCTTGCAGGCCGGGGATCATGCTGTCCCAGACCTGTTCGACGAACACGCATTTGCGTTTGATCTTCTCGCACAGGGCGTTGGCGATGTCCACGTCGAAGCCGGTGGGCTTGCCGTCGGCGGTCTTGAAGGTGAAGGGCTCGTAGGTGGGGTCGATGGCGACTTTGAGGTCTTTACCTTGTGCCATTGCGGCAATAGACAGGGCGCTCAGGGCGAGAGTCAGAACGATTTTCTTCATTGATGTTCCTGGTAGGAGGGGTGTCAAAAATAGCTTGCAGGACACACTTTAGGGGCTCAAATTTTAGGCCCCAAGGTGGTGCGTAGCGGCAGGGGTTTGCCCTTAACAGCTGGGTAGCTTCGAATGCAAGTCCCATACCAAGGCTGGCCAGGTGGGTTGCTTCCAGTGTCTGCTGTAATCTGCGTATTTTGCATTGACCGAGAACCCACCATGACTTTGACGGATTTGTCCCAATCTTCCTTGCGCCCATTGTTGCAGCTCAAACTGGATCAGAAGACCAAGCCCTTGGGTTCTTTGGGGCGGCTGGAAGCCTTGGCCGTGCAGCTGGGCGAGATTTTGGGCACCGAGGCTCCGGTACTGGAGCAACCCCAATTGGTGGTGTTTGCTGGCGACCATGGCCTGGCTGCGCGCGGTGTGTCGGCCTATCCCAGCGATGTGACCTGGCAGATGGTGGAAAACTTTTTGGCCGGTGGTGCCTGCGTCAGCGTGCTGGCGCGCCAGCATGGCATTGCGCTGACCGTGGTGGACTGCGGCGTACGGCATGACTTTGCGCCCCGCCCGGGGCTGCTGGACTACAAGCTGGCCTATGGCACAGCCGATGCGCTGGAACAAACGGCCATGAGTGCCGCCGAATGCGAGCGGGCGATTGCCCAGGGCCGCGCGGTAGTGAAAAGCCTGCCAGGCAATGTCTTGCTGCTGGGTGAAATGGGCATTGGCAATACCTCGGCAGCATCGCTATTGATGGCCCGTTTGACCGGGCTGGATATTGCGGATTGCACCGGCGTGGGCACCGGCCTGGACGATGCGGGTTTGCAGCGCAAGATCGCCGTGCTGACCCAGGTGCTGGAGCGCCATGCTGGCGTGACCGATCCGTTGGAAGCACTGGAGGCGTTTGGTGGTTTCGAGATGGCGACCATGCTGGGCGCCGTGCTGCAGGCGGCCCAGGAAAACCGCGTGATACTGGTCGATGGCTTCATCACCAGTGCGGTGGTTCTGGTGGCCCATGCGCTGCAGCCCTTGGTGTTGCAGCGCTGCGTTTTCGCCCACAGCTCGGGCGAGCGCGGTCATGCCTTGATGCTGCACCATATGGGTGCAACGCCACTGCTGGATTTAGGCCTGCGCCTGGGCGAGGGCTCGGGGGCCGCCATGGCTTGGCCGCTGCTGCAGTCAGCCTGCTTGGTACTGGCGGACATGGCTAGTTTTGCATCTGCGGGCGTGTCGCAAAGCGCGGCTCCGTAATTGGGTGTGTGCTACGGTTTTAATAGCTGGCTGCGCAAGTTCTATATGCGCTACAAGGCATTTTTATATGTAAGTATGGTTTAGGGTTTGTGTGTGCGGTGGGGGGGCTGTACAGCAGCATATGCACTGGTAAACTGGGCTTCGACCTCGTTGAATGGCCCACCCATGAACATGTCGCCTCCCAATTTTGGAGCCCAGTCTGTCGGAGCACCCGAAGGGGGCTTTACGCGGGCGGTGGCAAGCCAGTTGCTGCAGGCCGTGTCGCACAGTGACAGCGCTTTCCTTGTATGCGGGCCGGACGCCCGCATCAGCTACGTCAACGCAGGTTTTACCCGAGTCTTTGGTTACACCGCAAGCGAAGCGCTGGGCCAGTTGGCCAGTGTGCTGTTGGCCGGTCCACACTCTCATGCCGAGGCCATGCAGCGCATGGCCGGTAACTTTTTGCAGCCCGGTGGCGGCCACACCGAGGCGTTGATGTACACCAAGACCCGCCACCCCTTGTGGGTGTCGGTGGTGGTGGACCCATCGTATGACGAGCGCTGCCAGTTGCTGGGCTTGGTCTGTGTTCTGTCTGACGTTACACAGGTCAAGATGCATGAACAGCTGCAGTACAAGGTGCTGCAAGCCATGGCGCAGGAAATGCCCTTGCAAGACCTGATGGCGCTGGTCTGCCACGAGGTGGAACAGATCGCGCCCGAAGTGACCTCCTCGGTGCTGGCGGTGGACATGCAGGGCCGGCTGCATCCATTGGCGGCACCAGGTCTGGCCAATGAGTTTTCATCTGCGTTGGAAGGGCTGTCCATCGGGCCTCAGGCCGGCTCCTGTGGTACGGCAGCCTGGCGGCGCGCACCTGTGGTGGTGACGGATATCGCCAGTGACCCGCTGTGGGCGCCTTACAAGCACATGATCCTGCCCTATGGTTTTCTGGCCTGCTGGTCCAGCCCCATCATGGCGCAGGATGGCCGGGTGTTGGGCACCTTCGCGTTCTACTTTCGTGAAAATCGCGGGCCGGACCCGTTGCACCAACGCCTGGTGAATGTCTGTGTGCATCTCTGTGCGCTGGCAATGGAGCGCGAGGAGTCGCGCGCGCATATCCATCAATTGGCATTTTTCGATGCTTTGACCGGCTTGCCGAATCGCACCATGCTGCGCAAACGGGCTGAGGCTGCGGTGGCGGAAGCCGGCCGTACACAGGCGCCGCTGGCTGTGCTGTTTTTCAATATCGACCGATTCAAGCAGGTCAACGACACGCAAGGCCATGGCGCGGGAGATGCGCTGCTGCGCGAAATCGCTGCCCGTTTGGGCCTGTTCGTGCGTGCGGGCGATCTGCTGGGGCGCCATGCGGGGGATGAGTTCGTGGCCGTGCTGACGGAGTGCACCTCTGAGCAGGCCACGCAGTTGGCTGATGAAATGCGTGCCGCAGTGACAGCGCCGGTGCTGTTGTCGGGTACGGTGGTGCACTCCAACGCTAGTCTGGGTGTAGCGATGTTCCCCGAAGATGGCACCGACTTCGATACCCTGCTGACCCACGCCGATCTGGCCATGCACCAGGCCAAGCGCGATGGCCGGGGTTGCATGCGTTTCTTCAATCTGGCGATGGATCGCCAGACCCAGGAACGCATTGCCCTTGAGTCGGCGTTGCGTGAGGCACTGCGCACAGGCGGCCTGCAGCTGCACTACCAGCCGCAGGTCATGGGGCATGGCGGTCAGCAATTGCATGGTGTGGAAGCCTTGGCGCGGTGGACGCACGCAGAGCTGGGGGTGATTTCGCCGGCCCGCTTCATTCCGCTGGCGGAAGAATCTGGCCTGATCGACGTTCTGGGCCGCTGGGGCCTGGAGGAAGCCTGCCGCCAGATGGCCGACTGGCGCAGACGGGGTATAGCCGTACCACGGGTGGCCGTCAATCTGTCGGCGCGCAACTTCCAGGATGCCGGCTTGCCACGCCTGGTGGCCAACTTGTTGAGCGAGCACGGGCTGACCCCGAACGACCTGACGCTGGAGATGACCGAGAGCGTGATGATGGACGCCGGTGGCAGCGCACTGCAGACCATCCACGCGGTGCATGCCATGGGAGTGCATCTGTCGCTGGACGACTTTGGTACCGGTTATTCCTCCCTAGGCTATTTGCACCGCCTGCCCATTCACGAGCTGAAGCTGGACAAAAGCTTTGTGCAAGACCTGGACGACAGTGCCGCTGCGCAGGCGCTGACCAACACCGTCTTGCGCATCGGCGACGGTTTGCGCCTGACGGTGGTTGCCGAAGGTGTGGAAACCCAGCTGCAGGCCGACTTTCTCACGGACCGCGGCTGCCCGGTGCTGCAGGGTTATCTGTTTGCCAAGCCTTTGCCGGCGCCCGAACTGGAGCAGTGGCTGCAGTCCCGGGCCAGGGCGAGCGTCCCTCTGGTCTGACCGTGGACTCAGGGCGCCGCAGTCTTGGGTTTGAAGTCGCAGTAGCTCGCTACGCCGCACTGCCAGCACAGGGGCTTGCGTGCTTGGCAGATGTATCGGCCGTGCAATATCAGCCAGTGGTGGGCGTGCACCATGTATTCGGCCGGAATGCGTCTGAGCAGGCCTTTTTCTACTTCCAGCGGGGTCTTGCCGGGCGCCAGCCCAGTGCGATTGCCCAGGCGGAAGATATGCGTGTCCACCGCCATGGTGGGTTCGCCAAAGGCTACGTTCAAAACCACATTGGCGGTCTTGCGGCCCACGCCGGGCAGGGCTTCCAGGGCCTCGCGGTCGTGCGGCACCTCACCGCCGTGCAGGTCCACCAGCATGCGGCAGGCTTGCATCAGGTGCTTGGCCTTGCTGCGGTACAGGCCTATGGTTTTGATGTAGCCCTCCAGCCCCTCCAGGCCCAGGTCCAGAATGGCCTGCGGCGTGTTGGCAACTGGAAACAGCTTGCGCGTGGCCTTGTTGACGCCCACGTCGGTGGCCTGGGCCGACAGCAGCACGGCCGCCAGCAGCTCAAACGGGCTGCTGTACTCCAGCTCGGTAACGGGGTGCGGGTTGGCGGCCTGTAGGGTGGCAAAAAATCCGGCGATGGCTTGGCGATTCATGCCTGGCAGAGTTCCATTTCAGAGTGAGGAGATATCGACAAACGAGTCGGGCAGGGGGAATTTGGACTGCATCCATTCTCGGTTCAGCTGCAGGGCGTGCACGACCTCTTCGGGTAGCTCGTCCAGCATTTCCACGCCGCCGGCCGGCATGTCGGCCAACAACATGGCCAGGTGCACGATGCCGCCTAGCCGGTTGAACGGGTGGGCGGCCAGCGGGTCGGAGCAGGTGTCCAGCGCGCGCACGATCTCGGCGGGGAAGTTCCAGCGGCGCGCCAGCTCGGCAGTGATCTGGCCCTCGCTGAAGCCGGTCAGGCGCTGTTCGCGCTCCCAGCGGCCACCGGGCTGGTGTGGCAGTTTTTCAATTTCTTGCAGGCTGCTCGGCTCGGCCTGGGCAATCATCAACTCGCCCAGGCGCACCATCATGCTGGCCAGCCAGGCTTCGCTGCCGTCCAGGCCCAGGTGGGCCGACAGCCATTGCGCATAGCCAGCGCTCACCATGCAGCTGCGCCAGAACTCCTTGCGATCCAGGCCGTCCACCACGGGAAACGCGTCGCCCATGGCTGCGGCCAGGCCCAGGGTGCGTACCCGGCTCATGCCCACCAGGGTGATGGCGTCGTCCACCGTGGCCACCTTGCGGCTCAGGCCGAAGCTGGCGCTGTTGGCCAGGCGCAGCAGGCGGGCGGTCAGGGTGGAGTCCTTGGCGATGATGGCGGCCACCTGCGGGCCGGTGGCATCTTCATCGTTGAGCGTGCGGATCAGTGCGTGCGCTACCTCCGACATGACGGGCAATTTGACGGATTGAAAAAATACCGAGATGTCCGACATGGTGTCTCCTCTGCTGATGGATGAAGTGGCTTAAATACATGCTTTACATGGAGCCTATTCTTACCTATTTATGCGGCACGAATGGGTAAACATAACCAGCATTGGATAGCCCCGGTTTTGGCGTTTACCCGGTAGCCTTCGGGGTAGATTTCCAGCAATGGGGCCTCCATCAGACGCCAGGCGCCATCGGCCGTTGCACTGGGCAGCCATTCGCTGCGCAGGTGCAGCCAGGCCGCGTGGATGTCCAGTGCCGTGCCGGTAAATTGGCCGCATACATAGCGGCCACCGGCAAAGTCCTGTACCGCCACGTCGGCACTGGGCATGAAGTCTTCGTCCACCTCCACGCAGCAGTCGTAGCGGCATTGTTCGGCGGGCGTGGTGCTGGCCCGGTCCTGGCGTATGCCCAGCTGGGTGCGCCGGGTTGCGTCCAGACCGTGCTGCTGGCGCCAGGTGGCAAAGCGGGTCCAGGTCTGGGTGCTGGCGGCGCTGCCGTATGGGCCTGTGCAGCGCATATAGGCCAAGTGCATGGGCGGCAGCAACCTCAGTTCTACATGCATGGAGCGTCCCTTTATTAGCGACAATGCGGTTCAGAAAGCGAGAAACCCAACCATGTCCCTGCCATTTGCCGACCGACTCAACTACGTTGAAACCTCCGCCATACGCGAACTCTTCAAGCTGCTGGGCACGCCCGGCATCATCAGCTTTGCGGGCGGCTTCCCCGACCCTGCGCTGTTTGATGTGGCTGGTATCGCAGAGTCTACCGCCGCCGTGCTGGCGAACAACCCCGGCCCGGTGCTGCAATACGGCGCCACCGAAGGCTTCAACCCGCTGCGCGAACAGCTCAGCAAGTTCATGGGCAACAAGGGCGTGACCGTGGCGCCCGACGGCCTGATCGTCACCACCGGCAGCCAGCAGGCGTTGGACCTGATCGGCAAGACCATGATCAACCCCGGCGACAAGGTGATCGTCGAAGGCCCGACCTTCCTGGCCACCATCCAGTGCTTCCGCCTGTACGGCGCGCAGGTCATCAGCGCCCCCATCGATGCCGACGGCGTGGACGTGGACGCGCTGGAGAAGCTGATCGACGAGCACAAGCCCAAGCTGGTCTACCTGATCCCCACGTTTGGTAACCCCAGCGGCGCGACGCTCAGCCTGGAACGCCGCAAGCGCATTCTGAACATTGCCGTGCGCACCCAAACCCTGGTGGTGGAAGACGACCCCTACGGCGAGCTGTACTTTGACCAGCCACCGCCACCCAGCATCCTGGCGCTGAGTGCCGACGTGCCCGGTAGCCGCGACTGGCTGGCGCACTGCGGCTCGATGAGCAAGATCCTCAGCCCCGGCCTGCGCGTAGGCTGGCTGATCGCCCCGCCTGAGCTGCTGGCCAAGGCCACCATGTGCAAGCAGTTCAGCGATGCCCACACCAGCAACCTGACCCAGGCCACGGCCGCGCATTACCTGACCCTGAACCGCCTGGACGCCACGCTGGTCGGGGTGCGCAAGGTCTACGCCGAGCGCGCCCGCGTCATGGCCGAGTCGTTGCGCCGCGAGCTGGGTCCCGCCATCACCTTCAATGCGCCGCAGGGCGGCATGTTCTTCTGGGCACGCCTGACCGAAGGCCGCGACGCCGGTGCCTTTGCCAAGCGCGCCATCGAAAAGCTGGTGGCCTTTGTGCCCGGCGCGCCGTTCTTTGCGCATGACGCCGATCTGTCCACGCTGCGCCTGAGCTTCGCCACCGTGGGTGTGGAAAAGATCGAAGAGGGCATTGCCCGCCTGGGCCAGGCACTTTAAGGAAAATAGGGCTCCAGCGCAGGAACTACCTGCGCAAGAGGCTATAAATTATGTAGCGTAGGCGTCCACTGAAAAGGGGCGGCATTCGGGAAAGTACCGAGGCCTAGCCCCTTTTGTTTTGAATTGACGATCCGTATACTGATCGTAAGAAGCAGCGGGCCTGAACTTGCCCGCCTAAATGACTCAACCCTCGATAGGAGCCCACGCCATGTTCCCCAAAAACGCCTGGTACGTCGCCTGCATGCCCGACGACATCGCCGACAAACCCCTGGGCCGCAAGATTTGCGGCGAGTCCATGGTCTTCTACCGTGGACCCGAGGGCCAGGCCGTTGCGCTGGAAGACTTCTGCCCGCACCGTGGTGCCCCCCTGTCCCTGGGCAAGGTAGAAAACGGCAAGCTGACTTGCGGCTACCACGGCCTGGAAATGGGCTGCGACGGCAAGACCGTGGCCATGCCCGGCCAGCGCGTGCGCGGCTTTCCACCGATCCGCAAGTTCGCGGTGATCGAGCGCTACGGCTTCATCTGGGTCTGGCCCGGCAGCCCGGACCTGGCCGACGAGTCCAAGCTGCACCACCTGGAGTGGGCCGACAACCCCGCCTGGGCCTATGGCGGCGGCCTGTTCCACATCAACTGCGACTACCGCCTGATGGTGGACAACCTGATGGACCTGACGCACGAAACCTATGTGCACGCCAGCAGCATCGGCCAGAAGGAGATCGACGAGGCGCCCGTGAAAACCGTGGTGAATGGCGACGAGGTCATCACCAGCCGCTACATGGAAAACATCTCCGCACCGCCGTTCTGGCGCATGGCGCTGCGCGGCAACGGCTTGGCCGACGACGTGCCTGTCGACCGCTGGCAGGTCTGCCGCTTCACCCCGCCCAGCCATGTGATGATCGAAGTCGGCGTGGCCCACGCCGGCAAGGGCGGCTACGACGCCCCGGCCGAGCACAAGGCCGCCTCCATTGTGGTGGACTTCATCACCCCCGAGACCGAGACCTCCATCTGGTACTTCTGGGGCATGGCGCGCAGCTTCAACCCGCAGGACGCGGCGCTGACCGCCAGCATCCGCGAAGGCCAGGGCAAGATCTTCAGCGAAGACCTGGAAATGCTGGAAAAGCAGCAGCGCAACCTGCTGGCCTACCCCGAGCGCAAGCTGTTGATGTTGAACATCGACGCCGGCGGCGTGCAGTCGCGCAAGGTGATAGACCGCCTGCTGGCCCAGGAAGCTACGCAGGTGACGGTATGAGCGACAAGCTGCGTGTGCGCGTGGCCCGCAAATGGCTGGAGGCCGAGGGCATTTGCGGTTTCGAGCTGGTGGCACTGGACGGCGCGGCGCTGCCCGCTTTCAGCGCCGGCGCGCATATCGACGTGCATCTGCCCGGCGGCACCACGCGCCAGTATTCGCTGTGCAACGACCCGCAGGAAACCCAGCGCTACTGCCTGGGCGTGCTGCGCGACCCGGCATCACGCGGTGGCTCCGAGGCCATGCACGCCTTGGCCGAGGGCAGCGAACTGGACATCAGCGCGCCCAAGAACCATTTCCCGTTGGCAGCGGACGCCCAGCGCAGCCTGCTGCTGGCCGGCGGCATAGGCATCACGCCCATCCTGGCCATGGCGCAGCAGCTGGCGGCCAGCCGCAAGCCCTTCGATATGCACTACTGCACCCGTTCGCAGGAGCGCACGGCCTTTGTCGAGCGCATCCGCGGCAGCGCGTTTGCGCGCGATGTGCACTTCCATTTCGACGACGGTGGCAGCGTGCAAGCCCTGTCTCTGCCCGACCTGCTGGCCGAGCCGCAGCCCGGCGTGCACCTGTATGTGTGCGGCCCCAAGGGATTCATGGACGTGGTGCTGGGTACCGCCCGTGCCAGCGGCTGGCCCGAAGAGCAGCTGCACTACGAGTTTTTCTCTGCGGAAGTGGTGCACTCGGCCAATGACGCCAGCTTCGACGTGCGCCTGGCCAGCAGCGGCAAGGTGATCCATATCGCAGCGGAGCAAACCGTCATCCAGGCCCTGGCTCTGGCGGGTGTGGAAGTGCCGTTCTCCTGCGAGCAGGGCGTGTGCGGCACCTGCCTGACACGCGTGATCGAAGGCGTGCCTGACCACAAAGACCTGTACCTCACGCCCGAGGAACAGGCAGCCAACGACCAGTTCACACCCTGCTGTTCGCGGTCAAAATCACCGGTACTCGTACTCGACCTGTGACCCCATGCCCGACACCGCTGCCACGCTTCTCGCCGCCCCCATCGACCTCAACGACCAGCCCGGCCATCTGATACGCCGGGCCCACCAGATCGCCGTGGCCAGCTTCCACCAGCATCTGGGCCGAGAAGTCACCCCCGTGCAATACGCCATGATGCGGGTCCTGCAGGCCAGGCCGGGCATAGACCAGGCCACGCTGGCCCAAGAGGTGGCGCTGGACACGTCCACCACCGCCGACATCGCGGTGCGCCTGGAAAGCAAGGGTTGGATCAGCCGTGCCGTGCTGGCACGCGGCCAGCGCAGCCTGGCGCTGACCGAGGCCGGCGTCGCGCTGCTGGGCACCCTGGTGCCCGGCATGCAAGACATGCAGACCCAGCTGCTGGATGGACTGGAGATGGAGGAACGGCAAGAGCTGCTGCGCCTGCTGCGCAAATTCGTCGCTCCCGACTCCGAGCGGCGCCAGGCGCGCTAGCGGTCAATATGCTCTGTTTTTAGGAGCTGCCAGCGCAGATGTTACCTGCGCTAGAGCCCGATTTGGCTTAAATCAATTGCCCAGCAAAATCTGCGCAATGATGCCGGTGGTAATGGCGATCAGCACATAGTCGCCACCCGTCTGCACCCAGTGATAGCCGCGCGGTGGCGCGCTCAGGTGGTGGCCGCGCCAGTCGTTCACCACATAGCTGTTGTCGCGGTACTCGCGTGGCAGACGGCCACCCTTGCGGAAGTTGTGGTCCGGGCCAGCGCCACGTTCCTGCATGGCCGGGGGGCGGTCATTCTGCATGCGCTGTCCCATGGCCTGGCCTGGCATTTGGCGGTCCATACGGTGTTCCTGGCGTGGGTCATTGCGCTGGTCATGCTGCTGGTTCTGGCGCTTCCAGTCGTCATCGCCCCCGGACCGGCCTTGCGCCTGGGCCACGCTGCCCAGGCACAGGCTGGCGGCGGTCAGTGCGGCGATCAAAGTTGTTTTGTGCATTTGCTGATCCTTTTCGTAGTGCGGCCAGGTGACCGCCTTTGCCTGCATTGGAGTCCAGAGTCCGAGTCAAAGCTGTAGGAACGGGCCTGGTTTACGGATGTTTACGCAGCGGCTACGTTCATGCACGGCTGTACATTTCCCAGACCAAGCAAGGAGATGCACATGGCCAGTAAAACCAGGGTTGGAATCATTTTTGGTGGCAAATCGGCAGAGCACGAAGTGTCTTTGCAATCGGCCAAGAACATTGTGGATGCGCTGGACACAGCCAAGTTTGAGGTGACCCTGATCGGCATCGACAAGCAAGGCCAGTGGCATGTGAACGATGTGTCCAACTACCTGCTGCATGCCGACAACCCCGCACTCATCGCGCTGCACCGCAGCCATCTGGACGTGGCGCTGGTGCCGGGCACGGATAGCCGGCAACTGGTCAGCACCCAGGAAGCAGCGGCGGCCGCACTGGGCCAGATCGACGTGGTGTTTCCCATCGTCCACGGCTCGCAGGGCGAGGATGGTTCGCTGCAAGGCCTGTTGCGCATGCTCAACCTGCCTTTCGTGGGCTCGGGCGTGCTGGGCTCGGCGGTGTGCATGGACAAAGATGTGTCCAAGCGCCTGCTGCGCGACGCCGGCCTGGCCGTAGCGCCATTCCTGGTGTTCACGCGGGCCAACGCGCACCGCGCCCGGTTCGACGACGTGGTGGCCCAGCTGGGCCTGCCCTTGTTCGTCAAGCCGGCCAATATGGGCTCGTCGGTCGGCGTGAGCAAAGTGCGCACTGCGGACGAATTCCAGCGCGCCCTGGCCCTGGCGCTGGAGTTCGACCACAAGGTATTGGTAGAACAAGCCATCGTGGGCCGCGAGATCGAATGCGCGGTGCTGGGCAACGACGACCCCCAGGTCAGCCTGTGCGGCGAGATCGTGCTGCGTGACGAGTTCTATTCCTACGACACCAAATACATCGATGAGCAAGGCGCTGCGGTGGTAGTACCAGCCGACATCGACGAGACCGCCAGCAGCGAAGTCCGCCGCGTGGCCCTGGAGGCGTTTCGCGTGCTGGACTGCGTAGGCATGGCCCGCGTCGACGTGTTCCTGACGCCGCAAGGCAAGGTGCTGGTCAACGAGGTGAACACCTTGCCCGGTTTCACCTCCATCAGCATGTACCCGAAGCTATGGCAGGCGAGTGGGCTGGGCTATACCGCGTTGATTACTCGGCTGATTGAACTGGCGCAGGAGCGGTATGTGCTGGATAGGGGGTTGAAGACTTCGATTGTTTGAATGGCTGCAATAGTTACAGCGGCCTTACAGCGTTATTCAGGGGACTGATAGTTGAGCATGGCTCGTGCCACGGCTATACCTTTCTCTTTATCGGACGCAAAGGCCATCAAAGCTTGGCTGTATTCAGTCACGTTTCTTTTTTCCAAAAGATCAATATCTGCCGGAGTTAGAAGATTTTTTTTGCCAGATGCAATTTCTTGATTTAATTTATTCGAAAGTGCCTTTTGATCATCAGCCTGCAATGCATCAATTGATTGTTTGGCAATGCGTTCACTTACATACTTTTGCAAATAGGGTATGGCGGCCTCTTCAATTACGTAATCTGGAATTTTGGTTCGCTTCGCACAAAGATCAATAAGGCGGGGAATGGCTGCGTATTGAGGGGTTTCCCTGCAATTGAATTCCAGGCCAGCTCGGTTCATTTCGGCGAATCCTATGGAGCGCAGCAAAATGTGCCACACATCAGACTGCGCCAGCGTAGGTTGTACTGTCGATGCCATTGCGATGCATAGAGCAATGCGCGCTAAATTTAATGCCTGCATTGTGATCTACCTTTAATGCCGTACTGGCCGCAATTCCGGTCGATAAGTCCTGTGCAGAGCGACACATGTGAGATGCAAAGCATCAGATATAAATTTTCCATTAATTCCCGGCCCCCTGCGTTGCAATATATCCACGTACGCGATCAGGTATGCGAGCGGGTGCGACGCAAGCACTATAGCCAGATTGCGGGGTGCATTGACCTAGAAGCTAGCCAAGCTGCAATTGTCCTTAGCAAATTGGCAGCATTCAAGCACGGGCTTTGAAGACTTCGATTTGTTGAGGGGAGTCTATTTAAGAAGGCTTAGCCGTCGCCTCTTGGAGAGCACGAGGATTCTCCCAGGCGAAGCGAAAGAGCGGGGCATCAGTGCCACCCGGCGCATGCCAAACGCTGGTTCCAACATTTCTTGCTCCATAGCGTGCGTAGAAGGCTTGCGCCTTGGTGTTGGACTGGATTACCGACAAGTACAGACCTGCTTCACCGTATAGCCGTGTGCACAACTCAGCAGTAGCGTGCAGCAGTGCGGTGCCTATGCCTCGGCCCTGTGCTACTTGGGAGACATGGATGTTATTGAGGAATGAGCCCAATTCGGCGTGCGCGCTCCCATACAGGCAGGCAAAGCCGATTAACCCATCGCCGTCTTCGGCGACGTAGACGTGCTGGTGCTCTGGAGGTTCAGCTAAACGAGATTCCCAGAGTTGCCGTCTGTCTTGCACGATATCTCCAGCGAGGTATTCGTCACTGAGTGCACCTCTGTAGGCGGATCTCCAGCTTGAAACATGAAGCTCGGCGATGGCGGAGCAGTCTGATAAAAGTGCGGCGCGGATGAACATGGTGACGGTTAACGACTTAGGCAGACCGCCGAAGGCAGGTCAGCTTGGGGGTTAGGCTCCGCCGTTTGCATGCTTCGATCTTGTTTGAAGGAGGACTGCGGCCAATGGCGCCAGAAAGGTGACGAGGAGAACAACAGGCCAGATGTTGCCATCTTTGAATGTATAGGCGGCGAGTAGCTCAGACCAGGACTTGTGCTGGACGTAGCGCCCAAAGCTGAACTCGAAGACCAGTGTGAGACACAACCAAGAAGCGCCAACGCGAAGACCTTGCAAGATTGTGATGCCGTGGCTGAGGAGAACAAAGGCGAAAGACACAAGCGCCACGAGAAGGGAGAGCAGCGTGCCGCTCAGGACTAGACCGGTGGTCTTGCCGAGAGCAGGAATCAGAATGATCTCGCGAAAAGCCCCGTTGGCGACTGCCAGGGCAAGTATGACTAGCCAGGCAACAAGCGACTTGAGCAACGGGATCGAGTGCCAAGATTGGCGTGTTGAAGTCAATCTGCAACCTTGTAAAGGGGAAGCCCCATGACCGAGACTACACGAGTTGGCGTTGATCTGGCAAAACGCGGCATCCACGTCCACGCCGTCGATGCCGCAGGCAAGATGTTCACCAACCACCCCTTGAGCCGTGACCAATTCATGGCCTGGTGTGCCCAGTTGCCCCCGCACGGTTTGATGCAACAAGGCCGTCTGTAGATGTGCAGTCTGTTCCTCGTTTACCGCAGCTTCCGTTGATGTCAGCGCAAGGAATACCGCTTTCCAAGGAAGAAGAAAAATACCGTTTCCTATTTGACTATTTTGGAAGTCCCTGTAAAGGATTAGGTGTCATAGGAATCCATAGTAGCTGAATGAAGGTGGCTCTTCTAAACGCGTCACACACGCCCAATTGATTGTCATCTTCTTCGGTATCTCATCGCGAGATTGAGCATTTGGTGACCAGTGATGCTCATCCGGAGATACGCCGGGACATTCGAGATATCCAAGGGCATAGTTCCAATACAGGCCCGGAAAGCCGTAATATTTGACGACATAGAAATGGTAGAACTTCGAGGAATAGTCAAAGACGACTTCGTCGCTCGCCTCGATGACGGATGCAAAAGTCGTCTTACCCAGAAGAAGGTTGTTTATCGGCCAGACGTGAAAGCGATTGCGGCGAGCGACACCACGTAGACCGACAGAGACCGCGTCGACTGTGGTCTTGTCGGTGGAGTCCACTTGCACACAAGCTTCACTAAAGGCATAGCGGTACTGCCCGTCGGTCTCTTGATGCGGCGGTCCAAGCAGCTCTTTCACGCGTGCCATCGAAGCGCCAGGCTTGATGTGAGCGAAGAGATTTTTGGGTGCGCGCTTGTAGCTGACAGTGGGACGACGGAACCACCCGTAAGCAAAACCCACCAACTTGGTCGCTGGAGACAGGACGGTTTTCGCAACTGAGAAGAGAAGCGGATCGGTCATATTTAGTTTTGAGGCCTAGTGTCCGAGGCCGCTGGCACGCAACTCACGCCGTGAAGTGGCAACCCGACGTTGCTTCTCCATGTACGTCGATTTGTTAGAGGTCATATGCGCGGGTACTTTGTGTCTCAATATTCGAATCATGGGGTGAACACCAACCGACAACTAATGCAGCATGCTTTCGTCCAAGGTCATCCTCAATTTTCACTAGGCAGTGGAATGGTCGAGCATTCGCGCGAGTGCTGAAAAATTGCGGCTTTGCGGTTGTCGATTCGAACTGGACAGTAACGCATGCGGATGTTAGCCATGATCTGGGAAGCTTTCGACTCTCCATCATGACACGCAATTTGGCGCAGTAGTTTTTCGCAACAAATGCCAATGGTTCTACGCTTGGTGTCGACTCCAAAGGGGCCAGCGGAATTAGGAGCGAGTCGCTACTGTGTTCTTTGACATAGGCATACAGCAAGCCCAGCGCCCAATATCCCCGCACGTCGTTGTTCCTACTCACGAATGAACGGACGATGTCTGCCGCAACCCCATTTAGCTCGGATCGACGAGGCATCGAATGTGACCTTTAACGAGGCTGTAAAAAACCTGAATCGCACAAGCGTTTGCCATACCTTGCGCATAACGCCGCGTCGATGTCAGGGTTTGAGTGTTCATGCCCACAGTTTGCTGCAATTTTGCCCCTTTCTGATTCTGTTGCTGCTCCGTCAGCCTTGTCGTCGCCCTATTGAACCCTTGATGTCCTCTGAAAGAAAGCCAATACCGCACTTGTCGCAGAAATAGCCATCCACAAATTGCTCCAATGGCGCACTCTTTAATACTTCGAATTTACATTCATCAACAGCGAGTTGATCCTTGCGCTGATATCCTGCTTGCTCTTCCCCCGGGAAAAGCAAATTCGGGCTGGCCGCACCGATGAGGAGCGTCTTTTCTCTCACCTGAGCTTCACTTAGGCATTTCGGGCAAATTTGTGGGTTTTCGAGATGACTCATGGGGATGTCTGACGTTCGAGGTCACCGGCACGCAGCAAGCGTCACACAGCGGTAACCTGCTGGTGTGCACCCGCGCGGGCCGACCAGTTATGCCTCATTGGCCGGGATAGAACGCAGAGCTTCGCGAGCGGACATCGCGACGCTTGAATTGCTAGACTTAACCATCTCAAGGAGTATCTCTTTCTCGATCAAAAGCGAACTCTCGCCAAGAATATAGGCTATATGCTCTTGCCGCATCACAGGCCATGACTGCCAATGGTGGCCAACCTCAGAAAGGACAGTTATTGGGTTTTCGTCTACAACAGAGCGAGCATCAATGCTACCAACATCTGCCCAGTAGTCAGCATCTGGCAGGTCTAGCAATTTTACGAGTCGCTCAAGCATTGGCCCAATTCCATAAGGCATAACGTTCAAGGTACCCGAACCTGCGCGGCTTTTTTCGCAGGTCCGGTTGACCGCAGGGTTTGTCGTCATTGGCAACCTACCGTCTGCTATCAATAATGCGAAGCAAGTGGCTCGCCAACACCACCATTTCTTGAGCTTCCGTTGCATCGTTGATCGAAACGGTGCGATGAGAATGCGGATTCTTGTAAGAGCCAATTGCTCCGGCAAACAAGTGTGCTAACGCTTCGCGCTCAGCCTCTGGCTGCTGCATATCAGAGAGCGGACCAGCCGTTTTGTCAAATGCTTTGCGCATCAGCGCGGTTCCAATGTCTGCGTCTGCAAAATGTCCGGCCTCGCGCACGGCGACTTCAACTGCACGAAATGCCTTGAACACTGCGGTTTCTAGATCACCCCGAACAATGTCGAGCCAAACTTCATCCGCGATGGACGGATGTAACAATGCCTTCGGGAAGGCAAGGCTGCGCGCATAAGTATTGAATGAGCCATCGGCCAATATTGCTCTGGCGCGGCGGCTCAGCAGCATATGTCCGTTGTTGCCGTTTATCCCTGGCTCAGGAATTAGAAGACCCTGCACAGTCAGCCAATTCCATGCTTCGGCGAGCGCTAATTCAGCATCTCGCTTCCGGTTCTGGGGATAGCCGTCCGAGGTTCCTGGATGGCCGTGGATATCGGAGACCAAAGCCTGTAAATGAATACGGTCGTTTTGGCGACGCTCGTCGGCAAGGCGCAATAAGACCGCCGCCAGTTCTTCCGGCGCTAGCGCCGCAAGCACGTCTACGTCAGGGATTACTGATGTCAGAGTGACCATAATGTTGGGGGCGGGAATATGACGACGCATGTAATGCAGACCGCAAACCCCGGTCGATACATCCGGCACTTGACGATACATCTTTTGAATAAAAGCGCTGTAAGCCTCTCGTACGTTGGGTCAGCGGCACCCATGCTGGGAGGAACATTTGGTATAAATTTTCCATGAAACTCGGCGCTCCTAAGTTGCATTCCACCCGCTTGCGCGATCAGGTCTGCGATCGGGTGCGGTGCATGCACTATAGCCAGGCTGGCGCGGTACTTTGACCTGGAGAGCGCCTAAGCCGCTGTTGTACTTTGCAACTTGGCAGCATTCAAGCCCGGGCTTTGGGGCGCTTCGTCTTCGCCTGGCGCGCGACCTCCAGCGCTTGCTGCGCCAGCGCCAGCAGGGCCGTGGGATCTTCCAGTATTTCCGCCGGCACCTCGAAGTATTTCTTCACCTGCACGCGCCGGGCCTTGGTGTTGTAAGCAAAGCACTGGCTGCCCATCTGCTCGTACTTCGGGCGGGTGGTGTCGTTCACGGTGAAGTACAGCGTATTGCCCATCAGCATCGCAAACTGGGTGCCGCCAGATACCAGGCCTATGCCACCAAAGAAGGGCTTGCTTTGCAGCTGGTCCATGCCCGCCAGCTGTTCGACGATGAACTCTACAAAGCTGGAGCTGCCGGCGCTCATGGTGTAGCTCTCGCTTTGACAATGGCTGCTACTTCCTGCCCCAGCTCCAACACCGCCATGGCGTAGTAGCTGCTCCAGTTGTAGCGGGTGATGGCGTAGAAGTTTTCGGTGCCGGCAACATATTGCGGCGGGTTGTCGCCGTTTTGCAGTTCGACCAGGGCCAGTGGGCCGCTGTGCTGCAGGGCCGGGCCGTCCAGCATGGCGCCCTTGGACTGGAAGCTGGCTACGCTAAATGTGGGCAGGATGTCGGGGGCCAGCAGGGCGTCCATATTGGCCGTATTGATATTTGGTGCGAATTGCACCGGGTAGGTGGCGGGCATGCCGGGTTGCCAGTGGAAGGCCTTGAAGTAGCTGGCCACCGAGCCGATGGCATCGGTGGCGCTGCCGAACAGGTCCACATGGCTGTCGCCGTCGAAGTCCACCGCGTAGTGCACCCAACTGGTGGGCATGAACTGGGGCATGCCCATGGCGCCGGCGTAGCTGCCGCGCAGGCTGAGTGGGTCTATGCCGGCGCGCTGCGTGAGGCTGAGGAACTGCTCCAGCTCGCCTTTGAAGTAGGCGCTGCGCTCGGCGGCGCGCGGGTGGCTGGCGGGGAAGTCAAAGGCCAGCGTGGCCAGTGCGTCGATGACGCGGAAGTTGCCCATCTGCTGGCCGTAGATGGTCTCTACGCCCAGGATGCCGACGATGATTTCGGGCGGCACGCCGTATTCTTTTTCAGCACGCTCCAGCGCGGCGCGGTTGTCTTGCCAGAAGCGCACGCCGGCGGCGATGCGGATGGGTTCAATGAAACGGCTGCGGTAGAGCTTCCAGTTTTTGGCCGTGCCGCTGGGCGCGGGTGCCATCAGGCGCGGCACGCTGGGCAGAAAGCGCGCCTGGCCCAGGATGTTGTGCACCCAGGCGGCGTCCAAGCCGCGGCGCTCGGCGATGTCGTCGGCGGCGGCCATGGCGTCGTCACGGCTGGCGTACAGCGGGCCGGCGGTGATGGCGGCGACTTTGGCGGGTTTTTTGACTTTGGGCTGTTTTGCGGGCTTGGCGCAGACAGATGCTGCGCAAGCAGCTATTAAAACGAGAGCAATCGGGTGGAATATCGGGCGGAATGGGTGCATGGAATAAGGAAAGTGGCCACCTGAGTTTAGTGGGGCCAGACGAGCCCTCTAAAGCTGCGCCGCAGCGCCGCCAGGCTGTGCGGCGTTTGGGGTGCATAGCGCTGGGCCTCCAGCTGCAGCAGCCATTGCTGGATGGCCGGGTGCTGGGGCAGCAGCGTCGCCAGTTCGCGGGGCGGAGCGTTGGGGGCGGGGGTGATGCCGGCCTTCAACAGCTTGCGCCGGGCGGCGTCCAGCAGGCGCAGCCAGGGGTCGTGTTGCAGGCGTTCCCACCGCGCCCAGGCGGCGCCGCCCAGGGTGGCCAGCACCAGCAGACCGGCGAGCAGCTTGCCCAGGTCTTCCCAGTCGGGGTTGGTAAAGCCTATGTTCTTCAGCAGGTTCAGCTGCTTGCCCTGGCTGTAGTTCAGCACCCACTGGTTCCAGCCGTTGTTCAGCGCGTCCCAGGCGGCGCGCAGGCGCTTGGCCATGTCGGGGCTGACGGTGCCCAGCACCGTGCCGACCACGCCGCTGGGCGCCTGCAGGCGCTGGAAGCTGCCGACCCGGCCGGGCGACACGGCGCCGGTGGGGTCCACGCGCGTCCAGCCACGGCCGGCCTGCCAGATCTCGGCCCAGGCGTGGGCATCGCTTTGGCGCAGCACCCAGAAGCCGTCCACGCCGTTGAGTTCACCGCCCTGGTAGCCGGTGACGATGCGGGCCGGCACGTCCAGCGCCCGCATCAGGATGACGAAGGACGAGGCGATGTGCTCACAAAAGCCTTCCTTGCGGTCAAACCAGAACTCGTCCGCCGTGTCGCGCCCGTAGACGCCGGGGTCCAGCGTGTAGCTGTAGCCGCCGGTGCGCAGCCGGTTCAGCACCAGCGCGACCAGGCTGGCGGTATTGGCTGTGGGCTGGGCGCGGCGGATGTCGGCGGCCAGCTGCAGGGTGCGTGGGTTGTAGCCGGGCGGCAGGTCCAGATAGGGCTGCAGGCTGCTATTGCTCTTGGTATCGGCTTGTTGGGGGCCATAGCGGAACTGTGGGTAGCTTTGCACCTGGTAGCGCAGCAGGTCGCTGACCGGGCGGCTGGCCAGCCATTGCAGGTCGGGCGTCATGGCGGCGTCCATGCCGGCCAGGGTGGGGCGCTGGGGCGTGGCGTCCAGCGTCAGCAGCCAGGGGCGGTTGCTGGGCTCCAGCGTGACCTGGTAGTTCACGGGCGCACCGGATACCTGCAGGTCGGTCGGCGGCAGTCGTGCAAAGTCGCTGTACTGGGGCAGCCACTCGCGGCCATCAAAGCGCGACAGCACCGGGCCGCGAAAGTACAGGTCTTGCTGCTGCGGTGGCGGGCCTTCAAAGCGCACGCGCATGGCGATGTTGTCGTCCAGCGCCAGCTGGGCCATGGTGCCGACCTGCATGCTGGCGGACAGGCCGCTACGCCCGGCCATGGCATCGCTGGGCACACCCCACAGCGGCGCCATGCGCGGGAACAGCAGGAACAGCACGGCCATGATGGGCGCGCCCAGCAGGGCCATGCCGCCGGCGATCTTGGCGGCTTCGGGCAGGGCGGTTTGCGGGGCCACCGGCATGTGTGCGTTGACCAGGGCCGTCAGCAGGCCCAGCAGGGCGATCAGCATGGCGGCCGCCGTCAGCAGCGACTGCGAAAAGAAGAAGTTGCTGAGCATGGTGAAAAAGCCCAGGAAGAACACCACAAAGGCATCGCGCCGGGCGCGCAGCTCCAGCGTCTTCAGCGCCAGCAGCACCACGATCAGGGTCACGCCGGCATCGCGCCCGAGCAGGGTTTTGTGCGTGGCCCAGGTGGCCGCCAGCGTGAGGGCCAGCAGCGCCGCCAGCCACCACCGCGAGGGCAGGGGCCGGGCGCGCCAGGCCAGCCAGCCGCGCCACAGCAGCACACCCGCCGTCAGGCCCGTGCACCACAGCGGTAGATTGCCCACCTGGGGCAGCACCACCCAGGCGATGACCACCAGCAGGAACAGGGTGTCGCGGCTGTCCCGGGGCAGGGCCCTCATCGGGTTCATGGTGTTCATTCCGCGCATGGGCTGCCCACTATCAAAATGAGAGCTGCTTGCGCAGGTAGATTCTGCGCTGGAGGACGATTCAGCATAAGGCCAGTGCCTCCAGGCAGCGGCGTTTGTGCGCCTCGCCAGCAGCGGGCGGCAGGGCCAGACCGGGCAGGCGCAGGCCGTAGTCCAGGCCCAGGCGGTCGGCCTGCAGCACCCAGGCGCACAGGCGTGACAGCCGGGCCTCGGTGCCCAAGCTGCCGGCCTGGGCGTAGTCCAGCCAGAGTTCGCTGCGCTGGGCCTGTTGGCTGTCGCGGCTCACCAGCTCATCGGCCTTGGCGGCCTTTTTCCAGACCACCAGCTTTAGCGGGTCACCACGGCGGTAGGCGCGCACGCCGTCAAAGTCGCCGCTGGCCTGGGCCGCGCTGTGGCTGGCGCTGCCAGGGCGCGGCTGGCCGGGCGGCAGTGGCGGCGGATGGGCTTCAGGCCGGGGGTAGACCAGCAGCTGTGCCGCCGGCCGCCAATAGGTCCACACGCGGAAGGTGCCCAGCGGGAAGCGCGTCTCGGCGGTGATGGCCGGCACGCGCTGCAGGCCCCGCTCGGTGGGGGTGAAGGCGATCTGCACCTGGGCGCTGCCCTGGGCGGGCACGTCGGTCCAGGCCCAGTGGCCAGAGCCCAGCAGGGCCAGGCCTATGCCGTGGCGAATCTTTTTCCGCGTGCTGCTGAGCTGTATGGAAACAAGCACATTGGCGCCCGTGTACTGGGGCTCGGGTGCTATCAAATGCATACTCAATCCATGCAGGGTCGCGTGGCCGACATAGGTACCCACTACGGCGCAGCCCGCCAGGAGAAAGGTCAATAAATAGCCCAGATTCAGCTGGTAATTGATGCTGGCCACCAACAGCACCAGCAGCGTGGCGGCGAGCATGAGGCCGGGTGCGGTGGGCAGGATGTAGACGTTGCGCTGGGTTAACAGCGTGGTGTCGGTGAAGTGGATGCGCGCCTGCCACCAGCGCTGGAAGCGCGCGCGCAGCAGAGCGAGAGGGTTCCTGAGCGTCACGGCAAAGGTGTTGATTCGAGCATGGCCTGCACCTGGGCTACGGCGCCGCGGCCGGCATCGCCTACCGGCACCAGGCGGTGCGCCACGGTTTGCGCCAGGATGGCCCGCACATCGTCGGGCGCCACATAGTCGCGCCCGCTCAGCAGTGCCTGGGCCTTGGCGGCGCGCACCACGGCAATGCCGGCGCGCGGGCTCAGGCCTTGCAGAAACCAACGGCCGGAGCGAGTGGCGGCCACCAGGTCTTGTACATAGTCGAGTAGCGGGGCGGCGGTGTGGACCTGCAGCACCTGCTGCTGCAGGGCCTGCAGCTCGGCCGCGTTGAGCAGGGCGGGCAGGTGCTCTACCAGTTCGCGCCGGTCTTGCCCCGCCAGCAGCTCGCGTTCGGCCTGGCGGTCGGGGTAGCCGAGCGAGATGCGCATCAGAAAGCGGTCCAGCTGGGATTCGGGCAGGGCAAAGGTGCCCAGTTGGTCCATGGGGTTCTGCGTGGCGATCACGAAGAAGGGCGAGGGCAGGGGGCGGGTGGCGCCCTCTACGGTGACCTGTTTTTCTTCCATGGCTTCGAGCAGCGCGCTTTGGGTTTTGGGGCTGGCGCGGTTGATCTCGTCGGCCAGCAGAATCTGGGCGAACAGCGGGCCAGGGTGGAAGACAAAGGCCTCTTTACCTCGCTCGTAGATAGACACGCCGGACAGATCACTCGGCATCAGGTCCGAGGTGAATTGAACGCGCGAGAACTGCAGGCCGAAGGTGCGCGCCAGCGCATGGGCCAGCGTGGTCTTGCCCACGCCGGGCACGTCTTCGATCAACAGGTGGCCGCCGGCCAGAAGGCAGGCGACGCAGTCCTGTACTTGGGCTGGTTTACCCACAATCACCGTGTTAAGCTGGCCCAGCAGTGCGTGGAGTTTGTTTTGTACATGCATGCCAAGACGTTACATGAAATTTCAAGTCCCACGCCCATGACCGTGAACAAGACCGGATACTTCAGCCATCCCGCCTGCCGCAAGCACGAGATGGGCCCTGGCCATCCAGAATGCCCGGAGCGGCTGGATGCGATCGACGACAGGCTGCTGATCTCTGGCGTGGCCGACGCCTTGGACCCGCGCCAAGCGGACGCGGCTTCGCTCGCCGACATCGAGCTGGCACACAGCCGCAGCCATATTTCCGCCCTGCGCGGCCTGGGCGATAGTCTGCGGGATGAGATCAACGCCGGCGGCCCCAGCCATGCGCAGATCGACCCCGACACCAGCATCAATATCCACACCTGGGAGGCGGCCCTGCATGCTGCCGGCGCGGCCATTGCCGCCACCGACGCGGTGATTGCCGGTGAGCTGGAAAATGCCTTCTGTGCCATCCGTCCGCCCGGCCACCATGCCTGCCGCGACAAGGCCATGGGGTTTTGCTTTTTCAACAACGTGGCGATTGCCGCCAAGTACGCGCTGGAGCGCCATGGCCTGAAGCGTGTGGCCATCGTCGACTTTGATGTGCACCACGGCAATGGCACCGAGAACATCGTGGCCGGCGACGAGCGCATTTTGATGACCAGCTTCTACCAGCACCCCTTCTACCCGGTGGGCGGAGCGCAGTCCGATGCGCCCAACCTGGTGAACGTGCCGGTGGCTGCCTACACCCGAGGCATGGACATCCGCGAGCTGATCGAGATGTACTGGCTACCCCGGCTGGAGCAGCACCGCCCCGAGATGATTTTCATCAGCGCGGGCTTTGATGCGCACCGCGAGGACGATATGGGCCAGCTGGGCCTGGTGGAGCAGGACTACGCCTGGATCACCCAGCGCATCAAGGACGTGGCCCGCCGCTTTTCCAAGGGCCGCATGGTCAGCTGCCTGGAAGGCGGCTATGCGTTGAGCGCGCTGGGCCGCAGCGTGGAAGCGCATATCCGGGTGCTGGCTGACTTGTAACTCGGCGTGTTACCTGGGGGTCGTGCAGCGCCGGGATAATCGGTCGCCTCGATACGCCAAGGTTTTGCACGATGGATTTTTTGAAGACGACGACTTCCCCCGCCCCGATTACCGACCTGGACAGCTGGATTGCTGCGTTGCTGCGGCCTGTGACCCTGTTTGAGCTGGCCAGCCTGGCGTTGTGCCTGCTGCTGGCTTGGGCTGTGGTGTGGACAGCGCGCAAGGCGGTGGACACGCCCGATCCGCGCTCGGTGCTGTTTGGCCGCCGCATTGTGGATGGTGTGCTGTTCCCATTCCTGCTGCTGGCATTTGGCACGCTGGCCGAGCTGCTGCTGGGGCATTGGATGTCGCTGGCGGTGTACAAGCTGGCCATGCCGGTGATCATCTCGCTGGTGGTGATACGCACCGGGGTGAAGGTGCTGCAGGCGGCCTTCCATGACGCGCCGCTGGTGCGCCTGCTGGAGCGCACCATTTCCTGGGTGGCCTGGCTGGCCATGGTGCTGTGGGTCAGCGGCCTGCTGCCGGTGCTGCTGGACGAGCTGGACCAGATCAAATGGAAGGTGGGCGCGTCCACCATGTCGGCGCGCAATGTGCTGGAGGGGGCGATCACGGCCGGTGCGGTGCTGATCGTGACGCTGTGGATTTCAGCGGCCATCGAGTCGCGCTTGCTGCGCAAGGCCACGGGCAGCGTGCTGTCGCTACGCAAGGCCATCAGCAATGCCACCCGCGCCTTGCTGATGTTCCTGGGGCTGCTGCTGGCTTTGTCGGCCGTGGGTATCGACCTGACGGCCTTGTCGGTGCTGGGCGGCGCTGTGGGCGTGGGTATCGGCTTTGGCTTGCAGAAGCTGGCAGCCAACTATGTGAGCGGCTTTGTCATCCTGGCCGAGCGCAGCGTTCGCATTGGTGACTTTGTGAAGATGGACAGCTTTGAGGGCCGCATCACCGACATCAACGCGCGCTACACCGTGATCAGCGCGCCCAATGGCCGTGAATCCATCGTGCCCAATGAGATGCTGCTAACCCAGCGGGTGGAAAACCTGTCGCTGAACAACTCCCGGATTTCGCAGGCCACCGAAGTCTCTGTGGGCTATGACAGCGACGTGGACCTGGTAATGCGCCTGCTGGTGGATGCGGCGCTGCAGGAAGAGCGCGTGCTGCGCGAGCCTGCGCCCGCCGCCACCTTGACGGCCTTTGGTGCAGACGGCCTGGGCTTCAATCTAGGCTACTGGATCAACGACCCGGAAAACGGACAGGGCAATCTGCGCTCGGCCATCAATCTGCGTATTTTGAAAGCCTTGCGTGCCCACCACATCGACGTGCCTTACCCGCAGCGCGTGGTGCACACCCGGGTAGTGCCAGCCAGCGATTCGGATCAGGGTGCTGCGGTGGTGTCCGCATCGGCTTCGTAGACCAGCAGGTCGCCAGGCTGGCACTGCAGGATGCTGCAGATCTTCTCCAGCGTGTCAAAGCGTACGCCCTTGACCTTGCCCTGCTTCAGCAGGGACAGGTTGGCCTCGGTCATGCCCACCAGCTCGGCCAGCACCTTGGATTTGAGTTTGCGACGCGCCAGCATCACATCGAGTTGCACCACGATTGGCATTGGGCGCCTTTAACCTAGGTTTAAACGAAAGCCGCGTTTTCATCGGCCAGCGCCTGGCCCTGGCCGATGATGGCCGCCATCAGCCACACCACCCCGGCGAACAGCAGGGTGAAGATGTGGTCCGAGCCCAGCGCAATCGCCAAGTGCCGCATGCCCGGCGGGTTGTTCAGCGTCAGCAATACAGACAGGGCGGGCACCAGCAGCATGCCTGCCAGCACGGAGGCCATGGTCCAGGCGGCAAAGCGCCGCAGGCCCAGTACGGCTTGCGGGGTGAAGACCTGACCCCGGGCGAAGCTCTGAAAGCATTTGCGTGCTTCCCACAGGCCGCGCAGCAGCAGGCCTACGGGCCCGCAGGTCAGCAGCGCGCCGGCCAGCCTCTGCAGTGGCGAAAGAGCGCCCTGTATGGCGCCGGACGCCAAGTGGGCCTGGGCAGCCAGGGTGCCGGTATCGGCCACGGCCCAGCAGGCCAGCACGGCCAGGGGTAAGGCCCAGACCAATAAGCCACAAGCTGCCGCCAGGATGCGGCTGGTGCGGCGCAATGCCAAAGGGTCGGATGTGGGTGCTGCTGCGGTGTGTTGCATGGTCATTCCTTTGCGAGGGATTTATTTTAATTTGACAAATAATTTCTGTAAAACAATAATTTATCAACATCTACTAGAAATTATTACCATGTCCAGCTATTGGCGAACTGTGATTTGTACCGGCTTGTTGTTGGGGCTGGTTGCCTGCTCCGGTATCCCCATCCGCTCCATGTCACGGTTGGCCAAGCTGCCCGATCAGCTGCTGCATGCCAGCCCGGCGGAGATCATGTTCGCGGTGCAGGTGGACAACCGCTTGCTGCCTGCAGTCAGTGGCACGCCCACCTTCAGTATCGACATCCAGCCCGCTGTCGCCGGGGCGTTTGAAGCGGTACAGCGCAAGCTGCCCATGCAGCTGAATGTGACTGCGGCTCCGGCCATGGGGCTGGAGCCCGCAGGCCCTGGGCGGCGTTGGATGCTGTACCGCTTCACGCCTGCATCGCAAGTGGAGTTGCAACGCATACAGGCCCAGTTTCTGCGCTTGCAGGCAGAGCGCCGCAGTGGCACCGGCGGCAGCCTGGCTGTAGGCATCGCGCAGGACGGTGTGGTTGCCAGCGACGCGGCGCTGGACAACACGCGCTGGGAGAGTTGGCTGCAAACCTCGGCCCAGGAGGGCTTTTACATGCTGTGGTCGGGCAGCCTGGGTGAGCTGAAGGCGCAAGAACGTGCCGCCCGCAACGCTACGGCCACACAGAAAACAGGCGGATGAATGATGCAACAACGAATGGTTTTATGGGGTGCTGCTCTGGTGTTTTTATTGTGTGGCTGCTCTACCGAGGCTTGGTACAAGGGCATGCAGCAAAGCGCCCAAGAGGCTTGCCGAACCCAGCGCAACGGGCCTATTGAATCCTGTACGGCAGGGCGCTACTCGAAGCCATACCCCGAGTTTGAAAAAGAACGCTCGGTGCTGAAGCCGTAGCTGTCGCCTGGATGACGGTGGGTCGCATATTGCGGTCTATAATTAAAAAGAACGATCGTGCTTTTTAATGGCGAACCCATGGTGATCGGCATGTTCGCAAGAGACTGGACGTGCTGCGGAATAGAATCAGCAAGTTTACGTATACGTCAATTCAATAACTCTGAGGAGTGCAGTGATGAAGGTCCTGGTAGCAGTCAAACGCGTAGTGGATTACAACGTGAAGGTTCGGGTGAAGTCGGACAACACGGGTGTGGACATTGCCAATGTCAAGATGAGCATGAACCCGTTTGACGAGATCGCCATCGAAGAAGCGGTTCGCCTGAAAGAAAAGGGCGCCGTCACCGAAATCATCGCCGTGTCCTGCGGCGTGACCCAATGCCAGGAAACCCTGCGCACCGCCATGGCCATCGGCGCCGACCGCGCCATCCTGGTGGAAACCAGCGAAGAACTGCAACCACTGGCCGTGGCCAAGCTGCTCAAAGCCCTGGTTGACAAAGAACAGCCCGGCCTGGTGATCTTGGGCAAGCAAGCCATCGACGACGACTGCAACCAGACCGGTCAGATGCTGGCCGCGCTGGCCCATCTGCCGCAAGCCACGTTCGCCAGCAAGGTGGAAATTGCCGACGGCAAAGCCAACGTCACCCGTGAAGTCGATGGCGGCCTGGAGACCATCGCGGTCAGCCTGCCAGCCATCATCACCACCGATCTGCGCCTGAACGAGCCACGCTACGTCACCTTGCCCAACATCATGAAGGCCAAGAAGAAACCGCTGGAAGTGGTGAAGCCGGAAGACCTGGGCGTCAACGTCGCCCCCCGCATCAAGACCCTGAAGGTCAGCGAGCCGCCACAGCGCAGTGCCGGCATCAAAGTCCCAGACGTCGCCACCTTGGTGGCCAAACTCAAAACCGAAGCCAAAGTTATTTAACACCCCCAGGCTGCGCGCACTGCGTGTCGCTTCGCCAACCCCCTTGCAGGGGACAACACCAGCGGCCTGGCAAAGCCAGTTCCGCGGTGTTTCTGGAAGGAGCGAACCTGCACCCGCAGGCCTGTGACAGGACCAAGGAAAGACACCATGACTTCTCTCGTTATTGCCGAACACGACAACGCCAGCCTCAAGGGCGCCACCCTGAACACCGTCGCCGCCGCCACACAGTGCGGTGGTGATGTGCATGTCCTCATCGCGGGTAGCAACGCCGGCGCAGCCGCGGCTGCTGCAGCGCAGTTGCCTGGCGTGTCCAAGGTCCTGCACGCCGATGGCGCCCAGTTCGCCCATGGTCTGGCCGAGAACGTGGCCGCCCAGGTGCTGGCCATTGCCCCGGCTTACAGCCACATCCTGTTCCCGGCGACCGCTGGTGGCAAGAACGTGGCGCCGCGCGTCGCGGCACTGCTGGACGTGGCCCAGATTTCTGACGCCACCAAGATCGTCAGCGCCGACACCTTCGAGCGCCCGATCTACGCCGGCAACGCGATTGCCACCGTGCAAAGCCTGGACGCAACCAAGGTCCTGACCGTGCGCACCACCGCCTTCGACCCGGTAGCAACCAGCGGCGGCAGCGCTGCTGTGGAGCAGCTGACGGCCGTGGCCGATTCCGGCCAATCCAGCTTTGTGGGCAGCGAGATCGCCAAGAACGACCGCCCCGAGCTCACCGCCGCCAAGATCATCGTCAGCGGTGGCCGTGCTCTGGGCAGCGCCGAGAAGTTCAACGAAGTGATGATTCCGCTGGCCGACAAGCTGGGCGCCGCACTGGGTGCCAGCCGCGCAGCCGTGGATGCGGGTTACGCCCCGAACGACTGGCAAGTGGGCCAGACCGGCAAGATCGTCGCGCCCCAGCTGTACATCGCCGCCGGCATCAGCGGCGCCATTCAGCACTTGGCCGGCATGAAGGACAGCAAGGTCATTGTGGCCATCAACAAGGATGGTGAGGCACCGATCTTCTCCGTGGCCGATTACGGGCTGGAGGCGGACCTGTTTGTCGCCGTGCCTGCACTCGTCGCGGCTTTGTAAGAAGCAGGTCAGTGCGAAGGGGCATCGTGCGCGGTGCCCTTTTTTTATAACTATTGATCCCGGAGACACCCCATGAGCTACACCGCCCCGCTGAAAGACATGCTTTTCAACATCCAGCATCTGGCCCATATCGACCATATCGCTGCGTTGCCAGGCTTTGAAGACGCGGGGCTGGATACGGCCCAGGCGGTGCTGGAAGAGGCCGCCAAGTTCAACGAGGGGGTGTTGTCTCCGCTGAACTGGGAAGGGGACAAAAATCCGTCTAGTTGGAAAAACGGCGTGGTCACCGCCACGACCGGATTCAAGGATGCCTTCAAACAGTTTGCCGAAGGCGGCTGGCAGGGCTTGCAGCACCCCACCGAATACGGTGGCCAGGGCCTGCCCAAGACGATTGGCGCGGCCTGCGTGGAGATGTGCAATAGCGCGAACCTGAGCTTCGCGCTGTGCCCGCTGCTCAGCGACGGCGCGATTGAAGCGCTGCTGACCGCCGGCTCGGACGCACTCAAGGCCACCTACCTGGAGAACCTGGTCAGCGGCAAATGGACCGGCACCATGAACCTGACCGAGCCGCAGGCCGGCAGCGACCTGGCCATGGTGCGCAGCCGCGCCGAACCGCAGGGCGATGGCAGCTACAAGGTGTTTGGCACCAAGATTTTCATCACCTGGGGTGAGCACGACATGGCCGAGAACATCGTCCATCTGGTGCTGGCCCGCGTGACCGGCGCGCCCGAAGGGGTGAAGGGCATCAGCCTGTTCGTGGTGCCCAAGTTTCTGGTGAATGCCGATGGCTCGCTGGGGGCGCGCAACGACGTGCATTGCGTCAGCATCGAACACAAGCTGGGCATCAAGGCCAGCCCCACAGCCGTGCTGCAGTACGGCGACCACGGCGGTGCCGTGGGTTACCTGGTCGGCGAGGAAAACCGCGGCCTGGAATATATGTTCATCATGATGAATGCCGCCCGCTACGCGGTGGGCATGCAGGGCATTGCCCTGGCTGAGCGGGCCTACCAGAAGGCCGTGCAGTTCGCCAAAGACCGGGTCCAGAGCCGCCCGGTTGATGGATCGGTCAAGGCCAGCGTGCCCATCATCCACCACCCGGACGTGCAGCGCATGCTGATGACCATGCGCGCCCACACCCAGGGCTGTCGCGCCATGTCGGCCGTGGCAGCTGCTGCCTATGACACGGCGCACCACCATACCGATGCCGAGACACGCCAGCAGAGCCAGGCTTTCCACGAGTTCCTGGTGCCGCTGGTCAAGGGCTACAGCACCGAAATGAGCCTGGACGTGGCTTCGCTGGGCGTGCAAGTGCATGGCGGCATGGGCTTCATCGAAGAAACTGGCGCCGCACAATACCTGCGCGACGCCAAGATCCTGGCCATCTACGAAGGTACAACGGCGATCCAGGCGAACGATCTGGTAGGCCGCAAGACGGTACGCGACGGCGGCGCCACTGCTAAAGCGATTGCGCGCCAGATCGTGGTCACCGAGACCGCATTGGCCCAAAGCGGCAGCGCCCACGCGCAGGCCGTGGCCAAACGGTTGAAGGCTGCGCGCACTGCCTTTTTGGACGTGGTGAGCTTCGTAGTAAGCAACACCAAGACCGAGCCGAATGCGGTGTTTGCCGGCAGCGTGCCCTACCTGATGCTGGCCGGCAAGCTGGTTGCCGGCTGGCAGCTGGCGCGCTCCCTGCTGGTGGCCGAGGACCTGCTGGCCAAGGGTGAAGACACAGCGTTTATGCAAGCCAAGATCAGCACCGCACGTTTCTATGCCGACCATGTGCTGGTCACCGCGCAAAGCCTGCGCGACAGCATTCTGGAAGGCGCGGACAGCGTCACTGCGCTGGGTGTGGATGCGTTCTGATTTGCTATTGATTGTGTAGCTGCTAGCGCAGGTATTACCTGCGCCAGAGCCAGATTTTTTATAAATGCACCGGAGACCCCATGTCCAGATTGCCTGCCCCGTTGAACGCGCTGCCGCTGCCCATCATCGCTTCGCCGATGTTCATCGTCAGCACCCCCAAGCTGGTGATTGCCCAGTGCATTGCCGGGGTGGTCGGCTCCATGCCTTCGCTGAACGCGCGTCCGGCATCGCAACTGGACGACTGGCTGGCCGAGATCACTGAAACCCTGGCGGCCTACAACCTGGCCCACCCCGACGCACCGGCCGCACCGTTCGCCATCAACCAGATCGTGCACAAGTCGAATGACCGCCTGGAGCACGACCTGCAGGCCTGCGTGAAGTTCAGGGTGCCCATCGTCATCACCTCGCTGGGCGCGCGCGAGGATGTGAACGCAGCGGTGCACAGTTACGGCGGCGTGGTGCTGCACGACATCATCAACAACAAGTTTGCCCACAAGGCGATAGAGAAGGGCGCTGACGGCCTGATCGCTGTGGCGGCCGGTGCCGGTGGCCACGCGGGAGTGAAGAGCCCGTTCGCCCTGGTGCAGGAAATCCGTGAATGGTTTGATGGCCCGCTGGCCCTGAGCGGCGCCATCTCCACCGGCGGTGGCGTGCTGGCGGCACAGGCCATGGGGGCTGACTTTGCTTACATAGGCTCAGCCTTCATCGCTACCGAGGAAGCACGTGCCGTAGACGCCTACAAGCAGGCCGTCGTGGATGGTGATTCGGACGACATCGTACTGACCAATCTGTTCACCGGCGTGCACGGCAACTACCTGGCACCGTCCATCCGCGCGGCCGGCCTGGACCCTGAGCATCTGCCCGAAAGCGACCCTACCAAGATGAATTTTGGCGGCGATACGGCGGCCAAAGCGTGGAAAGATATCTGGGGCTGCGGCCAGGGCATTGGCGCAGTCCGTAAAATCCAGCCTGCGGGCGAATACGTGGCCCAGCTCCGGCGCGAATACGCCGAGGCCAAAGCCCGTTTATCCGTTTAGCCTATCCCTTTAGATTTTTACCGGGGAACGCCTTGTGCGTTCCCCTTGTTTTTGTGGACCCCGGACTGTTGCGGGGGCCGCCTTTTGTGTGACGATGCCTTCTTCCTCTAACCGTTCCAACGCTTCTCGTATCCCCCTGCTAGATGTATTCAAAGGACTGGCCTGCATGCTGGTCGTGGGGCACCACCTGGTTTTTTACGGTCCTATGTCGGACGTGGCTTTTCCGCTGGCCCCTGGCCTGATGGACTGGCTGTTCGACTACGGCCGTATGGCGGTGCAGGTGTTTCTGGTGCTGGGTGGTTATCTGGCGGCCAGCACCTTGGCGCCCACCGGCGTGGCCCGGTTCGAGCAGGCCTGGCCGCAGGTGCAGCGCCGCTTTGTGCGCCTGTCCACGCCGTATCTGGCTGCGCTGCTGCTGAGCTTGCTGGCAGCCGAGTTGGCACGCAATGGCATGGAGCACTCGTCCATCCCGTCTGAGCCGTCCCTGCCGCAGCTATTGGCCCATGTGCTGATGCTGCAGGACGTGCTGGGCTTTGAGGCGTTGTCGGCCGGTGTCTGGTACGTGGCCATCGACTTCCAGCTGTTTGTGCTGGCGGTGGCGGTGTTCAGCCTGGCGCGAGCCTGGCCCACGCATGGCCGCAGCCCCTGGCTGGCGCCCGCGCTGGTGCTGGGCCTGACCTGCGCGTCTCTGGCTTATTTCAACCGCATGCCGTCGCTGGACACCTGGGCTTTGTATTTCGTGGGCTCGTATGGGCTGGGCATGCTGGCCTTCTGGGCCGGGCGCAGCCAGCGGCCGTTGCTGTGGCTAATGGCCTTGGCCTTGCTGGGCGTGGCGGCACTGGCCTGGGACTTCCGCGGCCGTATTGCCGTGGCGTTGGTCATGGCTTTGATGTTGTGCGTGCTGCAGGCCAGCCAGAGTGTGCGCCACTGGTCGCCTCTGGCGCCGCTGCAGCGCTTGGGCCAGATGTCGTACTCGGTGTTTTTGGTGCACTTTCCGGTGTGCCTGCTGGTGAACACTGCGTTCAACCAGTTCTGGCCCACCCAGCCCTGGGTGAATGCCTTTGGCATGGTGCTGGCGTTTGCGGCGTCCATGGTCAGTGGACGCTGGCTGTACCGCCATGTGGAAACCCGTCTGGTCTGCATGCCTTCGGCCCTGCGCCTGCAAGGTGGCTTGCTGGCTGCCGGCCTGCTGCTGGCGGGGATCAAGGCGCTGTAGGAAAGCACACGGCAGGCGCTCCGGCCTGCCAGGGCGGGAACTTGGACATCACCTGGGCCAGGGCGTCAGAGGCCTCCCAGGCGGCCAGCCAGGCTTGCAGCCGGGGCCAGGGCTGGGCTGCGAACCAGTCTGCATCCACATGGGCAAACTGCCGTACAAAGGGCGCCACTGCCATATCGGCCAGGCTGGTGCGCTGGCCCAGCAAGAAGGCGTGCGCCGTCAGCCGTGTTTCGAATTCTTCCAATAACAGGCTGGCAGCAGTCCGGTGCATATGCGTATTGGGTAGCGTGCTATTTTCTTCATAGCGGCCCGGGTATTTGTAGCGGTCCAGATGGTGTTTGAAATTGCCATCCACGCGGGCCACCAGGGCCAGCATGTCGCCCAGTGTGCCGTGAGTAGGCTCCAGCCAGCCGGCCGGGTCGTTCTGCCGTAGTGCCCACAGCATGATGTCCAGGCTCTGGTCCAGAACTTCGCCGCCGGGCAGCACCAGCACGGGTACGGTGGCCTTGGCGGATGCGGCGAGCAATTCGGGGGGCTTGTTGCGCAGCACCACTTCGCGCAGCTCGCAGACTTGGCTGCTGGCCCACAAGGCCAGCCGTGCCCGCATGGCATAGGGGCAGCGGCGGAAGGAATACAGGATGGGCCGCACTAGGATTTCAGCTTGGCGCCCACATGCGGCTGCTGCCGCTCGCGGGCCAGGGCCATCTGGTGCTCGCGCTCCAGAAAGCCTTGTTTTTGGGCTTCGGTCTTTTGGTCGTGGCAATGCGCGCAGGACACGCCGCGTACAAAGTGGGGCGATGCCAGATCGGCCTCGCCCAGCGGCCAGCGGCAGGAGCGGCACAGCTCCAGCGTGCCGGGCACCAGGCCATGGCCCACCGAGACACGCTCGTCGAACACAAAGCACTGGCCGTCCCAGCGGCTCTCGGCCTGGGGTACGGTCTCCAGGTATTTCAGGATGCCGCCTTCGAGGTGGTAGACCTCGTCAAAGCCCTGGGCGCGCAGCAGTGCGGTGGATTTTTCGCAGCGTATGCCGCCGGTGCAGAACATGGCAACCTTGGGCTTGCGGTGCAGCGGCTGGCCCTCGGCGCGGGCCTGCTCCACCCACTGCGGAAATTCGGCAAAGCTGTCGATATGCGGGTTGATGGCGCCTTGGAAGGTGCCAATGCCGACCTCGTATTCATTGCGTGTATCCACCAGCACCACGTCGGGATCGGCGATCAGCGCATTCCAGTCTTCGGGCTTGACGTATTGGCCGGCCATCTGGCTGGGGTTCAGCCCTGGCACGCCCAGCGTGACGATCTCGCGCTTCAGCCGTACTTTCATGCGGTAGAAGGGTGAATGCTGGGCGAAGCCTTCCTTGTGCTGCAGCCGCGCCAGCCGCGGGTCAGAGCGTAGCCAGGCCAGCACGGCATGCACGCCGTCTGGCGATCCCGCGATGGTGCCGTTGATACCTTCGGTGGCCAGCAAAATCATGCCTTTGACGCCGTGCGACTCGCAGCAGGCCTGCAGCGGCGCCTGCAAGGCGGTGTAGTCGGGCAGCTCTACGAACTGGTAGAAGGCGGCGGTGAGGTAGTCAGACATGCAATTCGGCGTACGCGGTTAGGGTCGGCAGTGTAGCCAATGCACCAGTTGATGCCCCCAGTTAATGCACCAGCGGGCGGGAATGGCTCTCGAAGAAGCGCCACATTTCTGCCGACGCGTCCGGGCCCTGTGGGTCGGTGTAGCTGCCGCTGTTGTTGCCGCCCGACCAGGCATGGCCGGCGCCGTGCAGCTCCCAGTATTCGGCCAGGCTGCTGCCGTCCTCACGCTGGTAGCGGGTGCGGGTATAGGCCCGGCCCTGGGGCGACTTGCTCTGGACCTTGTTGGGCGTGGACTGTTCACCTGCGCCAACCACGGATTGCAGCACGGCTTGGCCGTTGTGCGGGTGCACTACCGTATCGGCGTCACCGTGGAAGACGATGATGGGGACAGTGGACTGCAGCTTGCTGCGGCCATTGCCGCTTTTCATGACCGACAGGGCGCTGATGAGGCCATTGGCCGCGCCACAGGCCAGGCCGGAATGCACGCCGACAGCGGCAAACAGGTCCGGGTGGGTGTGGCCCAGGATGCTGGCCATGGCACCGCCTGCGGACAAACCTGCCACGTACACGCGGCGTGGGTCTATCGCGTGCTGGGCGGTCACGTGCTGCACCAGGGCTGCCAGCAGGGCTGCCTCGCCGCCGTCGCGTTGCTGGTCTGTGGGTTTGAACCAGTTCCAGCAGCGCTGGCTGTTGGCGGTCTGCTGCTGGGCAGGGTAGAGAACGGCAAATCCATGTTCTAGCGCGATGGCATTCATGCCGGTGCCGGCCGCAAAGTCGTCAGGGTCCTGCGTGCAGCCGTGCAACATCAGCACCAGTGGCATGGGCTGGGCTTGGGGGCCGGGGGGGGTGTACAGCTTGTACTGCAGTGCACCCAGGGCGTGTTCGAACCGGCCTTCTACAAAGGCTTCCGCTGTGTCATGGATTGCGGGGCGCGTGGGGGCTTCTGCGGGTGGTGTGGCAGGTGCGCTGGGCTTTGTCGGCAATTCGGTGACGTAGCCATCGAATATCCAGGGGGATGCCGCGGGTGGACTGGCTGGCGCCGGGCGGGCGGGTGCTTTGGTCGTCGCAAAACCCTCTGTCACCCGTGCGAGTGCCTGCTGGATGGCGCGGGTGGCATCTTGCAGATGGCCGCGTTGTGTCAGCCGGGTGGCTTCTTGCATGATCTTTTTAAACAGTGCGCTCATGCGGGCTTTCGTTGTAAGTCGGTGGACATGGGGTTTCAGGCTTGGCGCTTGGCCAAAGCTGCTTTGACGGCTGAGCTGGCATGCAGGGCGCCCAGCACTTCCAGCGAGTCGATGGTGGCCAATGCCAGCTCGGGACTCACGTCGTGGCCAATGCTGGCCAGGCCCAGCACACGGATCTGCAGTTTTTGATTGGCGGCCTGGACAGCCAGCAAATCGCTTTCGCTGAAATGCTGCATGCCCAGCACCAGCATCTTGCGCGCTACCACCTGCTTGACGGTGTCGGCGTGGGTGGTCAGCTGGTTGCGGATGGCGGTGCGGATGAAGTCTGTGCGGTTGGCGTAGAAGCCTTCCGACACCAGCAGGTCCACATGGCCGAGGTCCACAAAACCCAGGTTGATGGTGATTTTTTCAGAGTCCTGGGCCTTGGCTTTGGCGGACTCGGTTGCAATGGGGGATTTCATGTTCGCAGTATGAACCATCCATATGGATGGTGTTGGGATGGTTTTTAAAACCACACACTGCAAATGGACGCGTCGAGAAATTTATGAAAAAGAAGGCTGTAGCGCAGGAAAAATCTGCGCTGGCAGCTATAAAAGGTGTAGCGTTGTGCTCCGACGCTCAGGGCGTGCTTTTGCCGGGCGCGCGGCGGCGCTTTTCGCTCAGGTGCTCGGCCACCAGGCTGGTGCTGCCGTCGGCGTTTTGCCGTTCCAACCGCACATTGAAGCCCCATAGCGTGGCCATGTGCTTGAGCACGGTGGCGCTGGAATCGCCCAGTGGGCGGCGTTGGTGGCTGAAGTGGCGCAGGGTCAGCGAGCGATCGCCGCGCAGGTCCACGTTCCAGACCTGGATATTTGGTTCGCGGTGGCCCAGGTCGTATTGCTCGGACAGCTGGTGGCGCAGCGCGCGGTAGCCGCTGTCATCGTGGATGGATCTGATCTCCAGGGTTTTACGGGCGTCGTCGTCCAGCACGCTGAACAGGCGGAACTCCCGCATCAGCCGGGGCGACAGGTACTGGGCAATGAAGCTTTCGTCCTTGAAGTTGTGCATCGCGAAGTCAAAGGTCTCGCGCCAGTTGGAGCCGGCAATGTCGGGGAACCAGGCGCGGTCCTCGTCGGTCGGGTCTTCGCAGATGCGGCGTATGTCGCGCCACATGGCAAAACCCAGCGCGTAGGGGTTGATGCCCGAGTAGTAGGGGCTGTTGTACGGCGGCTGGTAGACCACATTGGTATGCGACTGCAAGAACTCCAGCATGAAGCCGTCGCCCAGCCGGCCTTCGTCGTACAAGGTGTTGAGCAGGGTGTAGTGCCAGTAGGTGGCCCAGCCTTCGTTCATCACCTGGGTTTGGCGCTGCGGGTAGAAATACTGGCCGATCTTGCGCACGATGCGCACAATTTCACGCTGCCAGGGGTCGAGCAGTGGGGCGTTTTTTTCGACGAAGTACAGCAGGTTTTCCTCGGGCTCCAGCGGAAAGCGCTTTTCCTCCTGGGTGGCCTCGGCCTCGGCGCGTGGGGGCAGGGTGCGCCACAGGTCGTTGACCTGGGCTTGCAGGTATTCGGCGCGCTCTTTCAGGCGCGAGGTTTCTTTTTCGAGCGACAGGCGGGGCGAGCGCTTGTAGCGGTCCACCCCCAGGTTGCTCAGCGCGTGGCAGGCGTCTAGCAACTGTTCTACAGCTTCTACGCCGTGGCGTTCCTCACACTGTGCGATGTAGTTGCGAGCAAAAACCAGGTAGTCCACGATGGCGTCCGCGCTGGTCCACTGCTTGAACAGGTGGTTGCCCTTGAAAAAGGAGTTGTGACCGTAGGCCGCGTGGGCGATCACCAGCGCCTGCATGGGCAGGGTGTTTTCGTCCATCAGATAGGCGATGCAGGGGTCGGAGTTGATGACGATCTCGTAGGCCAGCCCCATCTGGCCGCGCTTGTAGCGGTTTTCGGTAGCCAGAAAATGTTTGCCGAAGGACCAGTGGTGGTAGTACACCGGCATGCCGATGGAGGCATAGGCGTCCATCATTTGCTCGGCGCTAATGATCTCCAACAGGTGGGGGTAGCCGTCCAGCTTGTAGCGGCGAGCGACTTCGCCTATGGCTTGGTCGTAGGCCTCGATGGCTTCAAAGGTCCATTCGGAGCCGGTGGGGAGGAGTTTGGAGGTGCTCATGGTTCAGGCACGCCGCTTGAAGAGTTCACGGAACACAGGGTAGATGTCGGCCACCGTGGCAATGCGTTGCATGGCGAAATTGCCGTCAGCGCTGCCTTGCAGCTGGGTGTATTCGTCCCACAGGTTTTGTGGCGGGCCTTCGGTTATTTCGATGTAGGCGAAGAACTGGCACAGCGGTAGCAGCGACTCTTGCAGCAGGTTTTTGCATAGGGGGGAGTCGTCGTGCCAGTTGTCGCCGTCGGATGCTTGTGCGCCGTAGATATTCCAGGCGTGGCTGTTGTAGCGGGCGGTGATGATTTCATGCATCAGCTTGAGCGCGCTGGACACCACGGTGCCGCCCGATTCGCGCGAGGTGAAGAAGTCGTCTTCATTCACTTCACTGGCCACCGTGTGGTGGCGTATGAATACCACCTCGATGCGCTCGTAGTTGCGCGTCAGGAACAGGTAGAGCAGCATGAAGAAGCGTTTGGCGATGTTTTTGCGCCCCTCGTCCATTGAGCCCGACACGTCCAGCAGGCAGAACATCACGGCTTGCGTGGTGGGCTGGGGTATGCGCACGCGGTTGTTGTAGCGCAGGTCAAAGGTGTCCACAAAAGGCACGGCTTCGATCTTGGCACGCAGGTGGGCGATGTCGCGGCGCAGTTGCTCCACGTCCGGGTCGTCCTCAGGTCGGGTTTTACGCAGTTCTTCCAGCTCGGCTTCGAGCGCGCGAATCTGCGCGGCATAGGGACCGCCCACCGCAATGCGCCGCCCGGCTGCGCCGCGCATGGTGCGGCTGAGATTGATGTTGGTGGGTACGCCCGTCTGTACAAAGCCGGCCCGCACGCGGCGGTACTGGTCTATGCGCGCCAGTTGTTGTTTGACCAGATTGGGTAGGGCCAGCTCATCGAAAAAGATGTCCAGAAATTCGTCCCGGGTGAGGGTGAAGACGAATTCATCCAGGCTTTCGCCTTCATTGCTGGCCTGGCCCTTGCCTTTGCCGCCGGCTCCGCCGCCTTGAGGGCGCTCCACCTGGTCGCCGCGGTGGAAGCGGTCGTTGCCGGGGCGTACCACTTCCCAGACGCCGCCCTGGCCGTGCTCGAACTGCGGCTCACCTATGTCTTTGCCGGGAATGCTGATTTTTTCACCATTGTCCAGGTCGCGCATGCCGCGCTTGTTCACGGCATCTGAAACGGCTTTGCGGATCTGGCCCTTGAAACGCTGGATGAAGCGGCTGCGGTTGACCGAGCTCTTGTGCTTGCTGTCAAACCGCCGGTCTACGATGCGCACCGTCATAGAGTCTCCCGTTGACTTGAAGGAACCCGTCTGCTGTGGTGCGCTGCACACATGGTGCAGACGGGTTGGTTGGCTATTGCGTTACGAGGATTTGCGCACCCGCAAATACCACTCGCACAGCAAGCGCACCTGCTTCTCGGTATAGCCCTTGGCGATCATGCGGTTGACGAAGTCCTGGTGCTTCTTCTGTTCTTCGCCACTGGCTTTGGCGTTGAACGAGATCACTGGCAACAGCTCTTCGGTGTTGGAGAACATCTTCTTCTCGATCACCGCGCGCAGCTTTTCGTAGGATGTCCACAGTGGGTTGTGTCCGTCCTGGCGGGCGCGGGCGCGCAGCACGAAGTTGACTACTTCGTTACGGAAGTCCTTGGGATTGGAAATGCCGGCAGGCTTCTCGATTTTTTCCAGCTCGTCGTTGAGCGCACTGCGGTCCAGCATTTCGCCGGTGTTGGGGTCGCGGTATTCCTGGTCCTGGATCCAGAAGTCGGCATACACCACATAGCGGTCGAAGATGTTCTGCCCGTACTCGGAGTAGCTTTCCAGATAGGAGGTCTGGATTTCCTTGCCTATGAATTCTGCGTAGCGCGGTGACAGGAATTCCTTGATGGCGCGCAGGTATTTTTCTTCCACCTCTGGCGGATACTGCTCTTGCTCGATCTGCTGCTCCAGCACATACATCAGGTGCACCGGGTTGGCAGCAACTTCACGGTGGTCGAAGTTGAAGACGCGCGACAGGATCTTGAAAGCGAACCGGGTGGATAGACCCGTCATGCCTTCGTCCACGCCTGCGAAGTCACGGTATTCCTGGTAGCTCTTGGCCTTGGGGTCGGTGTCCTTGAGGTTTTCACCGTCGTAGACCCGCATCTTGGAGAAGATGCTGGAGTTTTCGGGGTCTTTCAGCCGCGACAGTACCGAGAACTGGGCCAGCATGCGCAGCGTGTCGGGAGCGCAAGGCGCTTGTGACAGCGACGAGTTGGACACCAGTTTTTCGTAGATATGGATTTCATCGGACACGCGCAGCGAGTAGGGCACTTTGACGATGTAGATGCGGTCCAGAAAAGCTTCGTTGTTGCGGTTGTTCTTGAAGGCCTGCCATTCGGCCTCGTTTGAATGGGCCAGTACCAGACCGTCAAACGGTATGGCGCCAAAGCCTTCCGTGCCCTTGTAGTTGCCTTCTTGCGTGGCGGTCAGCAAGGGGTGCAAGACTTTGATGGGGGCCTTGAACATTTCCACAAACTCCAGCACGCCGCGATTCGACAGGCACAGGCCGCCCGAGTATGAATACGCGTCCGGGTCGTTTTGGGAATAGGTTTCCAGCTTGCGGATGTCGATCTTGCCGACCAGGGACGAGATGTCCTGGTTGTTTTCGTCGCCTGGTTCGGTCTTGGAGACCGCGATCTGTGATAACACCGAGGGGCGTAGCTTCACCACGCGAAAGCGGGTGATGTCACCGCCGAACTCCTGCAGGCGCTTGACCGCCCAGGGGCTCATGATGGTGCCGAGGTAGCGTCGTGGGATACCGTAGTCGGTTTCCAGTAACTCGGCATCTTCTGCCGGGTTGAAAAGACCCAGCGGGGACTCGTGGACTGGGGAGTCCTTGATGGCGTAGAAAGGAACTTTTTCGATCAAGGCCTTGAGTTTTTCAGCCAGAGAAGACTTGCCGCCGCCGACCGGCCCCAGCAGATAGAGAATCTGCTTTTTCTCTTCAAGGCCTTGGGCTGCGTGGCGGAAATAGGAGACGATGTGCTCTATCACCTCTTCCATGCCGTAGAGGTCTTTGAAGCTGGGGTACACCTTCAAGACCTTGTTGGCGAAGATGCGTGATAGGCGGGAGTCGGTGCGGGTATCTACCAGCTCGGGCTCACCAATTGCCAGCAGCATGCGTTCTGCCACGCTGGCGTAGGCCGTGGGGTCACGCTTGCATAACTCCAGATAGTCCTGAACCGACATTTCCTCTTCCTGTGCTGCTGCAAAGCGGCCTTGGTAGCGGGTGAAAATGGTCATGGCATTCTCCTAATATTTGCAATGGACTTATACGGTCTGGATTCGCTGCTCTCGCTAAAAGTTCTATCTACTTAACGACCATCATAGGCCTTCCGTTTACCACTTGCGCAGAAGGGGACGGAATTAGTGCACTACCTCCAACAAACGGTCGAGTCCGCCGCTGTTTATAGCGACCATGGCTTTTTCGCGCACGGCTGGCTTGGCGTGGTAAGCCACCGACAAACCGGCTACGCCCATCATCGGCAAATCATTGGCACCATCGCCCATGGCAATGGCTTGCTGGGCTGTGATGCCCATTTCAGCACAGGTCTGCAGCAGCATCTTGCGCTTCTCGTCGCCATCGCAAATATCGCCCCAGGCCTGATCCAGCATGCGGCCGGTAAGCATGCCATCCACTGCTTCCAACATGTTGGAACGGGTGGCGTCTATGTGCAATAGATCACGAATGCGGTCGGTGAAAAATGTGAAGCCGCCGCTGACTAGGAGCACCTTCATGCCGGCGGCTTTGCAGGCTGCCACCAAGGCTGCGGCACCTGGGTTGAGTTGCAGACGTTCGTTGTAGACCTGTTCCATGCTGGCTACGCTCACGCCCTTGAGCAGGGCCACGCGTTGACGCAGGCTTTCCTTGTAGTCGGTGATTTCGCCGCGCATGGCGGCTTCGGTGATGGCGGCTACCTCGGCCTTGCGACCGGCAGCGTCGGCGATCTCATCCACGCACTCGATGTTGATCAGGGTGGAGTCCATGTCAAAGGCGATTAGTTTGAAGTCGCTCAGGCGCAGCGGGGGGGGGAAACCTTGGACGGTAAGGCCGGGGGAAATTTCGGTGGCAATAGACATGGTGCGCTTGTGCGTGTTGATCAAAAAATAGAGGCGGTGCTTGGATGTATTTTGCTTGAAGCCCTGGGCACGAAAAAGTCGAAAAAAAAGCCCTAGCGTTTTAAGGCGCTAGGGCTTTTTCAGGCTTTGGAAGCCAATCTGGCGGAACAGGCGGGATTCGAACCCGCGGAGGGCTATTAACCCTCACACGCTTTCCAGGCGTGCGACTTAAACCGCTCATCCACCGTTCCAGAGCCTCGAATTATAGCAGTCAAACGGCGGTATTTCGACCCGGTACTGCATGTCGCAACAAGTCTTCCAATAAAACAAATTCCAACGCCCGGATGTGGGTGGAGTCCAGCACCACCGGTGGGGCCACACCGGCCTCCAGGGCTTCCTTCCAGCGGCTGGCACACAGGCACCAGCGGTCGCCGGGTTTGAGCCCGGCAAAGCGGTAGTCGGGGCGGGGTGTGCAGAGGTCGTTGCCGCGTGACAGCGAGAAGGCCAGGAACTCGCGTGTTACTTTGACGCAAACCACGTGTGCGGCCGCATCGCTGTCGTCGGTATTGCAGCAGCCGTCGCGGAAGTAGCCCGTCAGCGGGTCGTAGGAGCAGGGCACCAGCTCGGAGCCGAGTACGTTGTGTTCCATGGCCGGGTCTTCCATAGGGCTCCTATTGCGGTTTGGTGGCGTTGACCATCTTCATGGCCGAGCCTATCAAGGCCGATACCTCGGTCATATTGCTGGGCACGATCAGGGTAGTTTTGGCATCAGCGGCGACCCGGCTGTAGGCTTCGACGGCTTTTTCTGCCACTTTGAGCTGCACGGCCAGCTCACCGCCGGGCTGCCGAATCGCGGTGGCCACACGTTCGATGGCATCTGCAGTGGCGGTTGCGACTGCGGTGATGGACGCCGCTTCACCTTGCGCCTTGTTGATGACGGCCTGCTTTTCGCCTTCCGAGCGGGCGATAAAAGCCTCGCGTTCGCCGGTAGCGATATTGATCTGCTCCTGGCGGCGACCTTCGGAGGCGGCGATCAATGCGCGCTTTTCGCGCTCGGCGGTGATCTGGGCTTGCATGGCGTGCAAAATTTCCTTGGGCGGAGTCAGGTCCTTGATTTCATAGCGCAAGACCTTGACGCCCCAGTTCAGCGCGGCTTCGTCGATGGCGGCGACCACCTGGGCGTTGATGATGTCGCGCTCTTCAAACGTCTTGTCCAGCTCCAGCTTGCCGATGACGCTGCGCAGCGAGGTTTGCGCTAGTTGGCTGATGGCCATGATGTAGTTGCTGGAACCATAGCTGGCGCGCATGGCATCCGTGACTTGGAAGTACAGAATGCCGTCCACCTGCAGCTGGGTATTGTCTCGTGTGATGCAAACCTGGCTGGGGATGTCCAACGGGATTTCTTTCAACACATGTTTATAGGCCACCCGGTCCACGAAGGGCACCAGGAAATTCAGGCCTGGCGTCAGTGTGCCGTGGTATTTGCCCAGCCGCTCTATGACCCAGGCATGCTGCTGGGGCACGACTTTCAAGGTGCGGCTGACAAAGATGATGGCGATAACGAGGACGACGAGGGCAATTTCCATAACAACTCCGGTAGTGGGCAGGTGCCCAGTGTTTCACAGTTTGTCGACCAACAGGCGGTTTCCCACCACTTCCGCAACCCGATGCGGGCCGCTGCTGGGCGGGTTGCCAGCGCGGTGCACCACCGTCCATTGGGCGCCTCGGTAGTGCACCTGGGCGGTACCGTCGGCCTGCCAGGTATCAACCACCACGGTTTCACCGATGTCCATATTCACGTCAGGGTTGGCGCTGGCCGGGAGGCTTTGGGGATGTTTGCCACGGATGCGGCTCCAGACGATGACCGCACCGCCACCGACGGCGCTGGCCAGCAGGATTTGCACCGTGGTGCTTGCTCCGAATAGCGCCGCCAGGGCAGCTGCGGCGAAGCCAATGGCCAGCATTAACAAATAGAAGGTGCCGGTGACAAGTTCCACAGCGACTGCGGCACCTGCCAGCAGCCACCAAAAGGTCGATTCGGCCATATTGCTCTCGATTGTGTTGCTAGCGCCACATTTTGGGACAAAAGCAGCCCTGTGTCGGAGAAGCTTCACCAGATGTCCTTACACTTCGCGCCTATTTTGCAGATTTGTCCCCGCTGGCGCGGCCCTGGGTGGTGCCGGGCGGGTGTGGTAGCTTGATTCACGTATTGGCTGGAGGCCGGCATGAAGTTTCGTTTCCCTATCGTCATCATCGATGAGGATTTTCGCTCTGAGAACACCTCGGGCCTGGGCATTCGTGCCTTGGCGCAGGCCATAGAGCAAGAGGGTTTTGAGGTGCTGGGTGTGACCAGTTATGGCGACCTGAGCCAGTTCGCCCAGCAGCAAAGCCGTGCCAGTGCGTTTATTTTGTCGATTGACGATGAAGAGTTCTCGCCCGGGCCGGATCTGGACCCGGCGGTGCTGAACCTGCGCCACTTCATCGATGAAGTGCGCCGCAAGAACCGCGATGTGCCCATTTATATATATGGCGAGACCAAGACCTCGCGCCATATGCCTAACGACATCCTGCGCGAATTGCATGGTTTCATCCACATGTTCGAAGATACGCCGGAGTTCGTGGCCCGCCACATCATCCGTGAGGCCAAGTCCTATCTGGAGAGCGTGCAACCGCCGTTCTTCAAGGCCTTGCTGGACTATGCGGAAGACGGCTCCTACTCCTGGCACTGTCCCGGTCATTCTGGTGGTGTGGCCTTTTTGAAGAGCCCGGTGGGCCAGATGTTCCACCAGTTCTTTGGTGAAAACATGCTGCGCGCCGACGTCTGTAACGCAGTGGAAGAATTGGGCCAGCTGCTGGACCACAACGGCGCGATTGGCGACAGCGAGCGCAATGCCGCGCGCATCTTCAACGCCGACCATTGCTTCTTCGTGACCAACGGCACCAGCACCAGCAACAAGATGGTCTGGCACCACACGGTGGCACCGGGTGACGTGGTGGTGGTGGACCGCAACTGCCACAAGTCGAACCTGCACGCCATCATCATGACCGGTGCAATCCCGGTGTTCCTGAAGCCCACGCGCAACCATTTCGGCATCATTGGTCCCATTCCGAAGAGCGAATTTGAGCCCGCAGCCATCAAGGCCAAGATTCGCGCCAACCCGTTGCTCAAGGGCGTGGACGCGGATACGGTGAAGCCGCGCATCCTCACGCTGACGCAGTCCACCTACGACGGCGTGCTGTACAACACCGAAACCATCAAGAGCATGCTCGATGGCTACGTGGAAAACCTACACTTCGACGAGGCCTGGCTGCCGCATGCGGCCTTCCACCCGTTCTACGGCAGCTACCACTCGATGGGCAAGAAGCGCATCCGTCCCAAGCATGCGGTGGTGTATGCGACCCAGTCCATCCACAAGCTGCTGGCCGGCATCAGCCAGGCCAGCCATGTGCTGGTGCAGGACTCGCAAAACGTCAAGCTGGACCGGCATCTTTTCAACGAAGCCTATCTGATGCACACCAGCACCAGCCCGCAGTACAGCATCATCGCCAGTTGCGATGTGGCGGCCGCCATGATGGAGCCGCCCGGCGGTACCGCCCTGGTGGAAGAAAGCATTGCCGAAGCGCTCGACTTCCGCCGCGCCATGCGCAAGGTGGACGAGGAATATGGCACCGATTGGTGGTTCAAGGTCTGGGGCCCGGACAAGCTGGTGGAAGAGGGCATTGGCCGCGCCACCGACTGGATCATCAAGGGCGAATCCAAGACCAATGCCAAGGCCAACTGGCACGGCTTTGGCAAGATGGCCACCGGCTTCAATATGCTGGACCCGATCAAGTCCACCATCGTGACGCCCGGCATGGATCTGAACGGCAAGTTCGCCAAAACCGGCATCCCGGCCAGCATCGTGACCAAGTTCCTGGCCGAGCACGGTGTGGTGGTCGAGAAGACCGGCCTGTACAGCTTCTTCATCATGTTCACCATCGGCATCACCAAGGGCCGCTGGAACAGCATGTTGACCGCGCTGCAGCAGTTCAAGGACGACTACGACAAGAACCAGCCCATGTGGCGCATCCTGCCCGAGTTTTGCCAGAAGTACCCGCGCTATGAAAAGATGGGCCTGGCCGACCTGTGCCAGCATCTGCATGCGCTGTATGCCAAATACGACATCGCCCGCCTGACCACGGACATGTACCTGAGCGACCTGACGCCGGCCATGAAGCCCAGTGACGCCTACGCGCACATTGCGCTGCGCAAGACCGAGCGGGTGGAAATCGACAATCTGGAAGGCCGCGTCACCGTGGGCCTGGTCACGCCCTACCCACCGGGCATTCCGCTGCTGATCCCGGGCGAGGTGTTCAACAAGAAGATCGTCGACTATCTGAAGTTCTCGCGCGAGTTCAACACCCAGTGCCCCGGCTTCGAGACTGACATCCACGGTCTGGTGGAAGAGGTGGATGCCGACGGCAAGCACCATTACTACGCCGACTGCGTTAAGCTCTAAAACTAGCATTGCTATCAAAAACGTAGCCGCTAGCGCAGGTAGCACCTGCGCTAGCGGCTTGTTTTTTATAAATCCCAGAAAACACCAGGGGTTTTCTGCATCCAAAATCGGGCCCGCTCCGTATTGAGATCAGCCGCAACATTTCGGCTTGTCATCAACCTACTAGGAGCATTCCATGGTCTCGATTCAAACTACCCGCAAGCTGGCCTCTTTCAGCCTGGCCCTCGTGATGTCGGCCGTTTCCGTGGCCGCCATGGCCGATGTGATGGTCGGCGGCGCGCCCATGCTGGCATCCAAGGACATCATCGACAACGCCGTTAACTCCAAGGACCACACCACCCTGGTCGCTGCTGTCAAGGCTGCGGGTCTGGTGGAAACGCTGAAAGGCCCCGGCCCGTTCACCGTGTTTGCGCCTACCAACGCCGCCTTTGCCGCCTTGCCTGCTGGCACGGTAGACACGCTGCTCAAGCTTGAAAACAAGGGCACGCTGACCACCATCCTGACCTACCACGTGGTGGCCGGCAAATACGACGCAGCCGCCATCGGCAAGATGGTCATGGATGGCAAGGGCATGGCCACCTTGAAGACGGTCAACGGCGGTACCTTGACCGCCAAGGCCAACGGCATGGGCGTCACGGTGACCGATGAAAAAGGCGGCACTGCGAATGTGACGATTGCCGATGTCTACCAGTCCAACGGTGTCATCCACGTGGTGGACAAGGTGCTGCTGCCCAAGTAATTTCGTCTCTGATTCAGCCCGATATGTCGTTGCTTCGCCTTGCCGTACGCAAGTACTGTCTGCAGCTTCGCGCCTAATCTCGGACTGAATTAGAAACGAAAGGGTCATAAATTCGCATCCTCCCGCTGCCGCAGATAGCTGGCAAAGCGGGGGATGCCGCTGGGGTTGACGTCGCGGAAGCGGTACGTCACCCAGCTACCGATAGGCGGTGGATCGCGGCGCTGGGCATCGCTCAAGCCGGTGCCCAGTTTGAAGCGCTGGCCCTGCGGTGTCTCCACCAACAGCGCGCCCAGCATGCCGTCGAATTTACCCTTGCCCGGAATATGCGCCACGACTTTGGCCTCGGCGTCGTCAAAGGGTTTGAATTTCAATAGATCCTCGTTGCGCTGGGCGCTGTACAGCGAGTCGCCCCGGTGTAGTACCAGGCCTTCGCCACCATCCCCCACGGTTTTGCGCAGCAGGGCTTGCAGGGCCGCGTGGCTGGCAATACGCGACTGTGCCACCGGCTGCACCCAGGCGGGCAAAGACAGCTGCTGCAGCGCCTTGAGTCGCTCGTCAAATATGCCACCTTGGTTTGGCAGATCAAACACCATGTAATGCATCTCGCGCCACGTTGCATCGCTGGCCGCTTGCTGGCGCACCGTGGATACCGCGCTGGCAAATGCGCCATGCCCGGCCCAGAGTTCACCGTCCATGGGCACAGACGGCCAGCCTGCAGTGAACCAGGCTGGCGGCGTGACGCGCTGACCGCCGCGTGTCCATAGTTGCTGGCCATCCCAGTAGCCACGCACACCGTCAAACTTTTCGCTGACCCAGTACCCGTTCAGCGCCACACCTTGCCGGTAAATCTTGGGCAACATCAGCGGTGGGGTCTCGGCCCGTGCGCGTATCGGGGCTAAACCACTGGCGACTAGGAATAGTGCGCACTGCAGGACGCTGCGGCGCGGAAGTGTCGGTGTCGATGTAGGATTTTTCATGCCGACATTTGACGCCGCCCCTGGCGCGCAGCAAATACCTGAGCCGGTTATTTTTCCTTACAAAGCAGCATGACTCGCATATGAAAAGCATGCCGTTTTCGCCACTGCAGTTGTTACAGTGGTTTCTGTGACGTCGTAAATTTTTGTAGTAGCCCGTCCCCCAAGTTTGGAGATCTATTCGCATGCAAACTCTATCTTTCCGTCTGGCGTTGATCGCTAGCGCTGCCAGCCTGTGCTGTATTGCGCAGGCCGCTTCCGTGGCACCGGTTGCCGCTGAAAACGGCATGGTTGTCACCGCCCAGCACCTGGCAACCCAGGTCGGTGTTGACGTACTCAAACGCGGCGGTAACGCCATTGACGCGGCAGTCGCCGTGGGCTATGCGCTGGCGGTGGTGTACCCGGCTGCCGGCAATTTGGGCGGCGGCGGCTTCATGACCGTGCAACTGGCCGATGGCCGCAAGACTTTCTTTGACTTTCGCGAAAAAGCCCCATTGGCTGCCACGGCGAATATGTACCTGGACGCCGCTGGAAACGTAGTCAAGGGCGCCAGCACCAATGGCTATCTGGCCGTGGGGGTGCCTGGTTCGGTTGCCGGCTTTGAAGAGGCCCGGACCAAATACGGCACCATGCCGCGCGCCAAGCTGATCGCCCCGGCCATCACCTTGGCCGAGCGTGGCTTTGTGCTGCAAGAGGGCGATGTGGACATGCTGAAAACTTCGACCGAAGACTTCAAGAAAGATGCGCCTTCTGCCGCCATTTTCCTGAACAAGGGTGAGCCTTTCAAAATTGGCGAAAAGTTGGTGCAGAAAGACTTGGCCAAGACGCTCAAGCTGGTCAGCCAGAAGGGGGCGGACGGCTTCTACAAAGGCTTGGTCGGTGCCAACATCGTTGCCGCCAGTACCGCCGGCAAGGGCATCATCACCCAGGCCGATCTGGACCAGTACAAGGTGCGTGAGCTGGCGCCGGTGGAGTGCGACTACCGTGGCTACCACATCGTCTCGGCGCCGCCCCCTAGCTCAGGCGGTGTGGTGATCTGCGAGATTTTGAACATCGTCGAGGGCTATCCCATGAAAGAGTTGGGCTTCCGCTCGGCCCAAGCGGTGCACTACCAAATCGAGGCCATGCGCCACGCCTACCTGGACCGCAATAGCTACCTGGGCGACCCGGACTTCGTGAAGAATCCGCTGGACCGCCTGCTGGACAAAACCTATGCCGCGAAGATCCGCGCTGCCATTGATCCGAGCAAGGCCGGGGTCTCCAAGGACTTGAAGCCAGGCGTCGAACCGCACGAAGGCAGCAACACCACCCACTATTCCATCGTGGACAAAGTTGGCAATGCGGTATCGGTGACCTACACGCTGAATGACTGGTTTGGCGCGAAAGTGACGGCGGCCAAAACCGGCGTGTTGCTGAACAACGAGATGGACGACTTCACCTCCAAGGTGGGTGTGCCCAATCTGTACGGTCTGGTGCAGGGCGAGGCCAACAAGATTGAGCCCGGCAAGCGTCCGCTGAGTTCCATGAGTCCGACCATCGTCAGCAAAGACGGCAAGCCGGTCATGGTGGTGGGCACACCGGGCGGCAGCCGCATCATCACTGCGGTGACGCACACCATATGGAACGTGATTGACTACGGCATGAACGTACAAGAAGCAGTAGACGCGCCGCGCTTTCACCAGCAATGGCTGCCGGACCTGACGAACGTGGACACTTTCGGCATCAGCCCGGATACCCGCAAGATTCTGGAAGGCATGGGCCACAACCTCGGTGCGCCCCAGCCCGCAAACCACTTGGCTGCCATCTTGGTGGGGGCGCCAACGCTAGAGGGCAAGCCGCGCGGCAACTTTCGCTTCTACGGCGCGAACGATCCACGCCGCAATACCGGTCTGGCGGAAGGCTACTAAGCCCACAAATAGCTATAAAAAATATAGCTAGGGGCGCTGGTGCTATCTGCGCCAGCGCCCCTTTTTGCTTGGATCCTGGCGGCGACTGCCGCGTGAACCTTATTCGCCGATACCACCCACGACTTGGCTAAAGCCGCCGTCCACGTAGGTGATCTCGGCGCTCACACCGGCCGCCAAGTCGCTCAGCAGGAAAGCGGCGACATTGCCCACGTCTTCAATCGTTACATTGCGGCGGATGGGATTCATGGCCGTGGCCTTGAGCATCTTGCCGAAGTCCTTGATGCCGCTGGCGGCCAGGGTCTTGATTGGACCGGCGCTGATGCCGTTGACGCGCACGCCCTTGGGGCCCACCGACTCAGCCAGGTAGCGCACGCTGGCTTCCAGCGAGGCCTTGGCCAGGCCCATGGTGTTGTAGTTGGGCAGCACGCGCAGGGCGCCCAGGTAGGTCAGGGTCAGCAGGGCCGACTTGTCGCTGAGGTAGGGCAGGGCGGCCTTGGCCATCGCGGGGAAGCTGTAGGCGCTGATGTCGTGCGCAATCTTGAAGCCTTCACGGCTCAGGCCTTCCAGGAAGTCGCCGGTGATGGCTTCGCGTGGTGCAAAGCCGATGCTGTGCACAAAGCCGTCGAACGTGGGCCAGGTTTGTGCCAGGTCGGCGAACAGCTTGTCGATCTGCGCGTCGTCACCCACGTCGCAGTCAAAAATCAGCTTGGAGTCGAATTCGGCGGCGAACTCGGTGATGCGGTCCTTGAAACGCTCGCCCACGTAGCTGAATGCCAGCTCGGCACCCTGTGCGTGGCAGGCCTTGGCAATGCCGTAGGCGATCGAGCGGTTGCTCAGCACGCCGGTGATCAACAGTTTTTTGCCAGCAAGAAATCCCATGACTAAAGTCTCCAAGAAAAGTGAGCAGTGCTAAGCGTGTCGTTTAGCGACCAAAAGTATTGCAGAATTGTCGCATGCGATTTCTGCTGGCTTTGGGGGGACTGTTGTGTGCCGCGTCGGCCTGGGCCGCGCCTGGCTATGCGCTGTGGGGCGAGCTGAAATACCCGCCCGGTTTTACGCACTTTGATTACGTCAACCCTGATGCCCCCAAGGGCGGCGAGCTACGCCTGGTCAGCAACATCCGCAGCTCCACCTTCGACAAATACAACCCCTTCACCATCAAGGGCAGTGCGCCGGCCTATTTGACCGAGATGCTGTTCGACAGCCTGCTGGTTGGCTCTATGGACGAGAACGGCGCGGGCTATGGTCTGCTGGCCGAGGATGTGGCGGTGTCGGCCGACGGCATGGGTGCCACTTTTGTGCTGCGCCGTGAGGCGCGCTTCCACAATGGCGATCCGGTGCTGGCGTCTGATGTGAAGTTCAGTTACGACACACTGATGGGCCCCTACACCTCGCCCGGCTACAAGACCGCGCTGGAGGACGTGGCCGGTATTGACGTCCTGGATGCACGCACTGTGCGCTACCGCTTCAAGAAGCCAAACCGTGAGCTGCCGTTGACCGTGGGCGGCCTGCCCGTCTTCAGCCATAAGTGGGGCCAAGGCAAGCGCTTTGACGAGGTGGTGATGGACCTGCCGATTGGCAGCGGCCCCTACCGTATCGGCCCGGTGAACTTCGGCAAGGACATCACCTATGTGCGCGACCCCAGCTATTGGGCTCGCGACCTGAATGTGAAGCGAGGCACCGAGAATTTCGACCGTATCACGGTGAAGATCTACAAGGACAACACGGCCCGACTGGAGGCGCTGAAGGCCGGTGAGTTCGACCTGATGCGCTTCTTCTCTGCCGGCGATTGGGCGCGTCGCGTGACCGGCAAACGTTTTGACACGGGCGAGCTGGTCAAGGGTGAATTCCAGCACCGCCTGCCTTCGGGCTTCCAAAGCTATGTGCTTAATCTGCGCCGTGACAAATTCAAGGATGTGCGGGTGCGCGAGGCCCTGGGCCTGGCGATGGACTACGAGTGGATGAACCGCCAGATGTTCTACGGCGCCTACCAGCGCGTGAACGGCCTGTTTGGCAATACCGACTGCGCGGCCACGGGCTTGCCCAGCCCGCAGGAGCTGGCCCTGATGGAGCCGCTGCGCAAGGACATTCCGGCTGCGGCCTTTGGTCCGATGACGGTGCCGCCGCGCACCGACGGCGATTCGTCCCTGCGTGCCAATCTGCGGCGCGCCCAGGCCTTGTTGCAGGAAGCGGGTTGGACGGTACGTGACGGTGCGCTGCGCAATGCCAAGGGCGAGCCGTTGGTGATCGAAATGCTCGACAGCAGCGAGAGTGGCGTGCGCGTGGTCAGCCCCTGGGCGCGCAACCTGGAAAAGCTGGGCATCCAGCTGAACTACCGGCCAGTGGACTTCGCGCTGTACCAACAGCGCTTGAGCAAGTTCGAATTCGACATGATCTCCATCAACTACCCCGGCACCAACAACCCGGGCCAGGAATTTGCAGATTTGTTCGGCAGCAAGGCCGCCGATGTGGAGGATTCGGGCAACTACAACGGTCTGCGCAACCCGGCGGTGGATGCGCTCATTACCCGCATGACGGGCGCCAAAACCCAGGCCGAGCTGCTGCCGGCCTGCCGTGCGCTGGAGCGCGTGATCAGCCACAGCCACGTGCTGATTCCGCAGTGGACGGCCACCACCCACCGCATGGCTTATAACGCCTGGCGCCTGGCGCGTCCCGATGTGGTGCCGCCGTATTCTCCCGGTGAAAGCTGGGCCATCCACACCTGGTGGGCCCGGCCCGTCAAAGCACCTTAAACCATGTTTGTCTACATACTGAAGCGTTTGCTGCTGATGGTGCCCACGCTGCTGGGCGTGCTGCTGATCACCTTTGCGGTGGTGCAGTTCGTACCTGGCGGGCCGGTGGAGCAGTACCTGGCCGAGGCCAGGGCCGGTGTGGCCGGCAGCGGCGGTGCGGGCGAGGGGGCGGGCTTCAGCTACCGCGGTGCGCAGGGCGTGGACCCCAAGCGTATCGAGCAAATCAAGGCGCTATATGGCTTTGACAAACCGGCGCACGAGCGCTTCGTCCAGATGCTGGGGCAGTTTCTGCGCTTCGACCTGGGCAAGAGCTTTTTCCAGAACAAGCCGGTGTCGCAGTTGGTGTGGGAGAAGCTGCCGGTGTCCATCAGCCTGGGCCTGTGGACGTTTTTCATCAGCTATCTGGTCGCTGTGCCGCTGGGCATTGCCAAGGCGGTTCGGGCCGGGTCCACGTTTGACCTGGTGACTTCGCTGCTGATTTTGGTGGGCTACGCGATTCCCGGTTTTGTGCTGGGTGTGGTGCTGCTGGTGGTGTTTGGCGGGCAGTTGCAGTGGTTCCCATTGCGCGGCCTGGTGTCGAGCAATTTTGACGAGCTCAGCTGGGGCGCCAAGGTGGTGGACTACCTTTGGCACATTGCCTTGCCGGTCACGGCCATGGTGGTGGGCAGCTTTGCCGTCACCGCCATTCTGACCAAGAACGCCTTCCTGGAAGAGATTCGCAAACAGTATGTGCTGACGGCGCGGGCCAAGGGCTTGTCGCAGAACCAGGTGCTGTACAAGCACGTGCTGCGTAACGCGCTGATCCCCATCGTCACCGGTTTTCCGGCGGCCTTCATTGGCGCCTTCTTCACTGGTTCATTGCTGATCGAGACCCTGTTTTCGCTGGATGGCCTGGGCCTGCTGAGCTACGAGAGCGTGATCCGCCGTGACTATCCGGTGGTGCTGGGCACGCTGTATTTGTTTACGCTGATCGGCCTGGTCACCAAGCTGATTTCCGATCTTTGCTACGTATGGGTGGATCCGCGTGTCAGATTTGATTAGCCCATCGCCCGGCCGCCGCGCCTGGCAGCGCTTCAAGCGCAATCGCCTGGGGTACTACAGCCTGGTTGTTTTTTGTATGCTGGTATTGCTGAGCCTGGCGGCCGAGCTGGTCAGCAATGACCGGCCGTTGGTGCTGCGCTACCAAGGTCAGCTGTACTTCCCCTTGGTGCATGACTACTCTGAAAAGACCTTCGGCGGCGACTTTGAAACCAGCACCGATTACTTGGACCCGTTCATCCAGGCGCAGCTGGCCCACGGCGACAACTGGGTGCTGTACGCGCCGAACCGCTACGGCCCCAAGACACTGAACTATTTCGCCAAGTTTCCCAATCCATCCGGGCCGTCGCGCGACAACTGGCTGGGCACGGACGATCGGGGGCGCGACCTGTTGGCGCAACTGCTGTACGGCTTTCGTGTCAGCGTTCTGTTCGCGCTGGCGCTGACGCTGGTCAGCGTGGTCGTGGGCGTGGCGACGGGTGCGCTGCAGGGCTATTTGGGCGGCAAGACGGACTTGGTCTTCCAGCGGTTCATTGAAATCTGGAGCTCCATGCCGTATCTGTACATGCTGATCATTTTCAGCGCGATTTTCACGCCCAGCATCAGTCTGTTGTTGGTCCTGCTCAGCCTGTTTGGCTGGATGGGCCTGAGCGACTACACCCGCGCCGAATTTCTGCGGAACCGGCAGATGGACTACGTGCGCTCCGCGCGCGCCCTGGGGGTGAGCGATATGCAAATCATCTGGCGTCACATCCTGCCCAACAGCCTGACGCCGGTGGTCAGCTTTTTGCCGTTTCAGATGAGTGCCTCCATCCTTACGCTGACCTCGCTGGATTTTCTGGGCCTGGGCGTGCCGCCCGGTACGCCGTCGCTGGGCGAGCTGCTCAGCCAGGGCAAAAACAATATCGACGCTTGGTGGATTTCGCTGTCCACCTTTGTGGTGCTGGTGGTCACTTTGCTACTGCTGACCTTTATGGGCGACGCGCTGCGTGATGCGCTCGATCCGCGAAAGGTTCAGGCATGAGCTTGCTCGACGTACAAGACCTGAGCGTGCGTTTTGGCGACAAGCCGGTGGTGGACCGCGTCAGCTTCCAGATACAGCCAGGGGAGAAGTTTGCACTGGTGGGTGAGTCCGGCTCTGGCAAGAGCATCACGGCGCTCAGTTTGTTGGGTTTGGTGGAGGACGCCCGGGTTTCCGGTAAGGCCCTGTGGGGCGGAACCGATTTACTGACACTGTCAGAAGGTGCCTTGCGCGGTATCCGTGGGCAGGACATCGCCATGGTGTTCCAGGAGCCGATGACGGCGCTGAACCCGCTGTTCACCATTGGCCGCCAAATTGCCGAGGTCTTTGAATTAAAACAGGGCCTGACGCAGGCGCAATCTGCGCAGGCAGCTATTGAAATACTAGCAAGTACAGGTGTTGCCGAACCCGCACGCCGGGTGGGCAGCTATCCGCACCAACTCAGCGGCGGCCAGCGCCAGCGCGCCATGATCGCCATGGCCCTGGCCTGCAGACCGAAGCTGCTGCTGGCGGATGAGCCCACCACCGCGCTGGACGTGACGGTGCGCGCCCAGATTCTGGCCTTGCTGTCCGATCTGCAGCGCCAGTACGGCATGGCCGTGCTGTTGATTTCCCACGACCTGCATTTGGTGCGCCAGTTTGCTGACCGCGTGGCGGTGATGGAGCAGGGCCGCATCGTCGAAACTGGTGCAGTGGCCGAGGTGTTTGCCCGTCCGCAGCATGTCTACACCCGCAAGTTGATCGATAGCACGCCGGTCCGCAATGTGGTGCCCGACAGCCCCGCGCCGCCCTTGCTGCAGGCGCAATCCCTGCGGGTGGCCTATCCGGTGCCTATCGCCGGCCTGCGGGGCTGGTTTCGCAAGGCGGAGTTTGTGGCGCTGAAAGAGGCCAGCTTTGCCATTCCCCCAGGTCAGACACTGGGCGTGGTGGGCGAATCGGGTTCGGGTAAATCCACCCTGGCACTGGCGGTTCTGGGGTTGCAGAAATTTTCCGGTAGCGTGCAGTGCGCCGGCCAGGCCTGGGGCCGTGATGCGACGGGCAACAAGGCCCTGCGGGCCAAGCTGCAAGTGGTGTTCCAGGACCCGTTTTCCTCCTTGTCGCCACGTATGACGGTGGAAGAGATCGTGGGTGAGGGTCTGCGCGTGCATGCGCCGCATGTAGGTGTAACGGATCGTAAAAAAATGGTGCTGGAAGCTCTGGCTGAGGTGGGCTTGGGCGAAACCCAGTTCCCGGGTCTGCTGCAGCGTTACCCGCATGCCTTTTCGGGCGGCCAGCGCCAGCGGCTGGCGATTGCACGGGCCCTGATCGTGCGGCCCCAGCTCCTGGTGCTGGACGAGCCCACCAGCGCGCTGGATGTGACCATCCAGAAGCAGGTGCTGCAGTTGCTGCAGCAGTTGCAACGCACGCATGGCATGGCCTATCTCCTGATTACCCACGATATGGCGGTGATACGTGCCATGGCCCACCAGGTGCTGGTGATGCAAGAGGGCAAAATCCTGGAATCGGGCCCGGTAGACCAGGTCCTGGATGCGCCACACCATGGCTATACCCGGGCGCTGGTGGCTGCGGCGGCCTGAATGCCGGCCAAGCCCCGCTAAAACCCTTACGTATCAATGGATTAAAGCCATTTTTGCGCTACAATCCGGGCTCACGACCAAACGGGCGGGTAATTACCGGCCCGTTTTTTTTGGTCGATTGTTTTTAACACGCCTCTCGGCACCTGCTTTTATGGCGGTGCGGTCGGGCCCAATGTACTCATATTCATAACACGTGGCGTTACAAGACATCGTTGAACAAACCGTGACCGGATTCGGTTATGACCTCGTAGAGATCGAACGCTCTGCTGGTGGTTTGCTGCGCATCACCATCGACCATCCTTGGGTCGCGGGGGCGCCTGAGCAGTTCATCAACGTGGAAGACTGCGAAAAAGTCACCCGCCAACTCCAGTTTTCGCTGGAAGTCGATGGCGTCGAATACAAGCGGCTGGAAGTCTCCTCGCCCGGTATCGATCGCCCACTGCGCCACAAGACCGACTTTGAACGTTTTGAAGGTTCGGTGATTGATATCACCCTCAAGGTCGCCATCGGTATGGCGGCCGGTGGCCAGGTCAATGCCAATCGCAAGAAATTTCGCGGCACGCTGGAAAGCGTTGCCGCTGTGAGCGCCGATGCGGCGCCCACTTGGCAAATCGTCTGGAGCGACGAGCCCGTGGCCAAGCCCGGTGCGCGTATCAGTAAAAAACGGGCTCCCGCGCCGGTGCAGGCGTTGGGGTTCACTCTGGATGAGATTCGGGATGCCCGTTTGGCTCCTATCGTAAGTTTCAATGGCCGCAACGCAAAAGACACTGGCGCGGCGCTTGGGTGATGGTCCGTCGGCGCCAGCGTGCAGATGCGGCTCAGCGGGTTTGGTTTTGTTGGTTTAAGTGTTCAGGAGATTCGTGACATGAATCGCGAAATGTTGATGTTGGTAGATGCCATTTCACGTGAGAAGAACGTGGAGCGGGACGTTGTGTTTGGCGCAGTGGAATCGGCTTTGGCGCAAGCCACCAAGAAGCTGTACCAGGGCGAAGTGGATATCCGCGTGGCGCTGGACCGCGATAGCGGCAACTACGAAACCTTCCGCCGCTGGCTGGTGGTGCCAGACTCTGCCGGTTTGCAAAACCCCGAGGCAGAAGAGCTGGTGTCGGACGTGCGCGACGACATTCCTGACATCGAAGAAGGCGACTACATCGAGAAACCGATCGAGTCCCTGCCGATTGGTCGCATTGGTGCGATGGCCGCTAAGCAGGTCATTCTGCAAAAAATCCGCGACGCTGAACGTGAAATGCTGTTGAACGACTTCATGAGCCGCGGCGACAAGATTTTTGTCGGCACCGTCAAGCGCATGGACAAGGGCGACATCATTGTCGAGAGCGGCCGCGTTGAAGGCCGTCTGCGTCGTAACGAGATGATCCCTAAGGAAAATCTGCGTACCGGTGACCGCGTTCGCGCCATGATCATGGAAGTGGACCTGACCTTGCGCGGTGCCCCCATCATCCTGTCGCGCAGCTCGCCTGCCTACATGGTTGAACTGTTCCGCCAGGAAGTGCCTGAAATCGAACAAGGCCTGCTGGAGATCAAATCCTGTGCCCGCGATCCCGGTTCGCGCGCCAAGATCGCCGTGCTGTCGCACGACAAGCGCGTTGATCCCATCGGCACCTGCGTGGGTGTGCGTGGTACCCGTGTCAACGGTGTGACCAATGAACTCGCTGGCGAGCGCGTCGACATCGTGCTGTGGAGTGAAGACCCGGCCCAGTTCGTGATTGGCGCCCTGGCTCCGGCCAATGTCACCTCCATCGTGGTGGACGAAGAGCGCCATGCGATGGATGTGGTGGTCGATGAGGAAAATCTGGCGATCGCGATCGGCCGTGGTGGTCAAAACGTGCGCTTGGCCGCCGAATTGACCGGCTGGAAGATCAATATCATGGACGCCGCCGAGTCGGCCCAGAAGCAGGCTGTGGAAACCGATTCCAGTCGCAAGCTATTCATGGAAAAGCTCGATGTCGATGAAGAAATGGCTGACATCCTGATTCATGAAGGCTTTACCAGCCTGGAAGAAATCGCCTACGTGCCTCTGCAGGAAATGCTGGAAATCGAAAGCTTTGACGAAGACACCGTGCACGAGCTGCGCTCGCGTGCCAAGGACGTGCTGCTGACGATGGAAATCGCCCTGGAAGAAAATGCCGAGGCGGTATCCCAGGACCTGCGCGACCTGGAAGGTCTGACCCCCGAACTGATTGCCAAGCTCCATGCGGGCGGCATCCAAACACGCGACGATCTGGCCGATTTGGCTGGTGATGAGCTCTCCGAAATTACCGGCCAGTCTGAGGACGAGGCCACGACCTTGATCATGAAGGCGCGCGCGCATTGGTTTACCAATGACGGCGCCTCTCAAGAGTAATGGTCATGAAAGGTCACACAATACATGTCCACTACTACCGTCGCCGAGTTTGCTGCTGAACTCAAAAAATCCCCTGACACCCTGCTGGAACAACTCCGGGGTGCCGGTGTTGCCAAAGCTGCTGTGTCTGACGTTCTGAGCGAGTCCGACAAGCAACGCTTGTTGGGCTATCTGCAGGCCAGCCATGGCACTGCTACTCTGGAACGCAAGAAAATTACCTTGGTGAAGAAATCCACCAGCGAAATCAAGCAGGCCGATTCAACCGGTCGTGCTCGCACCATCCAGGTCGAGGTGCGCAAAAAGCGCACCTTCATCAAGCGTGATGAAGGCATGGACGCGAGCCCCGAGGGCGCTGTGCTAGAGGCTGAACTGGAAGTTCCGTCCAGCAACGCGGCAGAAGAAGCTGAATTGGCCCGCCGTGAGGAAGAAGCTCGCCGCCAGGCTGAGCTGATGCGCCGTCAGGAAGAAGAACTGATCGAAAAGCGCCGCCAGCGTGAAGAGCAGGAAGCGCGTGAACGGGCTGCTGCTGAAAAGGCAGAAGCTGAAGCAGAAGCGGCGGCCAAGGCTGCAGCACGTGCCCAGGCTGAACAACAAAAAGCGGCTGCGCCCACGCCGCCTCTGTCTGCCGTTGGACAAAACATCAACGCCGCAGCTGAAGCTGTTGCCCAGGCCAAGGCGCAAGCCGACGCTGCTGCGGCCCAAGCCAAGGCCCAGGCCGAGGCGGATGCCCGCGCCAAGGTCGCTGCCGAGGCCAAGGCCCGTGCAGACGAAGAAGCCGCCCGCGTGGTGGATCTGGGAGACCGCCGCCGCAAGGCCGAAGCAGAAGCTGCCGCCATCCGTTTGATGATGTCCACGCCCAAGAAGGTGTTGGTCGCCAAGAAACCGGAAGAGCCCAAGCCTGTGGCCAAGCCTGCAACCGCTGACGCGGCCAAGGCCGGCATGAAGGGCACCTTGCACAAGCCCGCTGCCGGTGCAGCTCCGGCCAAGCCGGCGCCAGCGCCAGCAACTACCGGCACTGGTGCAGGTAAGGAAGTCAAGTCGGCCAAGCTGTCGAGCAGCTGGGCAGATCCCGCCAAGAAGAAACCACTGCCCACCCGTGGCGATTCCAGCGGTGGCGTCGGTGGCCGTGGCAACTGGCGTGGTGGACCGCGTGGTCGCCGTGGCAGCAATGACCGCGACCAGCATGACGACCACGCGCAACAAGCGCCAATGGAAGCGCGCATCATTGAAGTGCACGTGCCTGAAACCATCACTGTGGCCGAACTGGCCCACAAGATGGCGGTGAAGGCATCTGAGGTGATCAAGCACCTGATGAAGCTGGGTCAGATGGTCTCCATCAACCAGCCTCTGGACCAGGATACGGCCATGATCGTGGTCGAAGAAATGGGCCACAAGGCTATCGTTGCCGAGCTGGATGATCCAGAAGCCTTCACCGACGACGAAGTTTCGCAACAGCATTCCGAAGCCTTGCCGCGCGCACCTGTGGTAACCGTCATGGGCCACGTGGACCATGGTAAGACCTCGCTGCTGGATTACATCCGCCGTGCCAAGGTGGCATCGGGTGAAGCCGGTGGCATTACCCAGCACATTGGTGCCTACCACGTGGAAACTCCGCGCGGTATGGTGTCATTCCTGGATACCCCGGGCCACGAAGCGTTCACTGCGATGCGTGCCCGTGGTGCGCAAGCCACCGACATCGTGATTCTGGTGGTTGCTGCCGACGACGGTGTGATGCCGCAAACCAAGGAAGCTATCAAGCACGCGAAAGCGGCTGGTGTGCCCATCGTGGTTGCCATCAACAAGATCGACAAGCCAGACTCCAACCCCGAGCGTGTGAAGAACGAGCTGGTGGTGGAAGACGTGATCCCCGAAGACTTCGGTGGTAACTCGCCATTCGTGGCGGTGTCTGCCAAGACCGGACAGGGCATTGACGAACTGCTGGAGCAAGTTCTGCTGCAGGCCGAAGTGCTGGAACTGAAAGCACCGGTGGACGCCATGGCCAAGGGCCTGGTGATTGAAGCGCGTCTGGACAAGGGCAAGGGCCCTGTGGCCACCGTGCTGGTGCAGTCGGGTACGCTGAAAACCGGCGACATCGTGCTGGCAGGTTCTACCTATGGCCGTGTGCGCGCCATGCTGGATGAAAACGGCCGTCCCTCCAAGTCGGCTGGCCCATCGATCCCGGTGGAAATCCAGGGTTTGACCGAAGTGCCACAGGCGGGTGATGAGTTCATGGTTCTGCCGGATGAGCGCCGGGCCCGTGAAATCGCTACCTACCGTGCCGGCAAGTTCCGTAACACCAAGCTGGCCAAGCTACAAGCCGCCAAGTTGGAGACCATGTTCACGGACATGACGGCGGGCGAAGTCAAGGTACTGCCTATCATCGTCAAGGCTGATGTGCAGGGTTCGCAGGAAGCTTTGGCTGCATCGCTGCTCAAGCTGTCGACCGACGAAGTCAAGATCCAGATGGTGTACGCCGCTGTGGGTGGTATCAGCGAGTCCGATATCAACCTGGCGATTGCGTCCAAGGCTATCGTGATCGGCTTCAATGTGCGCGCCGATGCCGGTGCCCGCAAGCTGGCCGAAGGCAATGCTGTGGACGTGAAGTACTACAACATCATTTACGACGCCGTGGATGAGTTGAAGGCTGCCATGGCCGGCATGCTGGCGCCCGAGCAACGTGAAGAAGTCATCGGTATGGCCGAGATTCGCACCGTGTTCGTGGCTTCCAAGATCGGTACGGTCGCAGGCTGTATGGTTACCAACGGCTCGGTCAATCGCAGTGCACGCTTCCGCTTGCTGCGCGAAAACATCGTCATCTACACCGGTGAAATTGACTCGCTCAAGCGTGTCAAGGACGATGTCCGCGAAGTGCGCGAAGGCTTCGAGTGCGGTATCAAGCTCAAGAACTACAACGACATCGCCGTGGGCGACCAGTTGGAATTCTTTGAGATCAAAGAAATCGCCCGTACCCTGTAATGGTGAAACGCAAAGCCGCTGCGCCAAACCGCAGCCTCAAAGTCTCCGACCAGATTCAGCGGGATCTGACGGAGCTGATCGCCCGCGAGTTGAAAGACCCGCGGGTGGGCATGGTCACCATCCAGGGGGTGGAGGTTACGCCCGACTACGCGCACGCCAAGGTTTTCTTCAGCGTGCTGACGGGCAACCCGGACGAATGTACCGAGGGTTTGAACCAGGCCGCAGGCTTTTTGCGCGCTGGTTTGTTCAAGCGCTTGCACATCCATACCGTGCCGACTTTGCACTTTCACTTTGACCGGACGACCGAGAAAGCCGCCGATATGAACGCGCTGATTGCGCGCGCGGTGGCATCCCGGGCCAAGGAAGACTAAGCCCCATGACCGCAACGCCACGTGTACGGGTTGCCAGGCGTCCCGTGCATGGGGTGCTGCTGCTGGACAAGCCTTTGGGCCTGTCCAGCAATGATGCGCTGCAAAAAGTGAAATGGCTGCTGCGCGCCGAGAAGGCCGGCCATACCGGTACCTTGGACCCCTTGGCCACCGGTGTGCTGCCTCTGTGTTTTGGCTCGGCGACCAAGTTCAGCCAGCTGCATCTGGATGCTGACAAGACCTACCTGGCAGTAGCCCGGCTGGGGGTGAAAACCTCTACCGGCGATGCCGAAGGCGATGTGATCGAGACGCGGCCGGTGCATGTCAGCCCCGAACAGGTGGTGGCCGTGGAGAAGCAGTTCACAGGCCCGATCCGGCAGGTGCCGCCCATGTACAGCGCCTTGAAGAAGGACGGAAGACCCTTGTACGAGTACGCGCGTGCCGGGGTGGAGATTGAGCGACCGGCGCGGGATGTCGAGATTTTTGAATTAAAAGTGGCTTTGGCGCAGACAGAATCTGCGCTGGAAGCTATAGAAATCGTAGCTAAGTGCAGCAAGGGCACCTACATCCGCACACTGGGTGAAGATATTGGTGAGGCACTCGGTTGCGGTGCGCATCTGACGGCATTGCGTCGCATTGCGACCGGTGATTTCGGGATAACGCAGTGCGTCACTTTGGCGGAGTTGGAGGCCATGACGGAAGACCAGCGCCTGGACTGCCTGCTGCCGGTGGATGCGTTGTTGGCGCAGCACCAGCGTGTCATGTTGGACACGCAGAATGCGGGACGGTTTCTGAGCGGCGTGCGCCGCCGGGGCGACTGGCCCGATGCTGCCCATGTGGCGGTATACGGCGACAGCCCCGCCACCTTGCTGGGAACGGCACAGGCGAAGGACGGTGAATTGATACCAGGGCGACTGCTAAGCCCGCTGGACATAGGTCAGATTCTGGCCCAGGCGCAAAAAGCAGAGAGCCATTCGATTTAGGAGTAGAGAAATATGAGCACTAAACAAATCCGTAACATAGCGATCATCGCCCACGTTGACCATGGCAAAACCACCATGGTTGACCAACTGCTGCGCCAGTCCGGCACCTTTGCCGAGCACGAAAAAGTGGTTGACACCGTGATGGACAACAACGCCATCGAAAAAGAACGTGGCATCACGATTCTGGCCAAGAACTGCGCAGTGAGCTGGGAAGGCACGCACATCAACATCGTTGACACCCCCGGTCACGCGGACTTCGGTGGTGAAGTGGAACGTGCCTTGTCCATGGTCGATGGCGTTGTGTTGTTGATCGATGCACAAGAAGGCCCGATGCCGCAGACTCGTTTCGTGACCAAGAAGGCGCTGGCCCTGGGCCTGAAGCCGATTCTGGTGGTGAACAAGGTGGACAAGCCCGGTGCGCGTCCCCAGCACGTGGTGAACGCCGCCTTCGACCTGTTCGACAAGCTGGGCGCGACCGACGAACAACTCGACTTCCCGGTGGTCTACGCTTCCGGCATCAATGGCTGGACCTCGCTGGAAGAGGGTGCTCCTGGTGAGCAATGGGGCCCCGACATGTCGGCCTTGTTCAACACCGTGCTGAAGCACGTGCCATCGCAAAGCGGCGACCCTGAAGCTCCTCTGCAGCTGCAAATTTCCGCACTCGACTTCTCCACCTTCGTGGGCCGTATCGGCGTGGGCCGCATCGGTCAAGGCACGATCAAGCCCAATATGGACGTGGTGGTCATGGAAGGTCCGGACGGCAAGGTCGTCAAGGGCCGTATCAACCAAGTGCTGACCTTCCAAGGTCTGGAACGCGTGCAAGCCACGGAAGCCGGCCCCGGCGAAATCGTGTTGATCAACGGTATTGCCGACATCGGTATTGGTGTGACCGTGACCGATCCGCTGAAGCCCGCACCACTGCCCATGCTGAAAGTGGACGAGCCCACGCTGACCATGAACTTCTGCGTCAACACCAGCCCGCTGGCCGGCCGTGAAGGCAAGTTCGTAACCAGCCGCCAGATCTGGGACCGCCTGCAAAAGGAACTGCAACACAACGTGGCTTTGCGCGTCAACGAAACCGACGAAGAAGGTATCTTTGAAGTCATGGGCCGTGGTGAATTGCACCTGACCATCCTGCTGGAAAACATGCGCCGTGAAGGCTATGAGATGGCAGTGTCCAAGCCACGCGTGATGTTCAAGGACATCAATGGCGAGAAGCACGAACCTATCGAGCTGGTGACGGCCGATATCGAAGAACAGCACCAGGGCGGCGTGATGCAGGCTTTGGGCGAGCGCAAGGGTGAACTGGTCAACATGGAGCCGGATGGCCGTGGCCGTGTGCGCCTGGAGTACCGCATCCCGGCCCGTGGCCTGATCGGTTTCTCCAACGAATTCCTGAACTTGACCCGTGGTTCCGGCCTGATCTCCAACATCTTCGACAGCTACGAGCCGCACAAGGGCGACATCGGCGGCCGCAAGAACGGTGTGCTGATCTCCATGGACGACGGTGAAATCTTCACCTATGCCCTGGGCAAGCTGGACGACCGCGGCCGCATGTTCGTGCGCGCCAACGACCCTGTGTATGAAGGCATGATCGTCGGTATCCACAGCCGTGACAACGACCTGGTGGTGAATGCTACGCGTACCAAGCAACTGACCAACTTCCGCGTGTCCGGCAAGGAAGATGCGGTCAAGATCACGCCTCCGATCGAGCTGACACTGGAGTACGGCGTTGAGTTTATCGAAGACGACGAACTGGTCGAAATCACGCCCAAGTCGGTGCGTCTGCGCAAGCGCCATCTGAAGGAAAGCGATCGCAAGCGCGCAGGCCGTTAAGCCCTGATTCGGAGCAGCCACCGCGAGGTGCTGCTCTCTTGGAAGCCCCGGGCGCCGTCATGGCGTGCCGGGGTTTTTTCATGCGTGGCATGTTTTGCTGCATGGCGGGCACGCGTTACCATGGTTGCGTGCTTGGATGGTCCAGGTGGACGCATTTCGAATGGGGCTCCCTTGATGTTTGGGCGTACGAATTACCACCGTTATTTGCTCTGGGTCGCCGTAGTGACGGTCGGCATGGCGCTGGCCATGGCGGTAATGCTGGTGCTACAACTGACGCAGCGGCAGGCCATACGGCAAAACAGCCATTTGGGAAATGATTCGATCACGGCCATGGCCTTTCAGTTTGAGCGCGAATTTTTGCGTTTTCGCCAGGTGCTGGACAGCCGGGTCAAAAGCCGTGAACCACCGGACATGGATGAGCTGAATCTGCGACTGAACATCTTCGTGAGTCGCCTGGGTTTGCTGCGTGACAACCCCAGCATTGCCATCCTCCAGGGGCGGCCTGAATACGTGGCGGTCATTCCCCGCATGGAACAGTTGGTGGCGCAGACCGATAGCGTGTTGGAGCAGCCAGATCCGGACCCTCAGGCATTGACTGATTTGCTGCGGGAATTCAATGCCATGGGGCCCGAGGTGCAAGCACTGAGCATGGTTGCAAACAGCCAGGTATCACTGCAGCTGGAGGGGCAGGGCACCACGCTGCTGTGGCAGAACAATATGATCGTCTGGCTTACGCTGGCACAGCTGATCGTGCTGTTGGTGGCATCCGGTGCCCTGGTGGTCCGGCATCGCCGGCAGGAAGAGGAGCGCTTAGCCTTGAAGCGTTTGACCGATGATCTGGTAGAGGCCAACCGCATGGCCGAGAGCGCCAACCGCGGCAAGAGCCAGTTTCTGGCGAATATGAGCCACGAGTTGCGCACGCCTTTCAATGGTATTTTGGGCATGCTGGGGCTGCTGGAGGAAACGCGACTGAATGCGCGACAGGCCGACTATGTCGCCACCGTGCGCGGCTCGGCCAACCATTTGCTGGCTTTGTTGAATGACATTCTGGACGTGTCGGCCCTGGACGTGGGCAAGATGGCCATCAATCCTTCACCTGTGCAATTGATCCGGCTGTTGCACGATGTAGATGCCCTGATGGGCCCGCTGGCCAAGGATAAGCACCTGGAGTTCGCGCTGGAATTGCATAGCCCGCTGCCCGATTGGGTGCAGGCCGACGGTACACGCATCAAGCAGATCTTGCTGAACCTGGTGTCCAACGCCATCAAGTTCAGCGCCCAGGGCCGCATTCTGTTGAGTGTGGACTGCGAACCTCAGGGCGACGCCACACCTGCGCATTCCGTAGCGCTGCGGCTATGCGTCAGCGACCAGGGCATAGGTATGGACGCCGCCACGCTGGACAGCCTGTTCCAGCGCTTTTCGCAGGGTGACGCCAGTATTTCCCGCCGTTTCGGGGGCACCGGTCTGGGCCTGGAAATTTCCCGCAGCCTGGCCCGGCTGATGGGAGGCGATATTACGGTGCAGAGCCAGCCCGGCCGGGGCAGCCAGTTCAGCCTGGCACTGCTATTGCCCTGCGTGCCGGCTCCGCAGGGTACCGAGCAGGCGCCCGCGGTGCTACCTGCGCATGCGACCCAGTACGGCATCATCGGCGGCCTGGACATCCTGGTCGCTGAAGACCACCCGGTGAACCGCAAGTACATGGAGGGCCTGCTGCAACGGCTGGGCCACCGCATCCGTTTCGTGGAGGACGGCGAACAGGCTGTGGCCGAGGTACGGCGTGCCGCGCCCGATGTGTTGTTCATGGATGTGCACATGCCCGTGTTGGACGGTCTGCAGGCCACCCAGGCATTGCGCGCGGGTGGTGGTGCGGCGTCCCGCGTCTACATCGTGGCCTTGACGGCCGATGTCTTTGCCGAATCCCGTGAGCGTGCGCTGGCAGCGGGCATGGACGATTTTCTGTCCAAGCCGGTGCGAATGGACCAGATCGAATCCTTGCTGCAGCAGCGCTTCGGCCTGATGGACAGCCGCGCTCCTGCGCAAGAGGCTGCAACGGTGGCCCCGCCTGCACCGGCCGAACCACGGCGCTTCCGCTCGGAAGATGTGGCCCGGCACTTGGATATGCCCATGCTGGGCGAGGTTTGCGTGGCGATTTCCCTGGACGGCTACCGCTCCTTGCTGGACAGCTTTTTCAACGACGAGTCTCGCAGCTTCAATACCCTGGTGGCATGCCTGGACGCGGCCGATACGGCGTGCTTGCAAGAGGTGGCCCATGCCTTCAAGGGTGGCTGCGCCAGCCTGGGATTTCATGCTCTGGCTGCCCTGGCCGGGCAGGTTGAACGCGTTGGGCTGGACTATAGCGCCGACGCCTGCGCGGACGCGGCGCGGCAATTGCGCAGCCTGTACCAGACGGCGCATGCCTTGTGCCGGCGCATGGGCCTGACCGGTTTGGCGCATCCAGCAGCTTAGGTTACGTTGTCTAGGCAGGTGCTGCGGCAGGCGACAATAGGGCATGCATTTATCCCACGCCCGCGCCTTGTTCATGATGGTTTTGGTGACCCTGATGTGGTCCATCGCAGGGGTTACCACCCGCCACCTGGAGTCTGCCCACAGCTTTGAAATCACTTTTTGGCGTAGCGCCTTCACAGTGTTGTCGCTGCTGGTGATTTTGCCCATCCTGCAGGGCCGTGCGGTTTTCATCAAGATCGCCCGGGGCGGCGTTTCGCTATGGTTGTCGGGCGTGTGCTGGGCGGTGATGTTTACTGCCTTCATGCTGGCTCTGAGCATGAGCCCGGTGGCCAATGTGCTGGTCACCATGGCGCTGGGGCCTTTGTTCACTGCATTGCTGGCCCGCTTCGTGATTGGCCACCGTTTGCCCATGCGCACCTGGACGGCGATTGCCGTGGCGGGCGTGGGTATCGCCACCATGTATGGTGCACAGCTCTCGCTGGAGGGTGGGATGGAGCAGTTGCTGGGCTCGCTGGTCGCCTTGTGCGTACCGATTGCCGGCGCGGTGAACTGGACTGTGCTGCAGCGCAGCCGGGCACAGGGCCATGATGTGGACCTGGTGCCTTCGGTACTGGTGGGGGCCTTGATTTCGTCGGCTTTGACCCTGCCTTTGGCTTTGCCTTTCCAGGCGACCGCGCACGATATGGGCTTGCTGGCCCTGCTGGGCTCGGTGCAGCTGGCCATTCCATGCGTGCTGTCGGTATGGTGCGCCCGGGTGTTGAAGGCGCCCGAGGTGTCGCTGCTGCAATTGCTGGAAGTGCTGTTTGGCATTGCCCTGGCCTGGCTGGGTGCCAACGAGGCACCCGATCCGCGCGTTCTGCTGGGCGGTACCCTGGTCGTGGCCGCGCTGGTGGGCAATGAGCTGCTGGGTTGGTGGCAGCGCCGCCCGATGTCTTGAACATACAAGCCGCTGCGATTACCCGTCTCAGGTGTAGGTGGTGTGCTTGCGTGCCACGGTTGCCTGTTCTTCTTCCACCTCTTTGCGCAGCCGGCGGATTTCTGTCAGTGCGTGCTGGAACTCGGTCAGTGAACGGTCGATGTCGTGCACCGGCTGTTCTTCCAGCTCGTTGCGGGAGTGGATGAAGCGCTGCGCATGGGCGGCGATTTCTCCGGCCAGATCTGCCTTGGCATCGGCGGCCAGCTGCGACTGGTGCGCGTCCAGCTCGCCCGCCGTGGTGAACAAGCCCATCAGCCCATAAGCGCGGCTAAGTTCTGCGGCCTGCTGCTGTGCCCGTTCGGCCTCCATATGGACTGCGCTGGCGGCGGCGACGGCCTCGCGCACCTCCATCAGGCGCAGCATGCGTTCGCAGGCCATGCTGGCCGCGCTGGCGGCTTTGGCCGCCTTGTGGGCAATCAGGCCAGCGAATGCGGTGAACAGGCCGATGACGGCACAGACCAGGGCCGCAGCCAGGGAGAGAAGGGCGGAGTTGCTCATAGCGTTCAGGGCCTGCAAGTTTCAAGCCAAATATGCGTTTGGCGCACATAGAGCCTGCGGGAGTAGCTATTAAAAATGTAGTGTCCCCCAAGCGCCACGGCACGGCAGCTAGAGGCCATCTACGGCTTGTTTTTACCTTCGGGATAGGCTGGCAGAGGCAGTCTATCAAAGCGCGTGCGTCCGCTGGCGGCGGTGATGTGTGCCAGGCGCTCTGCGGCCTCGCTGCCCACCCATTCCCACTGGAAACGCCAGGTCCAGCAGCCCACGGTGCCCGGGGTGTTCATGCGGTGGCTGCCGTCCAGGCCCAGTACGTCCTGGAACTGGCACAGCGCGTGGTTGGCCACTGATTGCGCGCAGGCGCGCACCATAGCCCAGTGCACATCATGTCCGTCGGTGTGCAGGTACTCACCGGCATAGGCGCGTTCGCGTTCGGTGCAGTCGGCCCACCAGCCTTTGACCGTGTCGTTGTCGTGCGTGCCGCTGTAGACGACCGTGTCGCGCGCATAGTTGTGCGGCAGGAAGTTGTTGGCTGCATCGTCCGAGAACGCGAACTGTAGTATGCGCATGCCGGGGAAACCAGCGCGCTGGCGCAGCGCCACCACCTCGGGCGTGATGACGCCCAGGTCTTCCGCGATGATGGGCAACTTGCCCAGCGCGGCTTCGATGGCGGCGAATAGCTCATAGCCCGGCCCTGGCATCCAACGGCCTTTTACGGCGGTGGGCTCGCTGGCCGGAATTTCCCAGTAGCCCACAAAGCCGCGGAAATGGTCGATGCGCACCACGTCGGCCAGGCTCAGCTGGCGCTTTACGCGCTCTATCCACCAGCGGTAACCGTCGGCCTGCATGGCCTTCCAGTTGTACAGCGGGTTACCCCAGCGCTGGCCGGTTTCCGAGAAGAAGTCGGGCGGTACGCCGGCGATCACATTCGGGTTGCCCTGCGGGTCCAGTTCATACAGATCCGGGCGGGACCAGCAGTCGCTGGAGTGGTGGGCAATGAAGATGGGCAGGTCGCCCACCAGGTGGATGCTCTTCTGGTTGGCGTAGCCCTTGAGCCGCTTCCACTGCACATCAAACTGCCATTGCACAAAGCCCCAAAAGGCAATTTCCTGTGCATGCTGGGTGCGGGCTTGCACCAGTGCGGCCGGTTCACGGCGGGCCAGCGGGGCTGGCCAGTCGGGCCACAGCGCGGGGCTGTGGGCTTGGTCCAATGCCATGAACAGGGTGTAGTCGTCCACCCAGCTGGCTTCGGCCTGTAGCCAGGCCTGGAGGGCCTGCTGGTCTTCCGGCAGGGCGGCTTGCTGGAAGCCCGCAAAGGCCTCGCGCAAGCGGGCCAGGCGCCAGGGTACAACCTGGTTGTAGTCGATCTTTTGGGCGTTGAAGTCGGCTTTTAGCGATGCCGCGCTGATCCAGCCGTGCTCCAGTAGCGGCTCGAATGCCACAAACAAGGGGTTGCCCGCGAAGGCCGAGCTGCCCATGTAGGGCGAGTCGCCCGGGCCGATGGGGCCCAGCGGCAGCGTCTGCCACAGCGTCTGGCCGGCCACTTGCAGCCAGTCCACAAAATAGTAGGCGTTTGGCCCGAAGTCACCGCAGCCGTGCGGGCCGGGCAGGGACGTGGGGTGGAGCAGTACGCCCGAAGTGCGTTGGTTCAGAAGATCGGATGCCATGGTGCGTGGGTCCAGATGAAGTTGTGGATGGCTCAGGCGGCAAACCAGCCAAAGCCTTTGGAGGGTAGCGTAAGCGCGCCGCGTGCCAGCTTGTGTTCACCATACACGGCTTGCCATGGGATGCTGGCCAGCTCAGCCGGCAGTGCGATGTCCACCGCAGTGTTGCCCAGGTTCTGCAGCACCAGCACCCGGCGGTCGCCGTTGGCGCGCACATAGGCCAGCACGCTGTCGGCCAGACCGGGCACGGGCTGGAAGCTGCCACCGCTCAGTGCGGGTTGGCTGTGGCGCACAGCCAGCATGGCGCGCACAGCACCATGGATGTGCGCCGGCAGGCTGCCGGGCGTGGCCAGGGCTTTGTCCACCGCAGGCCAGTCCACCGCGCCGCGCACGCGGTAGCGTGCGTCCTGGTAGCCGGTCAGGGCCTCCTGCTCTCGCTGGAACTGGTCGTCATTCGGCTTGGCGAATTCATCGCCGTAGAAGATCACCGGCGTGCCCAGCAGGGTGAAGCTGATGCTGAAGGCCAGCAGGATGGCGGCCGGATCGTGGCGGAACAGGTCCACCAGCCGCGCCGCTATGCCTTCGCCCTGGCGGAAGTCCCATTCCGGCTGCAGGCAGTAGGCCGCATGGATGGCTTTGCGCTCCTCGGGCGTCACCATCTCCAGCGTCAGCTCGTCGTGGCAGCGCAGGAAGGAGAACCAGCCGCAGTCGGCAGGAATCTCGGGTGTGAAGTTGGAGGATAAGGTTTCGACAATCGGTTTTGCCGAGCCCTGGGCCAGCGCCAGGTAGATGCGCGGCATCACCGGGAAATGGTAGGCGGCCTGGCATTCGTCGCTGTCGCCGAAATAGGTGACCACCTCGGCCGGCGGCTGGCAGGCCTCGGCCAGCAGGATGGTGCCGGGGCGCACGGTGTCCAGCACGGCGCGGAAGAACTTGATGATGGTGTGCGTGCCCGGCAGGTTTTCGCAAATCGTGCCTTCTTCCTTCCACAGGTAGGGAATGGCGTCGGCACGGAAGCCGTCCACCCCCTGTGCTACCCAGAACAACAGCACCCGGCACATGGCCAGCAGCACCTCGGGGTTGCGGTAGTTCAGGTCCGGCTGCGAGTCGAAGAAGCGGTGGAAGAAATAGGTGCCGGGCTGACCATCGGAACTAGGCAACGGGTGCCAGTTGCTCGGCATCATGCCTTTGAAGATGATGCGCGCTTCCTTGTAGCGCTCTGTTGTGTCGCTCCAGATGAAGTAGTCGCGGTAGGGGTTGTCCGGCCCCTTGCGGGCTTCCTGGAACCAGTGGTGCTGGTCTGAGCAGTGGTTCATCGCCACGTCGAAGATCACGCGGATATTGCGGCGGTGCGCCTCGGCCAGAAATTCGGCAAACGTAGCCTGGGCCGCGGTGTCGCTGCCGCCCACCAGTTCGCTGCGGATGCGGGTGTAGTCGCTGATGTCAAAGCCTGCGTCGCGCATGGGCGAGTCGAGTATCGGCAGCAGCCACAGGCAGGTCACGCCCAGGTCCTGCAGATAGGCCAGGCGGTCGCGCAGGCCGTTGAAGTCCTTATTGAACAGGTCCACGTACAGCGAATACACCACCACCTCCTTGAACCAGGTGGCAGGCGGCGGCGGGCTGGCCTGGGCGGCGGCTTGCTGCAGCTCGGCGAGGAAGGCGTCCAACTGTGCGGTGGGCTGGCCGGGGTAGAGCTGCTGCCAAAACTGGCGCAATGGGCTGGACGAGGGGGCGGACATAGAAGCTTCTCCAAAGCGCTTTGAATGCGTGAGGATGCGGATTGTACGGGGGGTGAATGGGTTGCGAATGCGGGTTGTTCCTAGGCGTTCGGCCGCCATTCGGCCCAAGCGCGAAGGTGGGCGGATGCCGCTTTGCGCCTCCATGCTCAGGATGATCGCGCCTGGTCCGCCCGCGCCTTCGCGGGCCTCTTAGGGGGATCTCGCTACGGCCCTCGCGGATGTTGGCCATGCATTGGCCCATATGCCCGGATATATCGGCACCTGGCACGGCCAGGCCTGGACGCAACTACTGGGGCAGGATCTAGCGGGCGCCTAAGCCAGCTTTGCCACCGCCCTGGACCTGAACCGCAACTTTGCAGAAAGCCAAGGCGGCATGGCCGTTGTTTTGGCCCTACAAGGAAAGCGCGAGGCCGCGCAAGAACATATCGACCGGGCTTTGCGACTGGACCGCAGCAATCTGTCGGGCCGGTATGCGCAGGCCATAATGAGCGGCGAGGTGCAAGATGCTCAGACCATATAGCGCTTTGCTCAACGAGTGCTGGGGTAACTGGCTGCGCCTTTAGGGGGTAGATAAGCGACTGGTTGCTTATTTCAACCTCAAAATCAGAAATGTAAAAAATGCTTTGTAATTTTTCTTTTCAACCTATCAGAAGTAAGCATTCCTGAAAGTGTACAGTGCTCTAATAATTGCGAGCAACCATTTTTTTCTGCAGATTTTCAAATGAAATCCAAAAATAATAAAGAGCAAATTGCACTTGCAACTCAACTGTTTCGCGCCAATCGATTTAGCGAAGCCGAAAACATACTAATCAACATTAGCCCTAATGCGCATGAACTTTTTGAAATTAAAAGCTTACTTGGGAATATTGCTGGAGTTATTGGGAATTTTGATGGGGCGATTCGGAATTTTGAAATTGCATTAAAATTAAATCCAAAATCAATCGAGATTTTATACTACAAGGGACTGGCCCTGCAAAAATTAGAGCGACATGAAGATGCAATCCATTCGTTCGAGCAGGCGTTGTCGAAGTACCCCGATTTTTTTGAGGCGTTGCACGGCTGTGCAAATTCATTTCGACAAATGAAGAGCCCTTTGGATGCCTTGGATTGTATGAATAAAGCTCAAGTTTTGAGGCCCGACTCTTGCGAAGTTTATTATAACCGAGCGTTAATATTCGGAGATCTTCGGAAGTATAACGAGGAAAATAACGATTACGAAAGAGCCTTGCAACTCAATCCGTCTTTTGTAGCCGCATTGGTTAATAGCGCCGTGGCATTGAGCCAAATTTCAAAACCCGAAATTGCACTGGAGCGTGTTACGCGAGCACTCGCTATAGACTCTAGAAATTTCAATGCATTTTTTGTACGAGCCGAAATACTTTACGAGCTCAAGAATTTTCCGGCAGCATTGAGTGATTATAACGCGGCTCTTGAAATAAATCCTGGCTATACCCCAGCCCTATCGGGGCTGGCGACTATGTATGCCGCAGCGAAGCAGCACCACATGGCTGTGGAGTATTTTGATAAATTATTAAAAATTGATCCCGATTACGCATACGGGCTGGGAAAACTTATACATAGCAATATGATTTGCAATGATTGGGGAAAATTTGAAGAAAATATTGAAAAAATAAATCTTGCTCTACAGGCAAGAAAGAAATGTATTTCTCCTTTTATTCTTCTTGGTCTTCTAGACGATCCGCAAGCTCATCGCGCGGCAGCTGAAATTCTGGTGGAAGATTTTTATAGACCAGCAACGGAAAATCTCGCAGGCAGCACTTCCTACAATCACAAAAAAATAAGACTGGCATACGTCTCAGCTGATTTTCATGAGCATGCAACATCATTATTGATGGCCGGACTTTTTGAGCATCATGACAAATCACGATTTGATCTTATCGCGATCTCATATGGTCCTGACGATGGTTCAGCAATGCGTAAGCGAATCGAGAATAGTTTTTCACAATTTATTGATGTTTCAGGGAGGTCTGATCGAGAAGTTGCTGTGCTCATGCGCTCATTGGAAATCGACATCGCCGTAGACTTAAAGGGGCATACCACAAATACACGCCTAGGCATTTTCTCATATCGTCCGGCACCGATTCAAATTAGTTACCTCGGATACCCGGGCACCACTGCAACTTCTTATTTAGACTACGTTATTGCAGACCGTCATGTTATCCAGGAAGAGTTGCAGCATCACTATACCGAAAAAATTATCTATCTCCCCAACTCGTACCAAGTAAATGATTCCAAACGAGAAATTGCATCAATTACTTATTCTCGGTTTGACTTTGGCTTGCCAGGAAATGCGTTTGTATTTAGCTCATTTAATAACAGCTACAAAACAACACCTGCCACGTTTGATATCTGGATGAGATTGCTAAGGGAAATACCTTCGAGCGTGCTATGGTTGTTGGGAACATCACCCATTCAGCAAAAAAATATTCAAAACGAAGCAATCAAGCGCGGAGTGGCAAGCGAGCGGATTATATTTGCCTCTCGACTAATACCGGCAGAGCATCTTCGTAGACTTCAATTGTCAGATTTGTACTTGGATAATTTTCCTTATAACGCCCACACGTCTGCCAGTGATGCGCTCTGGGCGGGTGTACCTGTGCTCACGTATCAAGGAGTCGCTTTCGCTGGCCGAGTCGCAAGCAGTTTACTTCATGCGATAGGTTTACCCGAGCTGATCTGCACTTCAACAAAACAATATGAATCAATGGCGATTGAGCTTGCAAATTCACCAGAAAAGCTAAGAGAGCTAAGAAATCGTCTCACTTTAAACAAAAATACATTCCCACTCTTCGACACAAGCAGATTTACTCAAGATATTGAAAGGGCATTTGAAGAAACCATGAAAATCCACACCCTTGGTCTTTCTCCCAAGGGTTTTTCCATAGCCGATATACATGAAAAATAATTTCAATCGGATAAAAAGTACGCCTAGTCTCTATTGCTACTTCCCGGGTGCATGCTGGTGCATTTTCAAAAAAATTAATCAGATTAAATCCAAATTCATAAAGTCCATTTATGGTTCATCGACACGGCGGCGGTCGCGCAGGGTGCCGTTGACTTGGGTGTCCTCCATGTAGCCGTCGGTGCTGTAGCTGCAGGTCTCCACACTGCCGTCGGCATTCACCGCGTTGATGCCCTGGCTGCGTTGCGCGATCTTGCCGCCAGAGGCGGTCAGGCTGCCCTTGGTGAGGGTGAAGCGGCCAGCGGGTCAAAGTAGGTGGCGTGCACGGCACGGCGGTTGCCCACGGCGTCGTATTTGTACTGCACGTCTACCGAGCGGTCCTTGGCGTGGGCCATGCGATTGAGTTCGTCGTACCGGATGGTGACGTTCTGGTACGAGCACACCGGGCTGGTGTTGTCTGCAGCCAAGCCGCTGTAGGACTCCCGAGTGCGGTTGCCGGCGTTGTCGTAGCCGTAGCGCAACAGGATGTGACCACTGAGGTCCCGGGCGGAGCGTACTCGGGTATGTGGAGCAGTTTTTGGTGCCTTTTAGGTCGCTGTAGCAGGTATTACCTACGCTAGAAGCTACTTTTTTTATAGCACTTTGAATTTGCCTTTCAATAGGCTTTGAAAACCGCTGCAAAGGGTCTCTGCGAAATGTGGGAGGGCGAAAGTTCCACCGCTCCCGGTGCTATCTCCTGCGCTCAGGCAGGCGGATCAGCCCGGTGGACAAGGCCGTGCCGCAGACCACCACCAGGCCGCAGCCCAGCATCCATGGCGTCAGCGTCTCGCCCAGCAGCACCGCACCGTAGAACACCGCGAACACCGGCACTACGAAGGTTACTGTCAGCGCCTTGCCGGGGCCGATGTTGCTGATCAAGCGGAAGAACAGGATGTAGGCCAGGCCTGTGCACACCACGCCCAGCACCAGCAGGGCCAGCATGGCGTGGGTGCTGGGCCATTGGGTAGGCCAGAGCCACAGCGCGGGCAGGGCCAGGCCCAGCGTGGCGCCGACCTGGCTGCCGGTGGCGGTGACCAGGGGCGGTACGCCGGTGAGAAAGCGTTTGGTGTAGCTGCCGCTGATGCCGTAGCAAATGGAGGCCAGCAGGCAGGCCAGCACGGCCCAGCCGGGGGCGATGCCATGGGCGTCGGGCTTGAAGCTGGCTTTGTCCCAAGCCAGCAGGGCTACGCCTACAAAACCAATCACCAGGCCCAGGCAGCGCGAGCTGTTTGGCCGGTCCTTTAGCCAGGCCCAGGCGATGAGGGCGCCGAACAGCGGTACGGTGGCGTTCAGAATGGCCGACAGCCCGGTGGTGATGGACAGCAGCGCAAACGAAAACAGCGCGAACGGAATGCCTGAATTCAGCATGCCAATCAGCAGCACCGGCTTCCAGTGCTGGCGCAGGGAGGGCATCAGCCCGCGCAGCCACAACAGCGGCAGCAGGGCCAGCGAGGCAATGGCCACACGCACTGCGGCGGTCGGTACGGCGCCGATTTCCACCGTGGCGATGCGCATGAACAGAAACGAGGCCCCCCAGATGGAGGCCAGTGCCACGAAGTCCAGCAGCCAGGGCTTGGCAAGAGATTGAGGCACCGCACTCACAGTAGCACCGCCTGGCGCTTGGCTTCCAGCTGCAGCAGCGCGGTCTTGCGCTCCAGCCCGCCGGCATAGCCGGTAAGCGAGCCGTCCGAGCCCAGCACCCGGTGGCAGGGCACGATGATGCTGATGGGGTTGCGCCCCACGGCGCCAGCCACGGCTCGTACCGCGCTGGGTCGGCCCAGACCGAAGCTCAAGGCGCCATAGGTGGTGCTGGCGCCACTGGGGATGCGCAGCAGGGCCTGCCACACAGCCTGTTGGAATTCTGTGCCGCTGCGCAGGTCCAGCGGCAGGTTGAAGCTGCTGGTGTCGCCCTCAAAATAAGCCTGCATAAAGGCCTGGGTGTGCAGCAGCACCGGGTGCTGTTGCGCCACCGGCCAGCCCGACATATCCGGCAGATGGCGCTGGCCTTCTGCAAACCACAGGCCGCACAGGCCTTGCTCGCTGGCGGCGGCCAGCATAGGTCCTAGCGGTGAGTCGAAACGGCTTTGCACCGTGTGGGATGGGAATTTCATATCAAACAAGCCTTTGGCGCAGGTAAATCAAGCGGCGGCAGCTACCTTTTTGGTAGCAACGGGTTGGGGGTTAGCGGCCGGTGCGGGCAGCTCGGCCCAGGCGCGCAGCACGGCGTAGCTGCGCCAGGGCTTCCAGGCCTGCGAGGCGGCTTCGGCGGCGCGGCTGGCCAGGCGCACATTCGGCTCCTGCTGCACGCCCAGGGCTTTGTGCAGGGCCACGTCGCCGGCCGGGAATGCATCGGGCCAGCGCAGCGCGCGCATGGCGATGTACTGGGCGGTCCAGTCGCCGATGCCGGGCAGTTCGCGCAGCTGGGCCATGGTGGCGTGTATGGGGCCGCTGCCGCACAGCCGCAGCTGCCCGTCGGCCACGGCGCGGGCCAGGGCCAGAATGGCGTTTTGCCGCTGGCGCACGACGCCCAGGGCGCCCAGCGCATCGCCGTTCAGCCGGGCGAGTACCTGGGCGGAGGGGAAGAGCCGGTTCAGCCCCGGCACGGGGGGCTCCAACGGTTCGCCAAACTGTTCCACCAGGCGCTGGGCCAGGGTGCGGGCCGCGGCCACGGTGATCTGCTGGCCCAGCACGGCGCGCACGGCCAGCTCGAAGCCGTCCAGTGTGCCGGGTACGCGCAGGCCGTCGCCGCTGGGGAAGTCGCTGTGCAGCACTGGGTTGATGGCCTTGGGGTCGGCGTCCAGGTCCAGCCAGGCGCGCACCCGGCGTATCACCTGCGGCAGCACGCCCAGCAGCGATTCGCTGACGTGCAGCAGCACATGGGTCTGGCCGGGAACGAACTCGGCGCGCAGCCAGCCGCTGTGGATCTTGCCGCCAGAATCCAAGCTAAAAGTGCGTGTGGCGCACGATTCATCTGCGCTGGTAGCTATGGATTCAATAGCGTCTATCTGGCGCTTGCGCAAAAATCCCAACATGGCGGCCACGTCATACGGCGGGCGGTAGCCGAGCTTGATGGCCGTGCCGCCCTGGGCTGCAGGCTGGGTGCCCTGGCGCCGCAGCTGGCTGGGGTTGAGCTGGTAGCGTTCCATGAACACGGCGTTGAAACGGCGCACGCTGGCAAAGCCGCTGGCCAGGGCAATCTGGGCCATGGGCAACTGGGTGTCGGCCAGCAACTGCTTGGCTACCAGCAGGCGCCGGGTCTGCAGGTATTGCAGGGGCGACACGCCCAGCTGGGCCTCGAAGATACGGCGCAAATGCCGGTCGCTGACGCCCAGGCGCGCCGCCAGTTGGGCCACCGAGATATTGCTGTTGTCGCTCCAGCTTTGCGGGTCGTCCAGCAGGCGGGCGGCCTGCTGGGCAAGGATGGTGGTGGCGTCCTGGAACGACCACACCAGCGAGTGCGGCGCCAGCTCGGGCCGGCAGCGCAGGCAGGGACGGAAACCCGCGTGCTCGGCCTGGGCTGCGTGGCCAAAGAAGCGGCAGTTTTCGCGCTTGGGTGTTTTCACGCTGCACACTGGCCGGCAGTAGATGCCGGTGGAGGTTACGCCGGTGAAAAAGCAGCCGTCAAAGCGGGCGTCCCGCGCCTGCATGGCGCGGTAGCAGGTATCGTCAAAGCGGCTGGTGCTGTCAGGTGTCATAGAGGCCATGGTACGCCAGGCGCCGGCCCTGATTAGCCGTTTTCGGACCCGTGATTTGCGCGCTGTGCACGGCCCATTTCCGTCCACAATTTATGCGCAGCCTGGCTTGGCGCGGGGCAATTCTCAGGGAAAATGAAGTTATGCACCAACCCATCGTCGAAGTCCCTGGCGCCCACTGGTCTGGCCGTCCCACCGAAGCAAAACTGACCCGGGCGCTGGAAAGCGGCGGGGTTCTGTATTTTCCGTCCATGGCGTTCACCATGTCGCCGGCCGAGCAGAGCTTGCTGCGCCCCGATATGCGCGACCCCAAGGCGCGCAATATCAGCCAGCCGCCACAGGGCCAGGTGAAGGGCGCACTGGGTTCGCCCGATGAGCTGGCCCTGCTGGATGCGATGATGCGCCGCTACCGCCACCAGGCGGTGCAGCTGGTGCAGGACTTGTTCCCGCGCTACAGCGCTTATCTTCGCATGGAGCCCACCAGCTTTCGGCCGACCGAGGTGGCCTCGCGCAAGCAGTCCTGGCGCGCTGACGATAAACGCCTGCATGTGGATGCTTTCCCGTCCCGGCCGAACCGGGGCGAGCGCATCCTGCGGGTGTTCAGCAACGTCAACCCCGAGCAGCCGCGCGTGTGGCGCGTGGGCGAACCGTTCGAAGACATGGTGCAGAAGTTCTGGCCCCAGCTGCCGCCGTACAGCCCCTGGAAGGCGCGTTTGCTGCGCAGCATGCGTATCACAAAGTCCTTGCGCAGCGAATACGACCACATGATGCTGCAGCTGCACGACAAGATGAAGCGCGACATGGTCTACCAGAAGGAGGCGCCCAAGACCGTGGTGGCCTTCGCCCCGGGCAGCACCTGGGTGTGCTTTTCCGACCAGACCCTGCACGCGGTGGACCAGGGCCAGTTCATGATGGAGCAGACCTTTTTCATCCCGCCCCAGCACCAGTACGATCCCTCGCAAAGCCCCCTGGGCATCTTGTCGCGTATGGCAGGCCGCGCGCTGGAAGGCGCGCGCCAGTAGCGAGTAGCGTCTACGGCGTAATGGTCTACGGCGTAATGCCGGAGCCTGCGGCGGCCAACAGCACCAGGCTGTGCGCTGGTAGCTGGAACATCACTTCGCCCTGGCCGACCCACTTGGATCGGCCCTGTGGTTGGCTGCTGTCCAGGACGACTTGCCAGACGCCGGCGGGCAGCCAGAACGGGTCGTCGGTATGGCCAGCATTCACCAGCAGCAGCAAAGGTGCTTTGGCCCGGCCGGGCCGGCCTATGAGGCAGCCCAGCGAGCGGTAGTGGGGGTCGCGCCAACCATCACCTTCCAGCGGCCGGCCGCTGCCGCGTAGCCAGGCCAGGTCGTGCAGGCCCAGCGCGTCGGCCACACCGCTGTACCACTGGTTGGCGAAGGGCAGGGCCTGGCGGCGCAGCGCGATGACGCGGGCCGTGAAGGCGATCAGGTCGTCGTCGGCCTCGGACCAGTTGATCCAGGTGGTCGGGTTGTCTTGGCAATAGGGGTTGTTGTTGCCGCCCTGGGTATGGCCCAATTCATCGCCAGCACAGATCAGTGGTGTGCCTTGTGCTAGTAAAGTAGTAGCAAGCAGGGCGCGTTGCAGCCGCCCGCGCAAGGTGTTGACCACGGGGTCGTCGCTCGGGCCTTCGGCACCGCAGTTGAAGTTCAGGTTGTGGCCATGGCCGTCGCGGTTGCTCTCGCCGTTGGCTTCGTTGTGGCGGTGGTTGTAGCTCAGCAGGTCGCGCAGGGTAAAGCCGTCGTGCGACACCACGTAGTTCACTGATTCGGCCGGTGCACGCTGGCGCGGCTGGAACATATCGGAGGAGCCGCACAAGCGCAAGGCCAGGTCGGCTCGGGTGTTGTCGGGCAGAGCGGCCTCCGGGGCGGCGGCGGTTTGCACCCAGAAGCCGCGCATGCAGTCGCGGAAGCGGTCGTTCCATTCCAGCCAGCCACGCGGGAAGTTGCTGGTCTGGTAGCCGCCCGGGCCTACGTCCCAGGGCTCGGCGATCATTTTCACGCGCGACAGCACCGGATCTTGGGCCACGGCGGTGAAGAAGGCGCTGCCGCGCTCGAAACCGGTATCGGTACGGCCCAGCACGGGGGCTAAATCGAAGCGGAAGCCATCGACATGCATGTCCGCCACCCAGTAGCGCAGGCTGTCCATCACCATTTGCAGCACGCGTGGCTGGCGTATGTCCAGCGTGTTGCCGCAGCCGGAGTAGTTGTCGTAGTAGGCCAGGGCTTCTGGCGGCAGGCGGTAGTAGCTGCGGTTGTCCAGCCCGCGAAAACTGATGTTGGGGCCGTCTTCGCCCGATTCGGCCGTGTGGTTGTAGACCACATCCAGCAGCACCTCCAGCCCGGCGGCGTGCAGGGTCTTGACCATGCGGCGGAACTCGTCGCGTGGCGACAGGCTATCCACGCCGCTGGCCATGCGTGGGTCCACGCTGAAGAAACCCAGGGTGTTGTAGCCCCAGTAGTTGCTCAGGCCCATGTCGCTGAGCCGCTCTTCGCTGACTGCGTAGTGCACCGGCAGCAGGCTGACCGCCGTCACGCCCAGGCGCTTCAGGTGGGCGATGGAGGCGGGGTGTGCCAGGCCGGCGTAGCTGCCACGCAGGGCTGGCGGCACCTGGTCGTTCAGGCGCGAGAAGCCTTTGACATGGCACTCGTAAATCACCGAATCGGCCAGGGCTATGCGTGGCGGGTGGTCGCCGCTCCAGTCGAACTGGTCGTGCGTGACGCGGGCTTTGAGTGCAAATGCTGCGTTATCGCGTGTGTCCATGTGGCGCGGGTGCAGGCGGTCGCCAGCGAAATGCTCGTCGCGCCATTCGAAGTGGCCAACGATGTCGCGCGCATAGGGGTCCAGCAGCAGCTTGGATGCGTCGAAGCGGTGGCCCCGGTCGGGCCGCCAGGGGCCGTGGGCGCGTAGGCCATACACCTGGCCGGGCTGGGCGCCTGGCAGGTAGCCGTGCCAGACATCGCTGGTATGGGCAGGCAGCCTCAAGCGGGCCAGTTCCTGCGTGCCTGTGGCATCGAACAAGCACAGGTCCATGGCCTGGGCATGGGCGGAAAACACCGCGAAATTGACGCCAAGGCCATCAAAGCTGGCACCCAAGGGCCAGGGTTGGCCTTGGGTCAGGCTAAGCCTGGCCGCATGGGGCGGGGGGGCGGGGGGAGATTTCAGGCTGTCCATTCCAGCAGTACTGTAGCCAAAGGCGGCAAGTTCAGCACAACAGAATGCGCGAACCCTTGCCAGGCCACATCTTCCGCTGTGGCAGTGCCCAGTGGCGTGCCTACATTGCTGCCGCCGTAGTGGGCCGAATCGGTGTTCAGTTTTTCATGGTAAGTGCCGGCGCTCGGTACGCCCAGGCGGTAGCCGTTCCACACATTCGGGGTGAAGTTGCACACCACAACGATGAACGAGGTGGCGTTCATGCCCCGGCGTATGAAGGCCAGCACCGAGTGCTCGGTATCGTTGTGCTCAATCCACTGGAAGCCCTCGGGCACGAAGTCCAACTGGTACAGCGCCGGGGTGGCAGTGTAGAAGTGGTTCAGGTCGCGCACCAGGCGCTGTATGCCAGCGTGGGGCGCGTGCTCCAACAGATGCCAGTCCAGGCTTTGGTCGTGGTTCCATTCGCGGTCTTGGCCAAATTCGCAGCCCATGAACAGCAGCTTCTTGCCCGGGTGGGCAAACATGTAGCCCAGGAAGGCACGTAAATTGGCGAACTGCTGCCAGCGGTCGCCCGGCATCTTGTTCAGCAGCGAACCCTTGCCGTGCACCACTTCGTCGTGCGAAATGGGCAGCACGAAGTTCTCGGTAAAAGCATAGACCAGGCTGAAGCTGATTTCTCCCTGGTGGTGCTTGCGGTAGATCGGGTCGCGCTGCATATAGGCCAGCGTGTCGTGCATCCAGCCCATATTCCACTTGTAGTGAAAGCCTAGGCCGCCAGCATATGTGGGGCGGGATACAGAAGGGAAGGCTGTGGACTCTTCGGCCAGGGTAATGGCCTGCGGGCGTTCGGTGCCTACCACCTCATTCATGCGCTTGAGGAAGGCGATGGTTTCCAGGTTCTCGCGCCCGCCGTGCACATTCGGAATCCACTCGCCAGCCTTGCGGCTGTAGTCGCGGTACAGCATGGAGGCCACGGCATCCACGCGCAGGCCGTCGACGCCGAAGCGCTCCAGCCAGTACAGGCTGTTGCCGACCAGGAAGTTGCTGACTTCGGTGCGGCCCAGGTTGTAGATCAGGGTGTTCCAGTCGTTGTGGAAGCCTTCGCGCGGGTCGGCGTATTCGTACAGGTGCGTGCCGTCGAAATTGCCCAGGCCGTGCGCATCGGTGGGGAAGTGGGCGGGTACCCAGTCCAGTACCAGGCCCAGGCCCTCGGCATGGCAGCGGGCCACGAAGCGGGCGAAACCCGCCGGGTCGCCGAAGCGGGCAGTGGGCGCGTACATGCCTACGGGCTGGTAGCCCCAGGAGCCGTCGAACGGGTGCTCGCTGATGGGTAGCAGCTCGATGTGGCTGAAGCCCATATCGCGTGCGTAGGGCACCAGGCTGTCGCTGAGTTCGTCCCAGTTCAGCCAGCGGTTGCCTTCCTCGGTCTTGCGTTGCCAGGAGCCCAGGTGCACTTCGTAAATGCTGATGGGCGCATCCAGTGCGTTGGCGTGTTTGCGGGCAGCGGATGCGGGCACGAAGGGCGGCAACGGTGCCACGATGCTGGCGGTGGCGGGGCGCAATTCGGCCTGTAGAGCATAGGGGTCGGCCTTGCCGGGCAGTATGCGGCCGTCCTGCGTGCGAATTTCGTATTTGTATTTGTTGCCGGCATGTACACCGGGCAGGAACAGCTCCCACACGCCGCATTCGCGGCGCAACCGCATGGGGTGGTAGCGGCCGTCCCAGAAATTGAAGTCGCCCACCACGCTGACGCGGCTGGCATTGGGCGCCCACACCGCGAAGCGGGTACCGGCCACGCCCTCCATGCTGCAGGGTTGTGCGCCCAGTACTTCATAAGGCCGCAGGTGTGTACCTTCGCCCAGCAGCCAGACGTCCATTTCCGCCAGTACCACGGGGAAGCGGTAGGGGTCGTCTACGGTGCTGCTGTGGCCATCGGCCCATTGCACCTGCAATCGGTATGCGGCGCCCGGTGGGAGTATTACCGTGCCTTCAAAGAAGCCTGCGCTGTCTTGCTGTATCAGCTGCCCTAGCGGCGTACCCTTGGTCGATTCCACGGCCACGCTCCGGGCACCTGGTAAAAAGCAACGCACCGAGGTCTGGCCCGCATCTGCAGGGTGGGGGCCCAGCACTGCAAATGGATCGCCGTGGCGTGCGCCGCAAATCATTTCAATATCGTGGGCGTGCAACATAAAAACCGATCTTGAAGTGGGTTTAATCAGAAATGGACAGCGCTATGCGGTGTTGTCTGTCACCGCATATGTCTTATAGCGAGCCCGATGCATCCGGTGTGATGTGCCAGATTTGTTTCGCGTACTCACGGATCGTGCGGTCGGATGAAAACACCCCCATGCCCGCCACATTGCTGATGGCCTTGGCGCACCAAGCCGCCGGCTGGCGGTACAGCGCATCCACCTCAGATTGCGTCGCTACATAGGATGCGTAGTCGGCCAGCAGCAGGTAGTGGTCACCACCCCACAGCAGTGAGTCCACCAGCGCGCGGTAGCGGCCGGGTTCGTCCGGCGAGAACTGGCCGCCGGCTATTGCGTCCAGTACGGCCTTCAGCTGGGGCGTGCTTTCGTAGTAGCGCATGGGCTGGTAGCCGCTTTGCTTCAGGGCTTGCACCTCGGGGGTCTTCAGGCCAAAGATGAAGATGTTGTCATCCCCCACGTTCTGGCGTATTTCGATGTTGGCGCCGTCGTCGGTGCCAATGGTCAGCGCGCCGTTCAGGGCCAGCTTCATATTGCCGGTGCCGGAGGCTTCGGTGCCGGCGGTGGAAATTTGTTCGGACAGGTCGGCGCCGGGCATGATGACTTCGGCCACCGAGACGCCGTAGTTGGGCATGAATACCAGCTTGAGCTTGTCGCCAATCCGCGGGTCGTTGTTGATGACCGTACCCACATCGTGGATCAGCCGGATGATGGACTTGGCTGCCACATAGGACGAGGCGGCCTTGCCCGCGAAGATCACGGTGCGCGGCACCCAGTCGGCGTTCGGGTTGGCCAGAATGGCCTGGTAGCGTGTCACCACGTGGAGCACGTTGAGCAACTGGCGCTTGTATTCGTGGATGCGCTTGACCTGCACGTCGAACAAGCTATCCGGGCTAACGGTGATACCAGTGCTGTGCTGTATGGCGGCGGCCAGGTGGACCTTGTTGGCGCGTTTGACGGCCATAAAGGATTTTTGAAAGTCCGCATCGTCCTTCTTGGCCTTCAGCTTCTGCAACTGGTCCAGATCCTGGCGCCAGCCCTTACCAATGGTGTTGTCCAGCAAGGAGGATAGGCCTGGGTTGGCCTGGGCCAGCCAGCGGCGCGGAGTCACGCCGTTGGTCATATTGGTGAAGCGGTCGGGCCAGATGCTGGCGAAGTCGGCGAAGATGGTTTGCACCAGCAACTCGGAGTGCAATGCAGACACGCCGTTGACCTTGTGGCTGCCGACGATGGACAGGTGCGCCATACGTACCCGGCGCTCACCTTGCTCGTCGATCAGCGACAGGCGGGCCAGGAAGCCGTTGTCGCCCGGGCGGTGGGCGGCGGCGATGTCCAGAAATTCCTTGTTGATGCGGAAGATGATTTCCAGGTGGCGTGGCAGCACATGCTGCATCAGGCTCACCGGCCACGTTTCCAGTGCTTCCGGCATCAAGGTGTGATTGGTGTACGAGAAGGTCTTGCAGCAGATGCTCCATGCCTTGTCCCAGGGCATGCCTTGCTCGTCGCACAGCACGCGCATCAGCTCGGCAACGCCTATGGCCGGATGGGTGTCGTTCAGGTGGATGGCCACGTGTTCGGCCAGGTTGTCCAGCGACGGGTGTTCAGCCAGATGCCGTGCCACCAGATCCTGCACCGACGCGGCTACAAAGAAGTACTCCTGCTTCAGCCGCAGCTCGCGCCCGGCGGGCGTGCTGTCGTTGGGGTAGAGCACCCAGGAGATGTTTTCGTATTCGTTTTTCAGGCTGGCGGCGCGCGCGTAGTCGCCGGTGTTGAATGCGTTCAGGTCGATATGTGCCGGTGCCACGGCTTTCCACAGGCGCAGAGTGCTGACTTTGGGCGTACCGTGGCCGGGCACCACCATGTCATAGGCTTTGGCAGCCACTTCACCCGCATGGCGCCAGACGGAGGCGCCGTTCACATGCTCTACCCAGCCGCCAAAGCGCACCGGGTAGCTGATGTCTGCACGCGGGAATTCCCAGGGCGTGCCGTTTTCCAGCCACGGATCGGGGTATTCCATTTGCGCGCCGTTTTGGATGTCCTGCGCAAACATGCCGTATTCGTAGCGGATGCCGTAGCCGAAGGACGGCAGACCCACGGTGGCCATGGAATCCAGAAAGCAGGCTGCCAGGCGGCCTAGGCCGCCGTTGCCCAGCGCGGCATCGGGTTCACGGTCGGCCACGGTTTCCAGGTTTTGGGCGAATCGGGTCAGGCCTTCTGCGGCACTGCCACGCAGCTCCAGGGCGCCCAGGGCGTTGGACAGGGTACGGCCCATCAGGAATTCCATGGACAGATAGACCACGCGGCGGGCCTTCTGAGACTTTTCCTGGTTTTGGGTTTGCACCCAGCGTGCTGAAAGTTGTTGCCGTGCAACATGCGAGCTTGCGAGCATCAGGTCGTGTGCGGTTGCATCGGCCGGAGATACGCCTACGGTGTGCAGCAAATGCTGTTCAATGGCGGTATGGATATCGTCAGCGGAGGGGGTAATACACTGGGGCACAGGGGCATCCTTTATCGAATGTGGTCAAGGCTGTTGCACTCCATTTGGAGGCTTTTTTGCAGAGTCTAAGCGCTTTGGATTGCTGAAATAGGCTTATTTGTTGAATTTTCGCATGCAGGGTTGGGCCGTAGGATTTTTTTGGTTTCGAGGTTTAAGATGTTGGCGGTAATCTGAAAGCCAATCAACAATTAATTTCTTCTGGAGACATTTGATGCAAAAAAATGATTTGGCACTCGGGCTGGATTTGCCCAAGCGGGCCATCGCATTGGTACTGGCCGGCGGACGCGGCAGCCGCCTGATGAACCTGACCGATAGGCGTGCTAAACCGGCGGTCTACTTCGGCGGCAAGTTCCGTATTGTTGATTTCGCACTGTCGAACTGTTTGAACTCCGGTATTCGCCGCATTGGCGTGATCACCCAGTACAAGTCGCACAGCCTGCTGCGCCATTTGCAGCGTGGCTGGGCCTTTCTGAAGAATGAGATGAACGAGTTCGTGGACCTGCTGCCGGCCCAGCAGCGCAACGACAACGAAAACTGGTACCGCGGTACCGCCGACGCGGTCTATCAAAACCAGGACATTCTGGAAAGCTATGGTGCGGACTACATCGTGGTGCTGGCCGGTGACCATATCTACAAGATGAATTACGCCCTGATGTTGGCCGACCACGTGGCCAAGGGGCGGGAATGCACCGTGGGTTGCATTGCTGTACCGCGCAGCGAGGCATCTGCCTTTGGTGTGATGGCCGTGGGCGACAACAGCCTGATCACCGAATTCCTGGAGAAGCCGGCCGACCCGCCGGCCATGCCCGGCAGTACGGACATGTCCCTGGCCAGCATGGGCATCTATATCTTCAATGCCGCCTATCTGTATGCCGAGCTGGAACGCGATATGGCGGACCCGGAGTCCAGCCACGACTTCGGTAAGGACATCATTCCGCGCGCGGTGCGCAACGGCAATGCATCGGCCCACCCGTTCTCTTTGAGCTGTGTACCCAATGCGGATGATGAGGAGCCTTACTGGCGTGACGTGGGCACCATTGATGCTTACTGGGATGCCAATATCGATCTCACAGCCACGGAACCGAAGCTGAACCTGTACGACACGCACTGGCCCATCTGGACTTACCAGGCGCAGCTGCCGCCCGCCAAGTTCGTGCACAACCAGGATGACCGGCGCGGCCTGGCGATCGAATCCATGGTGTCGGGTGGTTGCATCGTGTCGGGCAGCGTGTTCCGTTCCGTGCTGTTCTCCAGCGTGCGGGTGCATTCCCATTCCAGTGTGAATTGGTCGGTACTGTTGCCGGGTGTACAGGTGGGCCGCGGAGCACGCATCACGCGGGCTGTCATAGACCGTGGCTGCGTCATTCCCGACGGCATGGTGATCGGTGAAGATGCCGCACTGGATGCTGAGCGTTTCCACCGCAGTGAAAATGGCATTACTTTGGTGACACCCTCCATGTTGAAGAAGTTGGCCGGATGAAAGTATTGCAAGTAGGCGCCGAGGTTTTTCCTCTGGTCAAAACAGGTGGCTTGGCGGACGTCATGGGGGCTTTACCCCAGGCCTTGATTGCGGCGGGGGCTGATGTGCGTCTTTTGCTGCCGGGCTTTCCAGCCATTCTGGCAGGGCTGAAGAAACCCACACTGGTGTGTGAGCTCGGTGCCGTGTTTGGCGCGGGGCGGGTACGTTTGCTGCGTGGCACCCTGGCCGTCAGCGGTGTGCCGGCCTACGTGGTGGATGCCCCGTATTTTTACCAGCGAAAAGGTAATCCTTATTTGGCGGCAGACGGATCCGAGTGGCCGGACAACGCGCAGCGCTTTGCCTTGCTGGGCTGGGCGGCGGCCCAGGTGGCCTCTGGTGGCCTGGATCCGGCCTGGGAGCCCGATGTGCTGCACGCCCACGATTGGCACGCTGCCATGGCGTGTGCCTACGTTGCGGCGAACCCAGGGGCCCATGTGGCGACGGTATTTACCGTGCACAACCTGGCCTACCAAGGGCTGTTTGATGCCAGGGACTTTCATCTACTGGGTTTACCCATCCGGTACATGGACCCTACGCGACTGGAGTACCACGGCAAGTTTTCATTCATGAAGGCGGGTTTGACCAGCGCGCGCTGCATCACCACGGTCAGCCCCAGCTACGCCCAGGAGATCGCAACCTCCGAGTTCGGCTGCGGTTTGGATGGGGTGGTGCGCTCACGTGGCGCAGATGTCTCCGGCATCCTGAACGGGGTGGATGACGCGGTGTGGAACCCGTCCACCGACAAGGATATTCCCGCTCGCTATTCCGCATCCGATCTGGCTGGCAAGGCCGTATGCAAGGCGGCGCTGCAAAAAGCCCTGGGTTTGCGGGTGGATGCCAAGGCACCACTGTTTACCCTGGTGAGCCGTCTGACGCAACAAAAAGGTTTGGACTTGGTGCTGGCCGCCATACCCGAGATGCTGGCCGCCGGTGCGCAGTTGGCGGTGCAGGGGACGGGCGATGCCGTGCTGGAAAAGGCCTTCAGGGAAGCCATGGCTGTACATCCCGGCGCCATGGCGGTGCGCATAGGTTATGACGAAACCTTTGCTCACCAGATGATTGCCGGGGCGGACGCTATGCTGGTGCCATCCCGTTTCGAGCCCTGTGGCCTGACCCAGCTGTATGCCTTGCGCTACGGCACGGTACCCGTGGTCCGCCATGTGGGCGGTTTGATCGACACGGTGGTGGATGCGGATGCGTCCAGCCTGCAGGCGGACACCGCAACGGGCTTCATGTTCGGCCCCGCGACCCGCGAGGCTTTGGCCTTGGCGGTGCACCGTGCCGTGCAGGACTTTGCGCTGCCGGATGTGTGGAAGCAGCTGCAACGCTGTGGCATGGCGCAGAACTTTTCATGGGCTGCAGCGGCTACGCAATACCTTGCGTTGTACCAAGCTTTGGGTGTGCCGGCACAGGCTGCGTAGCTGGTGGATTGCAGGCCCGTCAAAACGGGCTTGCGAAAAACCTACAATTCGCGCTCGTGGTCTGGCCCTCTGGGTCGGATGTCTGATTTACCCGACCTCATCTACACCATGCACATTGCTAATTCCATCTTCAAAGCCTATGACATCCGCGGCATCGTGCCGACCACGGTAGACGAAGCGGTTGCAGAGGGAATCGGTAGGGCGTTCGGCACGATTGCGCTGGCCGAGGGGGAGAAGGTCATTGCTGTCGGGCGCGATGGCCGTTTAAGCGGCCCCAGCCTGGTCGCCGCCTTGATCCGCGGTCTGGTGGCTGTAGGTGTGGAAGTGATTGATGTGGGCGCCGCCACTACGCCTATGCTGTATTTTGCGGCCTACACCCTGTGCCGCAGCGGTATCCAGGTTACCGGCAGCCACAACCCCAAGGACTACAACGGTTTCAAGATGATCATGGGTGGGCGTGCCATCCATGGTGAGGAAATCCAGGCGCTGCGCCGCATGATGGAAGCGGAAACCTGGGTATTCCAGGCCGGTGGCTCGGTACGCCAGGTAGATGTGCTGCCTGCCTACACCGCGCGCATCGTCTCCGACATCCAATTGGCCCGGCCGATGAAGATCGTGGTTGACTCGGGCAACGGCATTGCCGGCGCTTCGGCCCCCGCCATTTTGCGGGCCATAGGCTGTGAAGTGGTGGAGCTGTTCAGCGAGGTGGATGGCAACTTCCCCAACCACCACCCGGACCCGAGCAAGCCCGAGAACCTGGAAGACCTGATTGCCGCGTTGAAGACCACGGGCGCCGAGCTGGGCCTGGCTTTCGATGGCGATGGCGACCGCCTGGGCATCGTGACACAGGACGGCAGCAATATTTACCCTGACCGCCAGATGCAGCTGTTCGCCGAAGACGTGCTGCGGCGCGTGCCCGGTGGCACCATCTTGTTCGATGTGAAGTGTTCACAACGTCTGGCACCGGCGATTGCCGCCGCCGGTGGCCATCCGCTGATGTTCAAGACCGGCCATTCCTTGATTAAGGCCAAGATGAAAGAGATCGAAGCTGCGGGTGGCCAGGCGCCGCTCGGTGGCGAGATGAGCGGCCATATCTTCTTTAGGGAACGCTGGTTTGGCTTCGATGACGGCACCTATGCCGGCTGCCGTCTGCTGGAAATCCTGAGCCAGTCGCCCGACGCCAATGCGGTGTTGCATGCCTTGCCGACCAGCTTTTCGACGCCTGAGCTCAATGTGCCCTGCCATGAGGGCGAGCCGCCCCGCGTGGTGGCGGAAGCCTTGCGTTTGGTGGATTTCGCCGCGCCTGCAGTGGTCAGCACCATCGATGGTTTGCGCGTGGATTGGCCGGACGGCTTTGGCCTGATCCGCGCATCCAACACCACTCCTGTGCTGGTGCTGCGTTTTGAAGGCCACACCCAGGCGGCGCTGGATCGCATCCAGGCCGATGTGTTGGCGCTGCTGCGCCGCGTCAAGCCCGATGCCAGTTTTGCAGCCTCCGCCCACTAAGGTGGCTGCTGGCGTCTGCAGGTATCTGGCATGAATGTTCTGATCGTCAAATTGTCTTCTCTTGGTGACGTGGTGCACGCCATGCCGGCGGTGCAGGACATACTCTCTGAGTTGCCCGGTACCCAGGTGGACTGGGTGGTCGAACCGGGTTTTGCACCGCTGGTGCGCCGCTGTGAGGGCGTGCGCCGGGTGATCGAGTGCGACTTGCGCCGCTGGCGCAAGACCGTGTTTACCGTGGACACGCGCAATGCTTGGCGTGCCTTTTCGGCCGACTTGCAGCAGGAGACCTATGACGCGGTGCTGGACCTGCAGGGCCTGAGCAAATCCGCGCTGGTGGCCAAAATGGCGCGCCTGAGCCCGGACGGCCTGCGTTATGCCCTGGCCAACCAGACCGAGGGATCCAGTTTTGAGGCGCCTACCCGCTGGGTGGCCGATGTGGCCATTCCTGTGGAGCCGCGCATCCACGCCATCAACCGCTCCCGCGTGATGTGCGCCCGGGCCTTGGTGTACGCATTGCCGGAGAAGGTCAATTTCGGCCTGGTGTCGCATTCCAGTATGGACGTGAACGCGATCAAGAACATTTCCAACAACTTCTTCGATTCCGGTGCCACGTCTCCCGCGCCCGTGGTGGCATTTGTGCACGGCACGTCCCGCGCCGACAAGCAATGGCCGGTGGAGCATTGGTTGGACCTGGGACATCGCATGAATGCCTTGGGCTATACCGTGGCTTTCACGCACGGCAATGATGAGGAGTTGTGGCGCAGCGAAAGCATTGCCAGCCGGCTGACGCAGGCGGTGGTCTGGCCCCGCATGAAGGTGGACGCGCTGACCGATGCCATGTCCGAATGCATGGGCGTGGTGGGCGTGGACAGTGGCCTGAGTCATATCGCCGTGGCGCTGGATCTGCCGCATGTGCAGATATATAACTTCGACACCGCCTGGCGTACCGGCCCGCTGCAGAGCGATCACCAGATCAGCGTGGTGTCTGACACCACGCCCACGGTCGAGGCGGTCTGGGGCGCCTGGATGCAGGCCTCGGCCCTGGCGGCGCTGCGAGACTGAGCACTCTTGGTTCGCTCCTTGTATTCCCTGCTGCTGTGGCTGGCCAGTCCCTTGCTGCGCCGCAAGCTGCGTCTGCGCGCCGTGGCAGAGCCCGGCTATGCAGAACACATATCCGAACGTTTTGGCCACTACACCCAGGCGCCCAGCACAGGCTGGGTGTGGGTGCACGCGGTTTCGCTAGGGGAGACCCGGGCCGCCACCATTTTGCTGGCAGCCTTGCGCAAGGAGATGCCGGACCTGCGCCTGCTGCTGACCCATGGCACGGCCACCGGCAGGGCCGAAGGCCGCGCTCTGCTGCGTCCGGGTGATGTACAGGTGTGGCAGCCCTGGGATAGTCTGGGCGCCGTGCAGCGCTTTGTGAGTCACTTTCAGCCGCGTATCGGCATCCTGATGGAAACCGAGATCTGGCCAAACTTGTTGGCCGCTTGCCGTAGCGCAGCCATACCGGTGGTGCTGGCAAATGCCCGGCTCAGCGAAAAATCCTTGCGCCAGGCCCAGCGACTGGCTTGGTTGTCGCGGCCGGCCTATGGTGCGCTGAGCGCGGTGTGGGCGCAGACTGAGGCGGACGCCCAGCGCTTCGTTGCAGCCGGCGCGCCCAGGCCCCAGGTGCTGGGTAATTTGAAGTTCGATGCCAGCCCGGATGCCGCCCAGTGCGCCCGAGGCCGCAACTGGCGCCAGGCGGCGGGCCGTACGGTGGTTTTGTTGGCCAGTGCGCGCGAAGGCGAGGAGCGCATGCTGCTGGAAGCCTTGAAGTCTTTTAAGGCTCTGGCGCAGGATTCATCTGCGCTAGGTGCTATTAAAATGGGAGCGAGCGGTGTGCAGTGGCTGATCGTGCCGCGCCATCCGCAGCGTTTTGACGAAGTGGCCGCGCTGGTACAGACCTACGGTTTGAGCGTGTCGCGCCGCAGCCAGTGGCAGGACGCTCCGCTCGAGGCCGATATCTGGCTGGGGGATTCCCTGGGTGAGATGGCGCTGTATTACGGCCTGGCCCATATGGCTTTGTTGGGCGGAAGTTTCGAGCCATTGGGCGGGCAGAACCTGATCGAGGCCGCGGCCTGTGGCTGCCCCATGGTGCTGGGGCCCTCTACCTTCAATTTCGCTGAGGCGGCTGAATTGGCAACCCAGGCCGGTGCGGCCTGCCGGGTGGCCGATATGCCCGCGGCGCTGGAACAGGTGCGGGCCTGGTGCCTGGCGCCGGATCAGCTGGCTGCTGCCGCGGCAGCCGGGCCGGCATTTGCAGCAGCCCACCGCGGAGCGGCGCAGAAGACGGCCGCCGCGATCAAGGCCTTGTTACAGGCCTGAGGTTTTAGAACGTTTTTAGTGGGCCAGCAGGGCGTTCATCGCCTGCAGGTCTTCTGGCTTCAGGCTCCCGCTGGCCTGGCGCAGCTTCAGCGAACCCACCAGCACGTTGTAGCGGGCCTGGGCCAGACTTTGCTTGGTCTGGTAGAGCTGGCTTTGCGAGTTCAACACATCGATATTGATGCGCACGCCAACTTGGTAACCCAGCTTGTTGGCGTCCAGTGCAATCTGGCTGGAGCTTTCGGCGGCCTCCAGGGCCTTGACCTGGGCCAGGCCGGACAGCACGCCATAGAACGCGGTGCGGGTGGATTGTGTGACCGCGCGCCGGGTTGCGTCCAGGTCGGCCTGGGCCTTGTCTTCCAATGACAAGGTTTCGCGTATGCGGTTCTGGACAGAGTAGCCGGCAAACAGTGGAATGGTCAGGCTCAGGCCCACCACGGCGGTGTTGTTGCGCGAGTTGGACGGCAGGCTGGATGTGCCGTTGGGGTAGCGGTTGACGTTGTAGGCGGCCGTCAGGTCCAGGGTGGGCAGATTGCCAGCTTTGGCCTTCTGGGTTTCCAGGCGTGCCACATCCAGTGCCACCAGTGCCTGCTGCACGTTCGGGCTGGCGCCTTCGGCCTGGCTGACCCATTTATAGACATCGGCTTCTTCCACGTTGGGCAGCACGGCGGGCTGGGCCAGCGGCGTGGGCTGGGCATTGGTTTTGCCGACGATAGTGTCCAGCGCTATTTTTTTCACCAGCAGATCGTTGTCGGCCGCGATCTCCTGGGAGCGGGCCAGGTCGAACCGGGCCTGGGCTTCGCGGGTATCGGTGATGGTGGCCGTGCCGACTTCGAAGTTGCGCTTGGCAGAAGCCAGTTGCTCCGCCACAGCGGCCTTCTGGGCGCGTACAAAGGTCAAAGTATCGCTGGCGGCCAAGACGTCGAAATAAGCTTGTGCCACGCGCACCACCAAGTCTTGTTCGGCTACGACCAGTTGCGCCTGGGCGACTTCTATCGACTTCTTGCCCTGCTCATAAGTGATCCAGTTGGCGGGGCGGTACAGTGGCTGCGTGCCGCTGAGGGCCGCGGTCTGGGTGGTGTAGTCCTTGTCCAGCGTGGGATTCACACTGTCGAGCAAGTTACGGTTCAGCCCGGCGGACAGGCCTGCGGTAGGCAGGATGCCAGCCTTGGCCTGGTCGGCCTTGGCCAGATTGGCGTCGTACTGCGCCTTGGCCGACTGGTAGGTTGCATCCGTGGCGCGGGCGGAGTCATACAGCTCCTGCAGACTTTGCGCATGGGCTGAGCCGGCAAAAATGGCAGCCACGGCCAAAGCGAGCGCGCCGAGCGGGAAACGTTGCATGTTCATCCTTGTCATGTCAGTAGCGGGGCACACGGGTATCCAGCTGTTGCGACCATGCATCTATGCCGCCGGCAATGTTCACCACTTGCTCGAATCCGCTCTGCAGCAAATACATGGCGACCCGCTGGCTGCGCGCGCCATGGTGACAGAGGCAGGCCACGGGTTGCGCGGGGTCCAGCTCCGCCAGGCGTGCCGGGATTTCGCCCATGGGTAGAGTCACTAGGCTAAAGCCTTCTGGCTGCACGCTGGCGGTTTGCCATTCCCAGGGCTCCCGTACATCCAGCACAACTGGCTTTGCCGTGGAGGGAAGGCTTTGCAGCCACTGGGCCAGTTGGGCGGGGGTGATCTGGTCGAGCATGGGGTTCAGAAATGGAACTTCGAGGGTTCTGGGAAATGTGCCAGCCGGGGGGCGACGATATCCCAGGGGGTGGTGGTCTGGTAGCTGGTGGTGCTGGTGCGGGTGATGATATGGGCCTGCATCACCGGGTCTTGGCCCACGATGGCAAACAGGCGGCCGCCCACTTTGAGCTGGGCTTTCAGTACTTCAGGCACCGAAGCCACAGAGCCGCTGAGCACGATGACGTCAAAAGGACCGTCGCCGGCCGCGCCCTGGGCGCCGTCGGCCTGGCGTACTTCCACGTTGTGCACACCGGCGTCACGCAGGTTCTTGCGGGCCAGGCTGGCGAGTTCCGGCAGGATTTCCAAGGACAGCACGCTTTGCGCGCAGGCACCCAGCAGGGCGGCCATGTAGCCGGAGCCGGTGCCGATTTCCAGCACTTTTTCGTGTTTCTGGATTTTCAGGTCCTGCAGTGCGCGGGCTTCGACCTTGGGCGACAGCATGCATTGGCCACCGGGCAGGGGCGCTTCCATGTCGATGAAGGCATAGGCCTGGTGCTCGGGCGGGAGGAACTTTTCGCGCTTGACGATAGACAACAGAGCCAGGATCGAGGCGTCCAGCACATCCCAGGGGCGGATCTGCTGCTCGATCATGTTGAAGCGGGTTTTTTCAATCTGGGCGGTGGTGGTCATGGTGGGTCTCTGTAGCGAAGGCGAAATAAGCTCTGGATTTTAGGGGTGGAATATGGCGGGTTCGGCGGGCAGCTAGGCCATTTACTTTCCGGCCAGGCCTGGCATGGACGGCGATGGTGCCTCGGTAGCTAAAGTTTCATGCGGTGGCGGCTCCGGAGGGCTCGGGGCGGGCGCGTAGCCCGTTCAGCATGATGCGCACCTGCGAGGCAATGTACTGCTCGGGGGTAAACGGCTGCTGGGTGCAGGGGTGGCTGCCATCGGCACGCTGGCCCACCGACAGGAAAAGCAGCGGCGCGGTCACGCTATAGGTGGCCAGATCCAGGTTGAGCGGCGCGAATTCACCGCTGTCCACGCCACGTTGCAGAATCTTGCGCACCAGATTTTGGTAAGGGTGCACCACTTCATCTTGGTAGAAGGCGGCCATTTCCGGGAAGTTATGGGCTTCCAGCAGCATCAGGCGGCTGATGCCAGCGGCTTTGGTCCGGCCTACGCGCTCCCACCAGGTCAGCATGCCGTGCTCCAGCAGGCTGGCGATGCTGCCGGTGAATCCATCCACTTCGCCGTTCAGCTCGTGGAAATGGCTGGTCAGGCTTTGCCGAACTACGGCTTTGAACAGTTCTTCCTTGCTGGAAAAGTACAGAAACAGCGTGCCTTTGGACACGCCGGCGCGCAGGGCGACTTCTTCCACACGGGTTGCGGCAAAGCCTTTTTCAACAAAGATGTCCAGTGCCGCTGCCAGCAGTTCACCCGGGCGCGCTTCTTTGCGCCGCGCACGTTTGGCGGTAGGAGGGGGCGGAGACGCTAGACTGGGGGGCATTTTACTGACTGGTTGGTTATTAATATAGCCCGTTACCGATGCAGCGTCAACGTTCGGGCTGTGCGGGCTGGGCTTGGGTTGGCACATGCGGGATTTGTTCCCGCAGTCATGGCATGCCTTAGATCGTAAACACGTTCTTTTCTTATATGCGCCCTGCAACCCGCATGCCTAGCCATTCCCGCAGGATTTCGCGCGAGGACTGCAAGCCACTGCCAGAGGGCAGCCATTCCAGCAATGTGCGCTGCTGCGGCAGGGTAAAACCGGTGGGGGCGGGCACGACCTGCAAGCCGGCCCGTTCGAAGGCCTGCACGGCGCGTGGCATATGCCAGGCGTGGGTTACCAGCGCGATGCGCTGCACGCCGTCGTGCGCCAGCAGCCGCTGCATTTTCTGCGCGTTTTCCACGGTGTCGCGGGATTGGTCGTCTACCCAGCGCAGGTTGCTGCCCAGTTCTTTCGACACCATGGCCTTTGCCACATCGCCTTCCGACAAGGCGCTGGTGCCGCTATTGGCCCAGCCCACGCCGCCTGCAAACGCCAGTGGCAGGCTGGATTGGCGCGCCAGCCAGACGCCGTAGCGCAGCCGCGCAGCGGTTTGGGCCGAGGGCTGGGCCGCGCCGTATTCGGGTGCGCTGGGCTGCACGCCACCGCCCAGCACCACAATCGCCTGGACCTGGTGGGCCTGCAGGTAGCTGGGTGCAGTGGCGGGTGGAATGGCTGCAACCTGCGGCAACAGGGTCTGCGCCAGCCAGACCGCCACTGCATTGCAGCTCAGCAGCCACAAACCTGCTAGGGCCAGCACGGCGATGCCCCGGCCCAGCCATTTGCGCCGCCGCGCCAGCACGCTGGCCAGAGCCGCCAGCAACAAAGGCCCGGCTGGAGGCATGGCCAATGCGGTCAGTATGGGTTTGAGTTCACTCGGATTCATTTGCTCTTGTATTGATAGCTGTTGGCGCAAGAAATTCGTGCGCTACACCATGTTTTGCTTTGTATCGAAGCTGGCTGCATCCCAGTCGGTGCAGGGGGCAGGCTGAGTGTACAAGTCGTGCGCTGTTGAATCGGTGTACAAAGTAGCTTATGCAAAATTCGCCGTCCTCCACATCCTCGTCCAGTGCCGCCCAACGTGAGTCCATCACCTTGGGCGGTGGTTGTTTTTGGTGCACCGAAGCCGTGTTCGTCCAGGTGCGCGGCATTACCGATGTAGAAAGCGGCTACTGCAACGGCACGACCCAGAACCCCAGCTATGAGGCCGTGTGTAGCGGCCAGACCGGCCATGCCGAAGTGGTCAAGCTGGAGTTTGATCCGGCCCAGATCAGCTTGCGTGAGATTCTGGAAATCTTCTTCGTCATCCATGACCCGACCACGCTGAACCAGCAAGGCCACGACGTAGGCACACAGTACCGCAGCGGCATCTACGTGAATTCGCCCGACCAGCAGGAAGTGGTGCAGTCTGTGCTGCGTGAGGTCAACGACAGCAAGACCTATCGCCACCCAGTGGTGACCGAGGTGCTGCCCCTGGCCAACTATTGGCCCGCCGAGGAATACCACCAGGACTACTTTGAAAAGCACCCCAGCCAGGGCTACTGCCTGATGGTGGCTGCGCCCAAGGTGGAGAAATTCCGCAAGACCTTCAGCCGTCTGGCCAAGAGCTGATTGCTCTACTTATAGGAGCGCCTGGCGCAGATTTCATCTGCGCTAGCGCCGGTTTTCTTGTATGAGCATGCGGCGCAGCACCCCTAAAGCCATGTAGAGGGAGGTGGGGCCATATGTGCGTCTGGGTGCGTAACGAGGCCCCAGCCCTTAAAATCGCGGGTTAATCCCCACAAAGTTTTGCATGAACGCCCCCGTCGACGTTTCCTTTTTCGCGCGCGCCGCCAAGCCGCTGACCAGTTACCGCAAGTACTGGGCGGCCCGCTTTGGCACTTCCAAATTCCTGCCGATGAGCCGCGCCGAGATGGATGTGTTGGGCTGGGACAGCTGCGACGTGATCATCGTCACCGGCGACGCCTATGTGGACCACCCCAGCTTCGGCATGTCGGTGATCGGCCGCATGCTGGAGATGCAGGGCTTTCGCGTCGGCATCATCGCCCAGCCCGACTGGCAGAGCGCCGACCCGTTCAAGGCCCTGGGCAAACCGAACCTGTTCTTCGGCGTCACGTCGGGCAATATGGATTCGATGATCAACCGCTATACCGCCGACCGCAAGATCCGCAGTGACGACGCCTATACCCCCGGTGACATCGGCGGCAAGCGCCCCGACCGCGCGGCCATTGTCTACAGCCAGCGCTGCCGTGAGGCCTACAAGGACGTGCCCATCGTTCTGGGCGGTATCGAAGGCTCGCTGCGCCGCATTGCGCACTACGACTACTGGTCCGACAAGGTGCGCCGCAGCGTGGTGGTGGATGCCAAGTGCGACCTGCTGCTGTACGGCAATGCCGAGCGCGCGATTGTCGAAGTCGCCCACCGCCTGGCCGCCAAGGAGCCCGTGCAGAGCATTACCGATGTGCGCGGCACCGCCTTCATCCGCCGCAGCGACGACCCGACCGGGCGCGACTGGGTCGAGATCAATTCCACCTCGGTGGATGCGCCGGGCCGGGTCGAGTCGCACATCAACCCTTACCAGACCACCTCCGAGCAGGCGGCAGAGCAGGGCGCGACCTGCTCCAAGGACGAGGCCAATCCGCAGGGCTTACCGGCAGAAGCCGTCGTCAAGATGAGCCCATCTCTGGGCGATGCCCTGGCCCGCTCCCAAGCCCGCGAACTCGCCAAGATCAAGGTGCCGCCACGCGAACGCTCGGTGATCCGTCTGCCGTCGTTTGAGCAGGTGAAATCCGATCCGGTGCTGTATGCCCACGCTAACCGCGTGCTGCATCTGGAAACCAACCCCGGCAACGCCCGCGCACTGGTGCAGGCCCATGGCGAGGGCGTGACCGCCCGCGATGTGTGGATCAACCCGCCGCCCATCCCGCTGACCACCGCCGAGATGGACACGGTGTTCGACCTGCCGTACGCCCGCAGCCCGCACCCGGCCTATGCCGACGAGAACGGCAGCCATGACGGCGCCACCAAGATCCCCGCCTGGGAAATGATCCGCTTCAGCGTGAACATCATGCGCGGCTGCTTCGGCGGCTGCACCTTCTGCTCGATCACCGAGCACGAGGGCCGCATCATCCAGAGTCGTTCCGAAGAATCGATCATCAAGGAAGTCGAAGACATCCGCGACAAGGTGAAGGGCTTTACCGGCACCATCTCCGACCTGGGCGGCCCCACCGCCAACATGTACCGACTCGGCTGCAAGAGCCCCGAGATCGAGGCCGCGTGCCGCAAGCCCAGCTGCGTGTATCCGGGCATCTGCTCGAACCTGGGCACCAACCACGACCCGCTGATCAAAATCTACCGCCGCGCCCGCGCGCTCAAGGGCATCAAGAAGATCCTGATCGGCTCCGGCCTGCGCTACGACCTGGCCGTGCAAAGCCCCGAGTACGTGAAAGAGCTGGTGACCCACCACGTCGGCGGCTACCTGAAGATTGCGCCCGAGCACACCGAGCAGGGCCCGCTGACCAAGATGATGAAGCCCGGCATCGGCAGCTACGACAAGTTCAAGACCTTGTTCGAGAAGTTCAGCGCCGAGGCTGGCAAGAAGCAGTATCTGATTCCGTACTTCATTGCCGCCCACCCTGGCACCAGCGACGAAGACATGATGAACCTGGCGCTGTGGCTGAAGAAAAACGGCTTCCGCGCCGACCAGGTGCAGACCTTCTACCCGTCGCCGATGGCCACCGCGACCACGATGTACCACAGCGGCAAGAACCCGCTACGCAAGATCACCCGCGACAGCGAAACCGTCGACATCGTCCGTGGCGACCGGCGCCGCCGGCTGCACAAGGCCTTCTTGCGCTACCACGATGCCAACAACTGGCCGCTGCTGCGCGACGCGCTGAAGACCATGGGGCGTGCCGATCTGATCGGCAACGGCAAGCACCATCTGATCCCGACCTACCAGCCGATGACCGACGGGAACTACGAGAGTGCACGCAAGAAGAATTCCACCGTGGTGACCAAGTCTTCACCGGTGACCAAGGGCCGCCTGCTGACCCAGCACACCGGCCTGCCGCCGCGCGACAACGGCTCGGGCAAGGCGCCGGTCCGCAAGGTCGTGCGCAAGCCGCGCTAAGCCTGCAAAAGTTTTAAGAAAAAACCGCTGCCAGCGCAGGATTTACCTGCGCTGGTAGCTATAAATAACGTAGCAATCTCCCCATGTCTTCTCCCAAAGTTCTTTTCGGCTTTCACGCCGTGGGCGTACGCCTGAAAACCGCGCCGCAGTCCATCATCGAGATTTACTACGAGCCCACCCGGCGCGATGCGCGCATGCGCCAGTTTCTGGAGAAAGCCAATGAAGCCGGTGCGCGTCTGATTGAAGGCGACAGCCTGCGCCTGGCCAAGCTTTGCGGCAGCCACGGCCACCAGGGCGTGGCGGCACGCGTGGAACATATTCCGCAGGTCCATTCGCTGGACGACCTGCTCGACAGCCTGACCACGCCGCCGTTGCTGCTGGTGCTGGACGGCGTGACTGATCCGCACAACCTGGGCGCCTGCCTGCGTGTGGCCGATGGCGCCGGTGCCCATGCCGTCATCGCTCCCAAGGACCACGCGGCCGGCATCAATGCGACGGTGGCCAAGGTGGCCAGCGGTGCGGCCGAGACCGTGCCCTACTTCATGGTGACCAACTTGGCGCGCACCCTGGGCGAGCTGAAGGAGCGCAGCATCTGGTGCATAGGCACCAGCGACAACGCGCCCAAGACCCTGTACCAGGTGGACCTGAAGGGCCCCGTCGCTTTGGTGCTGGGCAACGAAGGTGACGGCATGCGCCAGCTGACGCGCAAGACCTGCGACGAGCTGGTTGGCATCCCCATGGCGGGCGCGGTGGAGAGCCTGAACGTATCGGTGGCCAGCGGCGTTTGCCTTTACGAGGCCTTGCGCCAGCGCTTGTAGGGCACCGTTTGAAAAATGCGGATTTTCGCCTGAATTGTGGGTATATGTTGCTGAAAGCGGCTCGAAGCAGTGCAGAGTCAGCTATTCTTTACATTGTAAATATGCGTGTCACCAATATCCATTAAGGAGGAGGTGGGGCACAGCATGGAAATCGGGTTGCCGCAGTTGATGGGCAATACAAGAATAAGCAGGAGACTCAGCGTGTTTTATGAAACCCAACCTATAGACTGCATCACCAGTCGTGCGAAGACGTACAGCTTAATAAATAGCGTTTCTTTCCATCCGAGCGAGAATCTTTTTTGTGCGGCTTTTACCACTATCAGCCAACTGATCATTTTCAAAATTGATCGTTTCGGCCAGGCGCGGACGAGTCAGATATTGAAAAGCCCCACAGCTTTGCTGGATGAGCCTCAGCATGTGGTGTTTTCCACGGACGGCCAAAAAATAATCGCCGTCAATTGGAATAGCGAGATATTCACGATTTACCAGCGCGGCGCCAATGGGCGTTATGCGCACAGTCCCCTGGCTTCCATCAAGTTTCCAGAGCCTCTGGCCGGCTTCAAGCCGCATGGCATGGACATGTCGCGCTGCGGCAATAAGATGGTGCTGGCCTTTGGCTCCACTTCGCTGCGCAAACGCGGGGTCGCGCTCTTCAGTTTTGATGACAAGGAGCCGGCGATCCGCTTGCTTAGCCTCATCAAGGAAGAGGAGTTGCCCGGCATACCCAAGGGCGTTGTTTTCTCTCCGGATGGTAGCTGCGTGCTGGTGACCTACGCGGATGCAAACTGCATTTGCGTTTACGGGTTTGATGCGGAAACCGGGCGCCTGAATCCTGTTCCCCTGCAGACTTTCAAGGGCGAGGCCACGCGTCTATTTCGGCCGGAAGATATACGGATTTCGCGCGAAGGTGACAGCATTCTGGTGTCGAACAGCGAGGCGGACCGTATAACCTCCTACCATTTTGATAGCCGCAGCAACCGCATCACGGAAGAAGCGCCCAGCAACGCACTGGAAAACCCAGGCGCAAACATGCAGTTCCCGCACGGAATTGCGCTGTCGCCCGATGGCGGCTTGCTGGTGGTATCCCAATTTGGTCCACTGCCTATCACCAGCGACGGGAATATTGTGTTTGGCAGCAAGACGCCGCGCAAACAGGCGCGTATCAACATCTACCGCCACCAGCGGTTTCAGCCGGTCTTGAAAAAGTACGCCTGGAGGCGGTTCTGGTCGTCGCTGGTACGGACGGTTGCATTCCGATAGACGCCCCTTGTTTGGGCCCGCATGTGATTACAGCGGGCCGAGCCGGACCCGCACGGTGTAGGCGCCGGGTCCACCCGTAAATTCCAGCCGTCCGCCCATGCGGGTAGTGATTTGTCGCACGATGGCCAAGCCTAGCCCAGTGCCTGGCAGGGTACGGCTGCTGTTACCCCGGCTGAAGGCCTGTTGCAAGGGCTCCACCTCTTCCTGGGCGATGCCTGGGCCGGCGTCCGTTACGTCCAGCCAAACCTCTTGTTCTTGCTGACACAGCTGCACGCACACAGGTGTCTGGCCGTGCTTGAAAGCGTTGTCCAAAAGATTGCTGACCAGCCTGTCTACCAGCAGGGCATTGGCGTTTGGCCAGAGCAGGCTGGTTGGGGCATCGATGTGCAGCTCTTCGGCAGGGCGGTCCCAGCGGGCTGCGGCGCTACGCACGGCTTCAGCCAGGTCCACGGTCTCATTCAGTGACAGGGTGTCGCTACGCACATAGTCTAAAAAGCTCTCTATCAGGCGGTCGGCTACGCCTACGTTGCGGGCGATGGCCTCTTTGCGGGCGCTGGTGTCGGGTACGTCAGGCAGTAGCTCGGCGGCCAGGCGGATGCGGCTCAGCGGGCTGCGCAGATCATGCGATACGCCGGCCAGTAGCACGGCCCGTTCGCTTTGCTGTTGGGCCAGCCGCGCCAAGGCTTGGGTGTAGGCACTGTCGATGGCGGCAATTTCGGGTGTGCCACCCGGAGGCAGGGCGCTGGCAGGCGTCTCCAGCAGGTGGGTGTTGCCGTTGGCCAGGGCCTGCATGCGCGCGCGTAACTGTTCCAGTGGCCTTGTGAGGCGGCGGGTAAAGGCCCAACTGGCCAGCACCAGTAAGACCGCCAGGGCGGTCAGCGCCAGCAGCACGCGTGTGGGCCACGCGGTCAGCACAATCTCCCCAGGGATGCCCAGCCAGATGGCGGAGGCCTGGGGGCGCAGCACGTGGATCCAGACCATGGGTTCGTTGGCACGCATATTCAGCCGGACCTCGTCTATTGACAGGCCGCGTTGTGCCAGGGTGTTGCGCAAGGCGATGAAGCGTGGCGTGAGTGTGGGCAGGCGGCGGGTCTGGGCTGGCGTATCGCTTTGCTGCAGGATCTGTGCGGGAGCCGAGGGTGTGAGTTGCAAGCCTGCTGCCTGGGTGAGTTGCGGCGCCCATAGCTCGGCGTACAGAGTGGCGATGGTGGTGTTGCGTTCCAGGTAGAACAGGCTGCCGACAATGCTGCCCAGTGCCATCACCACGGCCAACTGTGTCAGCAGCAGGCGCAGAAACAGGCTGTCCAGGCGGCGCAGCATGCCCATGTACTTGCCTCTTTCAGCCGCGCGGTACGAAGACATAGCCTTCGCCGCGCACAGTGTCTATCCAGGCTTTGCCGGGCACGGCTTCTTCCAGCTTGCGCCGCAGCCTGGCCACCTGTACGTCTACCGTACGGTCTTGCGGTTTGTAGCCACCGCTTTGCACGGCGTCGCTGAGCTGCTCGCGTGAGCGTGGCTTGCCGGGGCTGGCAGCCATGGCGATCAGCAGTTTGTATTCCACGCTGGTCAGCGCCACCGCCCGGCCGCCGGCCAGTACCTCGCGTTTAAGCTGGTCTATGCAGAGCCCATCGAAGCGCAGTTGCGTGGATTCGGCGCGGCCGGGCAGTTGCCGGCGCAGCAGGGCACGCAGACGGGCGACCAGCTCACGGGGTTCAAAGGGTTTGGGCAGGTAATCGTCAGCGCCGATTTCCAGGCCCAGCACGCGGTCCATGGGGTCGCCGCGCGCAGTCAGCATGACGATGCCCAGGGCCGGGTGGGCGGCACGCCAGCGCCGGCAGACGTCAAAGCCATTGGCGTCGGGCAACATCACGTCCAGCAGTACTGCGTCGGGTTTCCATTGTTGCAAGGCGCGCTCGCCGTCGCCGGCGGTCAGCACCGTATGCACGGCCAGACCTTCGCGCTGCAGCAGCTCCGCCACCATGGCCGACAGCTCGGCATCGTCGTCCACCACCAGGACCAGGGCTTTGTTCATGGGCACTGAGTGTAGGAGAGGGCAGGCCGTGCGACATGCATGTTTCAAAACTGTCGCATTTCGTCGTATTCCGTGGTCATCCTGGGCGCGTCCGGACCGTCAAATAGAGGCCAGGCCACAAGGCTCGTGCGCAAACCCTCAACCCCAGGAGCAACCACCATGCAAACACCTTCCTCCATGACCTTCCGCCACTCGGTGCTGATGGCACTGGCGGCCGCCTGCGCGCTGGGCGCCTTTACCGGCGAAGCCCAGGCGCGTAGCCGCCAGACCACCATTACCGGAGCAAATGGGGAGTCGGCCACCCGTGACGTGCTGCGCAAGCGCGGCGATGTATCGTCCAGTACCACCGGCCCGAATGGTAAGACCAGCAGCCGTGTGGTGGACCGTTCGGCCACCGGTGCCATGGCCACAATGACGGGGCCGAATGGTAAATCCGCCAGCCGGGTGACGACGCGCAGCAGCACCGGTTCACAATCCACGGTGACCGGCCCAAATGGCCAGACCGGCACGGTGACGGTGACGCGTTAAACCGGCAGTTCATCTCCATCCGGAAGATTCCAGGAGAAGCCTATGCGAACCGGAATGTGTTACTGGCTGCTCGCTTCCGCCGGGCAACCCGTGGCGGGCGGCTGAGATGCTGGCTTCGTTCAGCAAGGCTCCGGAATACCTGCCCTGGTTGCTGTGGCCGCTGGCTTTGGTCTGGCTGGCCGCTACCCTGGAAGGCCTGGTGCAATGCTTTGTGCGCCGCCAGCCTTATGACTGGCGGGCCTACGCCACATCGGTGGCCGATATGCTGGGGCGCAGACTGGCGGATGCGTTGGGTCTGTCTTTGGCCGCGCCGGTGTTTGCCTGGGCCTATACGCACCGCATAGGGGATATAGGCTTGTCCAGTCTGGTGGCGGTGGGTGGCCTGTTTTTGGCGCAGGAGTTCTTCTACTACTGGTACCACCGCGCGGCACACCGTGTGGGCTGGTTCTGGGCCACGCACTGCGTACACCATTCGCCGCAGCAGTTGACCCTGGTCTCGGCACTTCGTCTGGGTTGGACGGGCAAGCTCACCGGGACTGGCTTGTTCTTTGGGCCGCTGGTGTGGCTGGGCTTTCCGCCGGTGGCTGTAGCGGGTGTGCTGGCGGCGAATCTGCTGTACCAGTTCTGGCTGCATGCCACCTGGATCCCCAAGCTGGGTCCGTTGGAATGGGTGTTCAACACGCCGTCGCACCACCGCGTGCACCATGGCAGCAATGCCGAGTACCTGGACTGCAATTACGGCGGCGTGCTGATTGTGTTCGACCGCTTGTTCGGTACTTTTGTGGAGGAGCGGGCGGATATTTCCATCCGTTACGGCCTGGTCGAACCTCTGGCCACCTACAACCCTTTGCGGGTGGCCATGCACGGTTGGTGGCGGCTGGGGCGGGACTTGCGGCAGGCTCAGGGCTGGTGCGCGCGCCTGGCGGTGCTGTGTGGACCGCCGGGTGGCCGACCGGGTGCGGACCGACTCTTACCGGAAGTTAAGGGTTAAATACGGCTCTAGCGCAGAAGATATGTGCACAAGTTGCTATTTATTTAGTAGCGATTGATGGCGGCTCACGGAACATGGCAAGTTCTCCCCGTTGGCACTGGATAACTTTGGGGATAACTCTGAATGAATGCTGTATTACTGGGGTAAACCCTTGTTTTTAAAGGGTAAACATTGCAGTGCCTTATTTTCGGGCAGTTAACAACCCGGGCACTGCGCCCCCTTCAAACCCAGCCCCAAGCCCCCAGGATGGCGCCTACGCCCAGCAACCACAGAAGGTGCAACCGGGTGCGCCACATGATGAGGGCGGACACGGCGGTCAGCAGCCACAGGTTCCAGTCTCCGCGCGGGCCGTGCTGTGCTGATGACAGCACCCAGCCTGTGGCCACCATCAGCGCAATCACGATGGGCGCCATACCTTGTTTGAAGGCGCGCACGGCACGTAAGTCGCGGTTGCGGTGGCCCCAGCGGGTGGATACGCTGGTGAGTATGGTGCTGGGCAACAGCAGGCCCAGCATGGTGCAGGCCATGCCCAGCAGCGCAGCCCAACCGCCGCCCGCATTCAAGCCCACGTTCCAGCCGAACAGGGCGACGAACAGCACATTCGGCCCGGGCGCGGCCTGGGCGATGGCAATGGCGGTATTGAACTGCTCGCTGGTCAGCCAGTTTTGCTGATCCACCAGATAGCGGTGCATATCGGGCACGGTGGTGATGGCGCCACCTACGGCCAGCAAGGACAGCGATACGAAATGCAGGAACAGATGCAGCCAGTCCTGGGCCTGCATGCTGATAGCGTGCAAGGTATTCATGGTTTGAGCTTGCGGTAGGTCAGCAGGCAGGCCAGTCCGCCCAGACTGGGCAGCACATAGGCCAGCGGAATCCGCAGCAAGGCGATGAGGATGAAACAGACCACGGCCAGTGCAGCGCACACCGGTATGCCCAGCGCATGCCGCCGCAGCGCTGGCAGCAAGCGCAGGCCTGCCGCCGTGATCAAGCCCGCAGCCACCGCGCCCATGCCGCGCAGCGCGCCCACCACCTGGGGGTAATGCGCGTACTGGGTGTACACCAGGGCGAGGGCCAGCACCGCCAGCAGCGGCATCGTCAGCATGCCGGCCAACGCGGCCATGGCACCACGCAGGCCGAAGTGGCGGTCGCCGATCATGATGGACAGATTGACCACGTTGGGGCCGGGCATGATCTGCGCCACGGCCCAGTCTTCCACGAACTCTTCGTTTGTCAGCCAGCGCTTTTTCTCTACCAGTTCGTTCTGAACCACGGCCAGCACGCCGCCAAAACCTTGCAACGCCAGCCAGGTGAAGGACAGGAACAAATCCGTGGGGGATCGGGGCTGTGGACGGGCGGGGGCTGGTGCATTAGAGGTGCTCATCGCGCCATTATGACGACCCGTTTGAGGACGATCCGGCAGATTCTTTTCACCCAAATGGAGGAAGTGGCGGTGCAGGGGCTGGCAGGCCTGGGGTACATTGCGAAGTAGTATTTTTCTCTTTTGTATCAAATATATCAAATTAGAGAGCATGATAGAACGCACACTTTTCAGCTCAGACCACGAGACTTTCCGCGCCAGCTTTCAGAAATTCATTGCCCGGGAAATCGCGCCCTTCCATGCACAGTGGGAGGAGCAGGGTTATGTGGATCGAGCCGTATGGAATAAGGCCGGCGAGCAGGGCTTTCTGTGTCCCTCCATGCCCGAAGTTTGCGGCGGGGCTGGCGCCGACAGGTTGTATTCGATTGTGCAGATGGAAGAGCTGGCGCGTGCTGGCACCACCGGCATTGGCTACACCCTGCACAGTGAAATAGTGGCGCCCTACCTGCTGCACTACGGCACGCCGGAGCAGCAGCACAAGTACCTGCCGGCCATGGCCAGCGGCGCCATGGTGGGAGCCATCGCCATGAGCGAGCCGGCAGCGGGCTCGGATTTGCAAGGCATGCAGTGCACCGCCTTGCGCCAGGCCGATGGCAGCTACGTGCTGAATGGCAGCAAGACCTTCATCACCAACGGCTGGCACGCCGATTTGGTGCTGGTGGCCGCCAAGACCAATCCGTCGGCTGGCGGCAAGGGCACCAGCCTGTTCCTGGTGGAGCGCGGCATGCCAGGTTTTGCGCCGGGCAAGCGGCTGAAGAAGCTGGGCCTGAAGGCGCAGGATACGGCAGAGTTGTTCTTCGACCACGTACGCCTGGCACCCGAGCAACTGTTGGGTGGGGCGGCCTTGGAAAACCACGGTTTTGTCTGTTTGATGGAGCAGCTGCCCTGGGAGCGCCTGCAGATTGCCATCACGGCCGTGGCGGCCGCGCAGTCGGCGATCGAGGGCACGGTGGATTATGTGAAGGAGCGTCGGGTCTTCGGTCAGCCACTGGCCGGCTTTCAAAATACCCGGTTTGTGTTGGCCGAGCTGCAGACCGAGGTGCAGATTGCCCGGGTGTTTGTGGACCGCTGCATTGAGCTGATGTTGAAGGACAGCTTGGATACTGCAACCGCCAGCATGGCCAAGTACTGGGCCACCGATCTGCAATGCAAGGTGATGGACGCCTGCGTGCAGCTCTATGGCGGCTATGGCTATATGTGGGAGTACCCGATTACCCGGGCCTACGCCGACGCCCGGGTGCAGCGCATTTATGGCGGCACCAACGAGATCATGAAGGAAGTGATCACCCGGTCCATGGGGCTGGGCAGCGTGTAGCCGCCCAGCTACTTCTTACTCTTACCGCCGACTTAGCAGGGCACGCCCTTGCGAGCGACCAGCCAGTCCGGTGCGTCTTGCAAAGCCACCGGGCGCAGGAAGCGGTCCAGCGCGGCGTAGCCCACCGAGGTGGTGAAGGGCTGTGTCGATGCGGGGAAGGGGCCGCCGTGGTGCTGGGCTGTGGTCACGGCCACACCGGTCGGAACACCTGCGAACAGCACCCGTCCAGCGATTTGCGTGGCCGCGCGCACGAGGCTGCGGGTGGCTTCGCTTTCGGTTTCTGCGCCCCACAGCGTCACGGTCAGCGAACCGCCGATGGCGTGCAGCACGGCCAGGGTTTCTTCCACCGAGGCGGTACGAACGACCAGGGCGGCTGAGCCAAATACTTCCTCGTGCAACTGGTGGTCGGCGATGAAATCGGCTGCCTGTACTTCGGCCAGGAATGGGCGTGGAGGGGCGGACGCTTCGGCGCCACCGTCCACCAGGGGCTTCAGGCTGGCCGTGTTTTTCCAGCGGGCCACACCCTTGTCGAAGGTGGAGCGGATCGCACCCGACAGCATGGCGTGCGGCTGCAAGGCGTGCAGCGCTTGAGCAAAGGCCGCTACGAATGCATCGGATGCGGCATCCTTTTGGACCAGGATCACGCCTGGGCTGGTGCAGAACTGGCCTGCACCCAGGCAGATGGAGCCGGCCAGCGTGTTGGCCAGCTCTGCGCCATTCTTTTCCGCCGCGGCGGGCAACACGACCAGCGGGTTGACCGAACCCAGTTCACCGTAGAACGGCACGGGGCGTGGTCGGTCTGCGGCAATCTTGGCCAGAGCCGTGCCGCCCTTGAACGAACCGGTGAAGGCAATCGCGGCAATGCCAGGCGCTTGCGCCAGCTGTACGCCAACGGCAATGGAGCCGCCTTGCACCAGGCCAAAGACACCAGCGGGCAGACCTTGGGCTGCGACCACACCCTGGGCCAGGGCCGCAGTCTGGCGAGTCAGCTCCGGGTGGGCGGGGTGGCCCTTGACCACCACGGGGCAACCGGCCGCCAGTGCTGCGGCGGTGTCGCCACCCAGTACCGAGAACGCAAACGGAAAGTTGCTGGCCGAGAACATGGCGACAGGGCCCACGGGCACGCGGACCTTGGCCAGGCGTGGACGGCCTGCGGGTGGTGCACCGGCAACGGCCGGATCGTCCACCACGGCGTGGGCAATACCTTGGTCCAGCACATCGGCAAAGCCGCGCAATTGGAAGGCAGTGCGGTCCAGCTCGCCGTTCAGGCGTGGCAGGCCCAGGCCGGTTTCGCGGTCGGCCAGGGCCACCAGGCTTTCACGGCTGCCTTCCAATGCGACGGCCAGGGCACGCAGCAGGCTGGCACGTTGGGTGGCCGAGGTGGCGGCGAAGGCGTCAGCGACGGCAACTGCAGCGGCTACGGTCTGGTCGATTTCAGCGGGAGTGGATTCAGGAAATTGTGCGCCAACGGGGGTGCCGGTTCGGGCTTCTATGGATTGCAGCATGGTGTTGTAACGAGGCAAGAAGTTGCAAGAAGTGGCCGAAGCAGGGTGACATGGCCGCGAAGGCAGAATGTAACACCGGCATGGTCTGCTGGCGGGCTGACTGGATACGCCCGTAGGGATGATTTAATTGCTGCTACTGATATGAATTCAAGGAAATGAGCATGGCTACGCAAGGATTTACCACCACCATCGTGCACGGCGACAAGGCCATGGGCGTGGAGCACGGAGGGGTGCACAAACCCATCCACACCTCGGTGCAGTACGGGTTTGACAAGGTTGAAGACCTGATTGGCGTGTTCCAGGGCACGGTCAAAGGCGGTTTCAACTACGCCCGCCAGGGCACGCCCACCACGGCGGCGCTGGAGGCCAAGATCACGCGCATGGAAGGCGGCCTGGGCTCGGTCTGCTTTGCCACCGGCATGGGTGCCATCGCGGCGATATTTTTGACCCTGTTGAAGGCGGGCGACCACCTGGTAGCCAGTCGCTATGTGTTTGGCAATACCAACAGCGTTTTCGGCACGCTGCGCAGCCTGGGCATAGAAGTCACGACGGTGGACGCCACCGACGTGGCCCATGTGGAAGCCGCCGTGCAGCCAAATACCCGCATGGTTTTCGTCGAGACCATTGCCAACCCCGGTACCCAGATTCCCGACTTGGCGCCCATCGGCGCGCTGTGCCGCAGCAAGGGCCTGGTGTACGTGGTGGACAACACCATCACCTCGCCCGCGCTGTTTCAGCCCAGGACGGTGGATGCCAGCCTGGTGATGAACTCACTCACCAAGACCATTGCCGGGCACGGCACGGCGCTGGGTGGCGCGGTGACGGATACCGGCTTGTTCGACTGGTCGGCCTATCCCAATATCTTTCCGGCTTACCGCAAGGGCGATGCGCGCCAGTGGGGCTTGGCGCAGATTCGCAAAAAGGGGCTGCGCGACATGGGCGCGTCGCTGTCGTCCGAGCAGGCACATAGCATTTCAGTGGGGGCTGAAACCATGGCTCTGCGCGTGGCCCAGACCAGTGTCACGGCGCTGGCGCTGGCGCAGTTTCTGGAGACCCACCCGGCGGTCGTCAAGGTGTTCTACCCCCGGCTGGAGTCGCATCCGCAATACGCCGTGGCCCAGCAGCATTTCAGCGCCGGATCCTGGCTGTTGTCGTTCGAATTGGCCGATGCCGATGCCTGTCTGGCCTTCATCAATCGGCTGCAGCTTCCGGTGAAGGCCACCGGCATGGGCGACACCCGCACGCTGATCATCCCGGTGGCTCCCACCATTTTCTGGGAGGCCGGCGCCGAGGTGCGGGCCCAGATGGGCATTGCCGATGGCTTGATCCGCCTGTCGGTGGGCCTGGAAGACGCAGCCGACCTGCTGGCCGACTTTGCGCAGGCGCTAGCCTAACTTTCTTGCCGGAGCGGACTGCGCTGGGCCAGCTCGCCCAGGTAGTCCGTGATGCCGGCGCCTTCGCGTTCCAGAAAACGCTCCACCGCGTCGGCAAATGCCGGATGGGCCAGCCAGTGCGCGCTGGTGGTTTTGACTGGGAGCAGGGCGCGGGCCATTTTGTGCTCACCCTGGGCGCCGCCTTCGAAGCGTGACACGCCGTGTTCTATGCACCACTGCAGCGGCTGGTAATAGCAGGCTTCGAAGTGCAGGCAGTCCACCCGCTCCAGGGCACCCCAGTAGCGCCCATAGGCCACCAAATCTTGCGGACTTTTTAGGCCGCTGGCGCAATCAATATCTGCGCTGATAGCTATTAAACTTGTAGCAATAGGCTTGGCGACACCATCTAGCTCGCGTTCGGCCACAAACAGCACCCAGTTCTCCGGCATGGTGTCGGCCATGCGCTGGAAGAAGTTGCGGCTCAGGTAGGGTGCGTTGCCGTGCTCGTAATAAGTGCGTTCATAGCAGCTGTAGAAAAAGTCCCAGTCCTGCGGCGTGATGTCGCGCCCGCGCGCCCAGCGGAAGCGGATGCCCGCGTCGGCCACCTTGCGCCGCTCCTGGCGTATTTTCTTGCGCTTGTCTTGCGCCAGCGAGGCAAGGAAGTCGTCGAAATCTCGGTAGCCGTCCACTTTGTTTTGCCAGTGAAATTGCACGGTGTGGCGCAGCATCAGCTTGGCATCTTGGGCCGCGGCAATGTCGTCCGGGTTGGCAAACAGCATGTGCAGGGACGACAGGCCTTGCTCCTCGCACCAGGCAACCGCCGCCTGGATCAAAGCGGCCCGCGCGCCAGGGTCACGCGCCAGCAGGCGTGCGCCGGGTACTGGGGTAAAGGGTACGGCAATAACGGCCTTGGGGTAGTAGGGCACACCGTGCTGCTGGTAGGCGCTAGCCCAGGCCCAGTCGAACACGTATTCGCCATAGGAATGGCTTTTCAGGTACAGCGCGGTGGCCGCGTGCAGCGTGTCACCGTGCCAAAGCGTGATGAGCTGTAGCGTCCAGCCGGTGGCGGGCAGGGCGCTGCCGCTTTGGTGCAGCGCGGCCAGGTATTCCCAGCGCATGAAAGGGCTGGCGTCGGCCTGCAAAGCCAGCAGCCCGTTCCAGTCTGCGGCAGGCAGCTGTAGCGGCGAGTTCAGCACCCGGATGACATAATCAACCGAACTCATTTCCCACCCCGCAGGCCTGCTGCTGCCACCGTCTTTTTTGTTTCCATGACTCTCAAACTCTGTGTTGCCCAGCTCAATTTTGTCGTCGGCGACCTGGCCGGCAACGCGCAAAAGATCGTCGATGCAGCACGCACCGCCTATGCCGAAGGAGCGCGGCTGGTGTTGACGCCGGAACTCTCGATTTGCGGCTATGCCGCCGAAGACCTTTTCCTGCGTCCGGCCTTCACCGCTGCCTGTGATGATGCCGTGAAAACAGTGGCCCGCGAGCTGGCCGGGTTAAAAGACCTGGTGGTGGTAGTCGGCCACCCCAGCGGCGGCGATGATCGCACCAAATCCGTGGCGGTGCAGCGCCGCTTCAATGCGGCCAGCGTGCTGCGTGAAGGCCAGGTGCTGGCTACCTATGCCAAGCGCGAGCTGCCGAACTACCAGGTGTTCGACGAACGCCGCTATTTCACGCCTGGGCATGGCGTCTGCGTGTTCGAGGTAGAGGGCGTGAAGGTTGGCCTGTTGATCTGTGAGGACGCCTGGTTCGACGAGCCTGCCGCGCTGGCCAAGCAGGCTGGCGCCGAGCTGCTGGCCGTCATCAACGCCTCGCCGTTCCATGTGGGCAAGGGCGGCGAGCGGGTGCTGCGCATGGCCGACCGGGCGCGCGCCGCTGGCCTGCCGCTGATTTACGCACACATCGTGGGCGGACAGGACGAGGTGGTGTTCGACGGCAATTCCTTCTGCGTGGATGCCGACGGCACACTCAGCGGCCACGCCCCGGCATTCAAGGAAAATCTGTTCTACGTGCAGGCAGTACCTGCGCAGGCAGCTATCAAATTGGAAGCGAGCATAGTGCCCGAGCGTAGCCTACAGGCCGACTTGTGGGACGCGTTGGTGCTGGGTCTGCGCGACTATGTGGGCAAAAACCGTTTCCCCGGCGTGCTGCTGGGGCTGTCGGGTGGTATCGATTCGGCCCTGGTGCTGGCCATTGCGGTGGACGCGTTGGGCAAGGAGCGGGTGCGCACGGTGATGATGCCGTCGCCCTATACCGCCGATATTTCCTGGATCGACGCGCGCGACATGGCGTCGCGCCTGGGTGTGCAGTACGATGAAATCTCCATCCTGCCCGAGTTTGAGGCCTTCAAAGCCTCGCTGGCGCCGCATTTTGTGGGCCGAGCCGAAGACACGACCGAGGAAAACATCCAGGCGCGTATCCGCGGCACACTGTTGATGGCCATGAGCAACAAGTTCGGCAGCATTGTGGTCACCACCGGCAACAAGAGTGAAATGGCCACCGGCTACTGCACCCTGTACGGCGATATGGCTGGCGGCTTTGCTGTCATCAAGGACGTGGCTAAAACCCTGGTGTTCGCCCTGGCGCGTTGGCGCAATGCCAATGACCCTTATGGCACCGGTAGCAACCCGATCCCGGAGCGCATCATCACCCGCCCACCCAGCGCCGAGCTGCGTGCCGACCAGACCGACCAGGACAGTCTGCCTCCCTACGAGGTGCTGGACGCGATTCTGGAGCGTTATATGGAGAACGACCAAAGCCTGGAGGCCATCATCGCCGCCGGCTTTGAGCGCGCCGATGTGGAGCGCGTAACCCGGCTCATCAAGATCAATGAATACAAACGCCGACAATCTCCAGTGGGAATTCGCGTGACCCACCGTAGCTTTGGTAAGGATTGGCGCTATCCTATTACCAGCAGCTTCCGGGCTTAACTTTTCCACTCTATAGCGAGAAAACCATGAAACAAATTACCGCCGTTCTGAAACCGTTCAAGCTCGAAGAAGTCCGTGAAGCCCTGGCTGAATGTGGCGTGACCGGCCTGACGGTGACCGAGGTCAAGGGTTTTGGTCGCCAAAAAGGCCATACCGAGCTCTACCGTGGCGCCGAGTACGTGGTGGACTTTCTGCCCAAGGTAAAGGTCGAGGTGGTGGTCAAGTCCGATGACGTGGACCGCTGCGTGGATGCCATCGTGCGTGCAGCTCGCACCGGCAAAATCGGTGATGGCAAGATTTTTATTACCAGCGTGGAGCGCGTGGTGCGCATCCGTACCGGCGAACAGGACGAAGCCGCGGTCTAAACCATTTAGATCCAGGCTGTAAAGCGCTGGACCAGCGCCATGCCCCAAATGGCAATGGTCATCAGCAGGCTCAGCAGCACGGCCGCGCTGCCCATATCCTTGGCGCGTTTGGACAGCGAATGCCATTCCGGCCCGATACGGTCGATGGCGGTTTCAATTCCCGTATTCAGCAGTTCCACCACCATCACCATGACGATGGAGCCTGCCAGCAACGAAAACTCCACCCAGCTATGGGCCAGCCATACGGCCACAGGAATCAGCACCATGGCGGCGATGGCTTCTTGGCGAAAAGCGGTTTCATGCCAGCCTGCGCGTAAACCGGCGAGTGAATAGCCTGCGGCGTGCCAGATACGGCTTAGGCCGGTGCGGGATTTTTGGGGGTTGGCTTCGGAGTGCATGGGGGAAGAGGACATGGCCTGATTGTCGCCGAGCCAAGGCACCATAAGTGCCTTAACGACCCTTAACGACTTAAGGGCGGTGAGGCAACCAGGCGAGTGCCCGCCAGCGCATCGTGCCAGAACTGACGCTGCGGATGGAAGCGGCTCAAAACTGCCCAAACTGCAATCCAGCCGAAGAGCACCCACACTTTTTCCTGCACCGAAACTTCGAACGGCGCCAGTGCCGCCAGAGGTGGCAAGAACCACAGCCAGCTGGACAGGTAACGCATAAATGCCCTGCGTTGCGTGATGCCAACACCGTTTTTGTCGACGACCCGCATATGCCAGGTTTTCATGGCCAGGGTTTGTCCTTTGGACCAGAACCAGGTGAAGTAGATGCCGAATATGACAAACAAGAAGGCTTGCAAGGCGCCTCGATTGTCCATGGCGTTGCGGGTTTGGCTGAGTGTGCTGAACAAGTAGCCAGCTATGAACACCACGCCGAACATCAGCATGCCCTCGTACAGCCAGGAGGCCATGCGCCGGCGCAAGCTGGGCGCCGTGAGTGTGTCGCCACCCAGCACGGAGGCAGGGGGCGTCATTGGGCCGTTGTTTTGGCGGGAGTGGATCCGGCCGGGTTACCCAGTTCTACGCGCTGTAAAGCCAGGGGGAGCAGGGTTTTGGGATCGATTTGGTGCGCTTCCGTCACGATGCTGGGGTTTTTGATGACGTCTTTGCGCGCGGCTGGAACCACCACCAGTTTTTGCGGCGAAATAGGCCGTACCGCGGTGGCTGCACCGGGTAACTTGGTGGGTGCTTGTTTGGCCAGCTGGTGTTTTTCTTCGGCCGACAGCGTTTGGTAGGCCTCCCATTTGGCCTTTTTCTCGGAGGGCGTCAGACGTTTGGCTTCGGCGAAATTCAGGCGAGCGCGACTGCGTTCGGCCACACTCAGTGAGCCCCAGTCCAGCATGCGTTCATGCAGATTGGCCCGCTCAGTGTCATTCATTTTTCCGTAATTGGCAGACAAGGCCAGCCATTTGCGCTTCTGGGGCTCGCTGATATCGTTCCAGTGCATGGCCAGGGGCTTGAGAGCCTCTTGCTGGGCGGGCGTCAACTCCTTCCACAGCGGTCGCAGTTCGGTCTTTGCCGTGACCGCCAGGGGAATGGAGGCTGGGCCATTGGAAATAGCGGCGACTTGCGCCATTGCGGGCGCAGATATGGCCCAACCCGCCAGACACAGGCTTGCCACAGCTGCATAAGCTTGCAGCGAAAGAAATTGACCGTTGCTCGAAAGGAACATCCGTATCTGGTCCGGGTTATTGGGTGGTGTCTCGGCTGGTTTTGAGGAACTCTACAAATCCAGGGTCGGTGTAAGCCGCGGTCGGCAGGTCGTCCGTTAGCAAGGCGGAGTCCACTTCGGCCAATTCGTCAGTGCGATTGTCGTTTTGCACAACGTAAATGGTCAGCATGCCAACGACCAGCGCAAAAATCGGGACAGCAGAGGCAAGTCGGCTCCACCAGCCTGGGTTTTCGTTGCCCATACTCAGTGTTGCGCTGCCGCCTTGGCCCAGCACCACGGTGGCCGTACGGATGGACGGCGCCACCTTGCGTTTGGCCAGGGCCTGCATGCGAGCCACGCGCAGGCGCTCGGAAATATCGTGCGGCAGTTCGCTACTGCCTTCAGAGAGGCGCGCCGTGAGCTTGAGTGCATAACGGTCTTCCGCAGAAAGCGTGCGGGGTGCTAGCAGCTGTGTCATAAAAATATTCCTCGTGCCTTGAGTGCTTTGCTGAGCGATTGGACCGCGCGGGAGCAATGGGTTTTGACACTGCCTTCCGAGCAGCCCATGGCGCTGGCGGTTTCCGCAACATCCATTTCCTCCCAGTAACGCATGAGGAACGCTTCTCGTTGACGTGCTGGGAGTTCTTGTACCTGCGCATCGATTTCACGCAAAACTTGTGCCCGGCGGGTGGAGTCTTCCGCGCTTTCCGTTTGTTCGGAGCTATCGGAGAGCTCAAAGGTTTCCAGTAGATCGAACTCGCCGTCGCCAGACTCGAAATCGCTCATGTTGGAGAACAGTGTGTTTCTGGTTTTTTGGCGGCGAAACCAGTCCAGGGTGCAGTTGGACAGAATCCGTTGAAACAGCATGGGCAGTTCTTCTGCCGGCTTGTCGCCGTAGTGTTCGGCCAACTTCATCATGCTGTCTTGCACGATGTCCAGCGCAGATTCTTCATTGCGCACGTGGTACAGCGAGCGCTTGAACGCCCGTTTTTCGACGCCTTTGAGGAAATCAGAGAGTTCGCGTTCGGTAGCCAAGAAGATCGGGTCTGAAGGACGTTTGGTAAAGGCGGTGGACTCTCAGTGGGGAAATATGCACCGAGAAAGGGCTTGTCGGGCGAGATTATGGCATTGGGATCGCATTTTCTTGGACTGTTATGGATTTTGTGCGTTGCACAGTGACATAATCCAAGGCGCAAGTAAAACGCAAACGGATCATGGTTCGGTGGTGCAAGCAGCCCACCCATGGCTTTGGTCTTAAGTTTCAACACGTCTCCAAAAGAGTTCGTGAAGAAGCACCCAAGGTATTTCGTTAGAGAAATTCACAAAGGTTCATCATGGAAATGTCAAAAGCCGAAATCACTTCGGCGGCCGCAGCGTCTAGCGCCGCACAAAATACCCCGCGTACTACCGCCCAAGAGCTCATGGGCGCTGAGGTTCTGGTGAAATGTCTCCAGGCCGAGAACGTTAAGCACATCTGGGGCTACCCCGGCGGCGCCGTTCTGTACATCTACGACGCGTTCTACAAACAAGACACTATCCAGCACGTGCTGGTGCGCCACGAGCAGGCCGCCGTGCACGCTGCCGATGGCTATGCGCGTGCTACTGGTGATGTGGGTGTGGCGCTGGTCACCTCCGGCCCCGGCCTGACGAATGCAGTGACCGGTATCGCCACGGCGTACATGGACAGCATTCCCATGGTGATCATCAGCGGCCAGGTGCCTACGCACGCCATCGGCCTGGATGCGTTCCAGGAATGCGACACCGTCGGCATCACCCGTCCCATCGTTAAGCACAACTTCCTGGTCAAGGACGTGCGCGATCTGGCGGAGACCATGAAGAAGGCCTTCCACATCGCTCGTACCGGTCGCCCCGGACCGGTGGTGGTGGACATACCGAAAGACGTGTCTTTCAAGAAGACGCCTTACCACGGCTACCCCGAAACCGTCGCCATGCGCTCGTACAACCCGGTGCGCAAAGGCCATGGCGGCCAGATTCGCAAGGCCTTGCAGCTGCTGTTGGCGGCCAAGCGTCCGTATATCTATACCGGCGGCGGCGTGCTGCTGAGCAATGCTTCGCAAGAGCTGCGCACCCTGGTGGACATGCTGGGCTATCCCTGCACAAACACCTTGATGGGCCTGGGTGCCTACCCGGCCAGCGACAAGAAATTCCTGGGCATGCTGGGCATGCACGGCACCATCGAAGCCAATAACGCTATGCAGCATTGCGACGTGTTGCTGGCTGTTGGCGCCCGGTTTGACGACCGCGTGATCGGCAACACCAAGCATTTCGCCCAGAACGAACGCAAGATCATCCACATCGACATCGACCCGTCGAGCATCTCCAAGCGCGTCAAGGTCGATGTACCCATCGTCGGCGACGTGAAGGAAGTGCTGACCGAGTTGATCGCCATGATCAAGGAAGCCGGCACCAAGCCCGACGCCGATGCCTTGGGCAGCTGGTGGAGCACCATCGAAGGCTGGCGCAGCCGCAACTGTCTGAAGTACAGCATGGGCTCCAGCGACGTGATCAAGCCCCAGTACGTGGTCGAAACCCTGTGGAACATGACCAAGGATGCCGACACCTACATCACCTCCGATGTGGGCCAGCACCAGATGTGGGCTGCGCAGTACTACCGCTTTGACGAACCGCGCCGCTGGATCAATTCCGGTGGCCTGGGCACCATGGGCGTGGGCATTCCCTACGCCATGGGTGTCAAGCTGGCCAAGCCCGACAGCGAAGTGTTCTGTATCACCGGCGAAGGCTCGGTGCAGATGTGTATCCAGGAACTGTCGACCTGCCTGCAGTACAACACGCCGATCAAGATCTGCTCGCTGAACAATCGCTACCTGGGCATGGTGCGCCAGTGGCAAGAGGTGGAGTATTCCGGCCGCTACAGCAGCAGCTACATGGATGCCTTGCCGGACTTCGTGAAGCTGGCCGAGGCCTATGGCCACGTCGGCATGCTGATCGAGCGCCCGGAAGATGTGGAGCCCGCCTTGCGCGAAGCCCGCAAACTGAAGGACCGTACGGTGTTCATGGACTTCCGTACCGACCCCACCGAGAACGTGTTCCCGATGGTGCAGGCCGGCAAGGGCATCACCGAAATGCTGCTGGGCAGCGAGGATCTGTAACCAGACCTTTGAGAAAAATCGGGCTCTGGCGCAGGTACTGCCTGCGCTTGCAGCTATCAATTCGATAGTATTAACTTTCTGACGAATCTATTGCTTGCCGAGCCCGCACATTACCGTGTGCGGGGGAGGGCAGCGAAAAGAGGAATCTAGTCTTATGAAACACATCATTGCTGTCTTGCTGGAAAACGAACCCGGTGCGCTGTCGCGCGTGGTCGGCCTGTTTTCCGCCCGTGGTTACAACATCGAGTCGCTGACGGTCGCTCCGACCGAAGACGCCACCTTGTCGCGCATGACCATCCAGACTTCGGGCTCGGACGACGTGATCGAACAGATCACCAAGCACCTGAACCGCCTGATCGAAGTCGTCAAAGTGGTCGACCTGACCGAAGGCGCTTACACCGAGCGTGAACTGATGATGGTCAAGGTGCGGGCCGTCGGCAAGGAGCGCGAAGAAATGAAGCGCATGGCCGACATCTTCCGCGGCCGCATCATCGATGTGACCGAGAAGAGCTACACCATCGAACTCACCGGCGACCAGGGCAAGAACGACGCTTTCCTGGAAGCACTGGACAGCGGCGCGATCCTGGAAACCGTGCGTACCGGCGCCAGCGGTATCGGCCGTGGTGAACGCATTCTGCGGGTTTAGTTTTGAGTCGTCCGTACGCGCGTTTCGACGGGCTCAACGCGAACGGACTATTTTTGGCGATTGCGGTAAACGTTCGCCCTGAGCCTGTCGATGGGCATTTCGCCAAACCTTTAATTTTTGAAAGCAGAACATGAAAGTTTTTTACGACAAAGACTGTGACCTCAGCCTGATCAAGGGCAAGACGGTCGCCATCATTGGTTACGGCAGTCAAGGCCATGCGCATGCGCAAAACCTGAACGACAGCGGCGTCAAGGTCGTGGTCGGTCTGCGCAAGGGCGGCGCTTCCTGGGACAAGGTTGGCAAGGCCGGCCTGAACGTGCTGGAAGTCAACGACGCGGTCAAGGCCGCTGATGTGGTCATGATCCTGTTGCCTGACGAGGACATCGCTTCCGTCTACAAGAACAACGTCGAACCCAACATCAAGCAAGGCGCTTCGCTGGCCTTCGCCCACGGCTTCAACGTGCATTACAACCAAGTCGTGCCACGTGCTGACCTGGACGTGTGGATGGTCGCCCCCAAGGCCCCTGGCCACACCGTGCGCAATACCTACACCCAGGGTGGCGGCGTGCCCCACCTGGTGGCCGTGCATCAGGACAAGACCGGCAAGGCCCGTGATCTGGCCCTGTCGTACGCGATGGCCAATGGTGGCGGCAAGGCCGGCATCATCGAAACCAACTTCAAGGAAGAAACCGAGACCGACCTGTTCGGCGAACAAGCCGTGCTGTGCGGCGGCGCTGTCGAACTGATCAAGATGGGTTACGAGACCCTGGTCGAAGCCGGCTACGCTCCTGAAATGGCCTACTTCGAGTGCTTGCACGAACTGAAGCTGATCGTGGACCTGATCTACGAAGGCGGCATTTCCAACATGAACTACTCGATCTCGAACAACGCCGAATACGGCGAGTACGTGACCGGCCCCGAAGTGATCAACGCCGAATCCCGCGAAGCCATGCGCAACGCCCTGAAGCGCATCCAGACCGGCGAATACGCCAAGATGTTCATTCTGGAAGGCCGTACCGGCTACCCCAGCATGACCGCTCGTCGCCGTCTGACGGCTGAGCATTCGATCGAAAAGGTCGGTACCCAGTTGCGCGCCATGATGCCTTGGATTGCCAAGAACAAGCTGGTTGATCAAACCCGCAACTAATTTTCCTGCGTGCGGCTGCTACAGCGGCACGCGGTGAGAATGGCAAAGAGCCCGCCAACCTTCAGGTTGGCGGGCTCTTTGTGTATGGAGGCGCGCTTACAGTGTGGAGATGTGCACCAAAACCAGGGAAAGATTGTCGCCCGTGCCTCGGGCGCGCTTACGCGCTTGCTCTATCAGGATTGCGCTGGCCTCGCGCGGCGGCAGGCTGGACAAGATGCTGCCCAATTCATTGTCTGTAAAGTAGTGCCAAAGACCGTCGCTGCAGGCCAGTAGCGTATCGCCAGGTTGCAACTGCAGCTGCAGGTGCTCGTCTACAGGCGGGTCGGCCTCTGTGCCCAGGCAGCCCAGCAGGATGTTGGCGTTGGGGTGTGTATTGGCTTCTTCGGGGGTGATTTCGCCACGCTCCACCAGGTTCTGCACAAAGGAATGGTCTAGCGTGCGCTTGACGAGTTGCTCCTTGTGGAAGTGGTAAATGCGAGAGTCGCCGGTATGCGCCCAGTGGCACTGGCCTTGTGGGGTAATCAAAAACAAGGCGGCGGTGCTGTGTGGCTCTTCCTCGGCAGAAATGGCGGTCAGCTTGATGACCAGGTGGGCCTCCGCAATGATGTTTTTTAGTAGGTTGCGCGGGTCGTCGTTATAGGGATCAAAGCGTTCGAAGAGTTGGCGGGCGGTCATCATGACCTGGTCGGATGCCTTGCGACCACCGCTTCGGCCACCCATGCCATCGGCTACCGCGGCCAATACACAGCCGTGCACGCGGGCATGGCTGAGCAGTAGGAGCTGGTCTTGTTGGTATTCGCGATCGCCTTTGTGAAGGCCCGTCGAAGCGGTAATCCGAAAACCTGGGGACATATATGAAATGCTTAGTTCTATGGTTGGCGCAGGGAGCGGGTCCGCACATAATGTGTGGATAAACTTTACTTGTCCGTATTATCCAGCCAAGCTGGAATGCGTCTGGCTCTTCTTGTTCTAGATCGTCGCCTTGAATCCCAACCTCCACTCCCCTGAACGCCAACTGATCGAATTGCGCATGGAACACGCCGATTTAGACGCCAGCATTGACCACTTGGTTGAGCATAAACCACTGGATGAATTGATGCTGCAAAGGCTGAAAAAGCGCCGCTTGGCCCTGCGGGACAAAATTGCGCGCTTGGAAATGTCACTTGATCCCAAAGAGCCAGCTTGATGGGCCTGGGTCAGCGGGTTCAAGAGGTCTTTGCGTCTGACGGGGTTCTGGCGCGCACCACCAGTAATTACAAGCTCCGTCTTGGCCAATTGGATATGGCTTTAAGTGTGGCCAAGACCATTGAAGAGGGCGGGGTATTGGTGGCCGAAGCCGGGACCGGCGTAGGCAAAACTTTTGCGTATCTGGTGCCGGCGTTGCTGAGCGGGGAGCGTATCCTGCTGTCTACAGCAACCAAGAATTTGCAAGACCAATTGTTTGCACGTGACCTGCCATTCTTGGCCCGTGTTTTGGGTCTGCCTTTGCGCATTGCTTTGCTAAAAGGGCGTGGCAGCTATTTGTGCCTGCAGCGCCTGGAGCAGGCTCGTTTTGATTTCCATCCGGTGGACCGCTCTGAATTGCAGAACTTGGCCGATATTGAACGCTGGTCCCTTGTGACCCGCAGCGGAGATATGGCTGAACTTGACGCTTTGGACGAGCGTTCAACCTTACTGCCGAGGGTGACATCAACACGTGAGAATTGTCTAGGCTCCCAGTGTCCCAGGGTTCGCGATTGCCATGTCAATCTGGCCCGTCGAGAGGCGTTAGCGGCGGATGTGGTGGTGGTGAACCACCATGTTTTTTTTGCCGATCTTGCTGTACGAGAGAGCGGGATGGCCGAATTGTTGCCTACTACGCGGGTAACAATTTTTGACGAAGCACATCAGCTGAACGAAACCGGAGTTCAGTTTTTGGGCACCCATTGCACAACCGGGCAGTTGCTGGATTTTGCCCGAGACCTGCTTGCCACAGGCTTGCAGCAGGCGCGGGGCCTGGTGGATTGGCAGCAAACAGTTTTTGCAGTGGAGCGCGCCGCGCGTGAGCTGCGGCTGGTGGTGGGGAAGGTCGGCCCGAACACGCGCTTGCGCTGGACGGGTCTGGCGCCAGAAGGTTTGCAGGAGGACGTTTGGCGTGAGGCCATGGCGGACATGGTTGAAGCTTTGCAGCAAGCGGCGATGGCTTTGGATATGGTGAGTGAGCTGGCTCCTGACTTTGTGCGACTGCATGAGCGGGCTATGGCGCTGCGCGACGTGATTTTGCAGTTTTCGCGGGAAAACCCTTTACAGGGTGTGCGCTGGCTGGAGGTGGGCATGCATCTGCGCCTGACAGAGTCTCCTTTGGATATTGCGTCGGCTGTCAAAGCAAGACTTTTCGGGGCGGATGTTGCGGACACCGGAAAATCCTGGGTATTTACGTCAGCGACCTTGGGCGATGATGCGCAATTGAGCTGGTTTACCGAACGCTGTGGACTCCATGGTGCAAGCTGTGTTCGCGTGGCGAGTCCATTTGACTATGCTGAGCAGGCTGGCTTTTATGTTCCACGCCATTTGCCCAAACCTGGCGAGTCATCACACAGCGCCCAGGTGGCGCTCTTTGCGGCAGACGCCGCGCGCAGTTTGGGTGGGCGCACCATGGTTTTGACTACGTCTCTCCGTGCCTTGCAGGTGATAGGTGATGCGTTGCAGGTGGCGTTTGCCGGCGATCTGGCGCTAGAGGTGTTGGTGCAAGGGCACAAGCCTAAGCGCCGCTTGATCGAGCGCTTCCGCCAAGGGGCATCCAACGGCCAGCCAGGCTGTGTGTTGGTGGCTTCGGCATCATTTTGGGAGGGGGTTGATATTCCTGGCGACGTGCTACAGCTCGTCATCATCGATAAGCTGCCGTTTCCGCCGCCCAACGATCCGGTGGTAGAGGCGCGAGCTCAGCGAATTGAATCAGAGGGGAGAAATCCCTTTATGGAATATTTCGTGCCAGAGGCCGTCATTGCATTGAAGCAGGGCGCCGGGCGCTTGATTCGCCACGAAACAGACCGAGGCTTGCTAGTGGTTTGTGATGTGCGTCTTGTCAGTATGGGCTATGGCAAGCGTCTGCGAGCCGCATTGCCGCCCATGCGGATCTTGAAAACGGAAGCCGAATTTCAGACGGCCTTACAGGCGCTTACCAAATCTTCCACCACGGAGAATCCTTGGCCTTGAAGCCTTGGCTCACGTATTCACTTTTTGGGTAGTTTTGCGCCAGTATGCGTTGCGTGTCATCGCGCAGCTGCGTCATGCCCAGAGCTTCGTATGACTTGACCATGATGTACAAGGCCTCTTCACGTGCAGGGGCATTCTGGTAGTCCACCAGGGCGGACTGGGCGCGGTTGATGGCTGCTACATAGGCTCCGCGGCTGTAGTAATAGCGCGCAACATGCACTTCGTATTGGGCCAGCGAGTTGACGATATAGACCATGCGCTGCAGGGCGTCGGGCGTAAAGCGAGACTCGGGGAAGCGGGTGCTCAGTTCCTTGAATGACTCAAAGGATTCCTTGGCTGCTTTCTGGTCGCGTTCGGACAGATCTTGCCGGGTCACGAAGGAGAATAGTCCTAGGTCTTCGTTGAAATTGACAATGCCTTTGAGATATAGCGCATAGTCCAGTGCAGGGCTGGCGGGATGCAGCTTGAGGAATCGGTCCAGGGTGGCCAGGGCTTGCGCCTTGTCGCCTGATTTGTAGTATGCGTAAGCTTTTTCTAGCTGAGCCTGCTGTGCCAACGGCGTGCCTGCGGCGCGGCCTTCCAGCTTTTCAAACAAGCCAATGGCCTTGTCATAGGCGCCGGAGTTGAGCTCATCCTTGGCTTCGGAGTAAATCTTGTTGGGGCTCCATCCCACCGTTTTATCTTCGGTCACGGTGGAGCAGGCAGATAGGCCGAAAGCCAGAACGACGGCCAGCAGGCCAGGGAACACCGATAATCTAGAGCGCAACATCACTGGCCACTTTCTTGAAACTAAGCGATTTGATTATATCGACCGACCTTGCTGCTGACGGCTCGGCAGAAAACCTTCCGGATCCTCTGGAGGTGGAGTCAGAGCAGCGCGCATTACATATTGCCGAAGCTTTGCATGGGCAGAGGCTGGACCGCGCTTTGGTAGAGCTGGTGCCGGAGTTTTCGCGCAGTTATCTGCAGCAATTGATAGAGGCGGGGGCGGTGACTCTGAATGGCCGGCCTGCACTAAAGCCTGCGGCCAAAGTAAAGGCCGGGGATGCAGGTGTTATTGAGTTGCGCCCCACACAGCAAAGCCAGGCTTTCAAGCCTGAGCCCATGCCGTTGGATGTGGTTTTTGAAGACGCTTTTTTGCGCGTAATCAATAAACCTGCTGGCTTGGTGGTGCATCCGGCTCCGGGAAACTGGAGCGGAACTTTACTCAACGGACTGTTGGCGCGCGATGTGCAAGCCCAGATGCTGCCGCGGGCGGGCATCGTTCATCGGCTGGATAAAGACACCAGTGGTTTGATGGTCGTGGCCAGAAGTCGGGCCACCATGGATGCACTGGTGGCCATGATCGCGTCCCGAGACGTGAGCCGCCAGTATCTGGCTTTGGTGCACAAGGCCTGGACTGGCCCCGCAAACCGTAGTTTGGACGCATCTATTGGGCGTGATCCGCGCAATCGCCTGCGCATGGCTGTAGTTGATTTGGCCTTGCATGCGGGTAAAACTGCCAGGACCGATGTGGCTCTGCTGGAGAATTGCGACCAAGGCTGCCTGGTTCGCTGCACCTTGCATACGGGCCGCACCCATCAGATTCGGGTGCATATGGCTGCTGCTGGGCACCCTCTGGTGGCGGATGCTGTGTATGGCGGCATCGCTGCTGCCGGAATGGCCCGCCAGGCATTGCATGCGACCCAGCTCTCATTCGTCCATCCGATGACGGGGGAGGCTTTGCGATTCCATGCGCCACTGCCGCAGGATATGCGCCTTGCCTTGGTTGACTGGGGTCTCAGTTACAATGGCTAAAAGCGTTTGATGCTCGGGCTTGGGTCCTGACGCTATCAGTTTTTTGACGACACCCCAGCGGGTCGCGTGTACCGTGAGCTCCGCGCTGTCGATTTTGCGTCCTTGAATGGCGTTTTCCCCGGAATAGTTACATACATGAATACGGCAGAGGCCAAGCGCGTCCTCGAGGCTGCACTGATTTGTTCGCAGCAGCCTTTGCCTGTGCGCGATATGCGTGTCCTGTTTGACGATGCTCTTAGTGCAGACACTGTGAAGTCCCTGCTGCAGGATTTGCAAAGTGAATGGTCACAACGCAGCGTGGAGCTGGTCAATGTGGCGAGCGGCTGGCGTTTTCAAAGTCGCCCTGAGATGCGTGAGTACTTGGATCGTTTGCATCCCGAAAAACCGCCACGTTATTCGCGAGCGACATTGGAGACCTTGGCCATCATTGCCTATCGTCAGCCGGCTACCCGAGGGGACATGGAGGAGATCCGTGGTGTCACCATCAGTGCGATGATCATCAAGCAACTGGAAGACCGTGGCTGGATTGAGGTCATTGGTCACCGTGAGACGGTGGGGCGTCCCGCATTGTTTGCAACCACGCGCCAGTTTTTGGACGATTTGGGCCTAGCCTCCCTGGACCAGCTGCCTTTGGCGGATGACCCTGTGCAAAGTGCCGAGTTGCTGGCCTCTTTGACGCAAGCTGAAGACTTTGCGCAAGCGGCATTGCCGATTGATAACCCCGCTGTGGATGTTTCCCCAGCTTCGCTGGAGCCCTCCGAGCCTCCTTTTGCTCCCCTCACCGCCAGCGGTGATTCTCCGATAACAAGTTCGCCCCATGCATAACACTCCTGTTGACCCCGCGCCGCTTACGCCTCCTGCTACGGAAGATCTGCCCGTGGGTGCCGAAGCCAGCTCTCGGCCCGCGCCGGCACCGTCGGATGACGCTGAAAATCGTTTTCTGGATGTGGTATCGGGTCAGTTTGATGCCGATGAAGAAAGTGCCGACATTCCACCGCTGAAACGTGTGCTGGCGCCTCTTGCGGAGAGCCCGAAGCTGCACAAGGTATTGGCCCAGGCTGGTATGGGCTCACGCCTGGAGATGGAGCAGCTGATTCTGGAGGGGCGCATTTCGGTTAACAACGAACCTGCCCATATTGGTCAGCGCGTCCAATACGGGGATTCGGTCAAGGTCAATGGCAAACCGGTGCGTTTTCGCATTGAACCGCCTCCGGCTCGGGTGATTGCGTACCACAAGCCGGTAGGCGAGGTGGTGACTAATGACGACCCGCAAAATCGTCCTACCGTGTTCCGTAAATTGCCGAAATTGTTCCAGGGTAAGTGGCAGTCAGTGGGGCGGCTGGACCTGAATACCGAAGGTCTGTTGCTATTCACCAGTTCGGGCGAGCTGGCAAACCAGTTGATGCACCCACGTTTTGGGCTGGAGCGCGAATACGCGGTGCGCGTGCTGGGCGCCCTGAGCAAGGAAGAAAAGCAGCGCCTGCTCGATGGCGTCAAGCTGGATGACGGTATGGCTTCGTTTGGCAGCATCGAAGATGGTGGTGGTGAAGGTTCCAATTGCTGGTACCGTGTGACCATTTCCGAAGGCCGTAACCGTGAGGTTCGCCGCATGCTGGAGGCCGTGGGCCATGCGGTCAGCCGGTTGATTCGCATTCGCTACGGTGCCATGTTGTTGCCCCGCGGCCTCAAGCGCGGCGGTTGGATGGAGCTCGACGATCGCGATATCCAGGCCTTGGTGCATGCGGCCAACAAGGCGCCCGCGAGTGAGTTCGATGAGGTGCCGCGCCAGGCACGTGCCCCTAGCCGCCGCCCACCCAATCCTGCCGATGTCCGTAGTGCCCCGAACCGCACACGGGGTGGTCGCAACACGGGAGGACGAGGCCCCCGTCCATCGGGTGTCAACCCACCTGTAGGCCCGAATCCATTGGTGACCAACCAGATTGGCGGCAAAGGCCGTGGTCAAGGTCGTAAGGATATGGCGGACCGGACTCCTGGTGGTGGTCAGCCAGATCCGATGAAGACCGCTTTTGGCTACATCGGTGCCGATAGTTTTACCCGGCAGCGCAAAGAACCGAACCAGGGTGGGCCACGACGCAGTGGAGGCTCTGGTGGCGGCGGTAACGGCGGGCCGCGCCGCAGTGGTGGCCGTAACCGCTAATTGTGGATGAGAGTAAGGCAATTGCTCGCACCACTACAACCTATTCATAAAGTGGGCATGCCGGCGGGTTAAACTCGCAGGCTTTGCTTTGTTGGCAAAATTTCAAAAAACCTAAGTTCAGGAAAATCATGGCTATCGAACGTACCCTCTCCATCATCAAGCCCGACGCAGTCGCCAAGAACGTGATCGGTCAAATCTATGCACGCTTTGAAGCAGCTGGCCTCAAGGTTGTGGCAGCCCGCATGGCGCACCTGTCGCGCGGCGAAGCCGAAGCGTTCTACGCTGTGCATAAAGCCCGTCCTTTCTTCAAGGATCTGGTGGACTTCATGATTTCCGGTCCTGTGATGATCCAGGCCCTGGAAGGCGAAAACGCCATTCTGAAGAACCGTGACCTGATGGGTGCAACGGACCCCAAGAAGGCTGATGCCGGCACCATCCGTGCTGACTTCGCTGACAGCATCGACGCCAATGCCGTGCATGGTTCTGACGCTGCTGAAACCGCCAAGGAAGAAATCGCTTTCTTCTTCGCTGGCCTGAACGTGTACTCCCGCTAACTATGTGCACCCTCATGCTTCGCTGCCTCTGCAAGAGGGCATCGCTGGTGGGGGTGAGCCCTGAGCGGCGCCTGAAATGACGACCAATCTGCTCGAGTTTGATCTCGACGGCTTGGCCGCATTTTGTGAGCGGCTCGGGGAAAAGCGTTTTCGCGCGACACAGTTGTTCCGCTGGATACACCAGCGTGGAGCCACAGAGTTTGACCAGATGAGTGATCTGGCCAAGTCCTTGCGCGGCAAATTGGCCGGCAGCGCACATGTGCAGGGCTTGCCTGTGATTAGCCAGCATGCATCCACTGATGGCACCATCAAATGGTTGTTTGATGTGGGTGAGGGCAATGCCGTTGAGGCAGTATTTATCCCCGAGAGCGATCGTGGCACGCTGTGCATTTCATCCCAGGCCGGTTGCGCTGTGGGCTGCCGGTTTTGCTCCACAGGGCACCAAGGGTTCAGTCGTAATCTGACCACCGGTGAAATCGTGGCCCAGCTATGGTTTGCTGAGCACTTCCTGCGCAAACACCTCAAAACCGAAGATCGCGTCATCTCCAACGTCGTCATGATGGGGATGGGTGAGCCTTTACAGAATTACAACGCCTTGGTGCCAGCTTTGCGGGTGATGCTGGACGACCATGGTTATGGTTTGTCGCGTCGCCGGGTGACGGTTTCTACTTCTGGTGTGGTGCCCATGATTGACCGCCTGGCGCAGGATTGCCCTGTTGCCCTGGCAGTGTCGTTGCATGCGCCGAACAATCCCCTGCGTGACAACCTGGTTCCGTTGAACCGTAAGTACCCCTTGGCCGAGCTGATGGAGTCGTGCAACCGCTATTTGGAGCATGCGCCACGGGACTTCATCACCTTTGAATACTGCATGCTGGATGGCGTCAATGACCAGCCCGAGCATGCCCAGGAGCTGATCGCACTGGTGCAGCAATACCGCCGCCCCGGCGTGTGGTGTAAGTTCAATCTGATTCCCTTCAACCCCTTCCCAGCGTCTGGCCTGTTGCGTTCGCCCCTGGCCCGTGTGACGGCATTTGGCAAACTGTTGAGTGACGCCGGTATCGTGACAACGGTGCGTAAGACCCGGGGTGACGATATCGATGCTGCCTGTGGTCAGCTGGCCGGTGATGTCAAGGACCGCACCCAGGTGGTGAAACGCATGGCCCAGCAACGTATGGTGATGATGGCGCAGGTGCCGCCAGTGGTTGAATCGTCCAAAGGGGTCTGAGGAATGCAAAAAAAACTGTGGGGTAACAGCCTATTGGGGCTGTTGGCTGGATGTGCCATGGTGCTGTGGCTGGCCGGGTGCGGCGCGCCTGGACATGTGACGCCTGCGGTCGCCGCCAATCCAGGCCCCCAGACTGACATCGTGACGGCGTCAGATGAACCAGAGGCTCGCAAGCATGCACGTACCCGCCTGCAATTGGCGATCGGCTATTTCGAGCAAGGCCAAACTACGGTGGCACTGGACGAGCTGAAGCAGGCCCTGGTGATTGACCCCTCGTTCTCTGATGCTTTCAATCTGCGCGGCCTGATTTACATGCGCTTGAACGATTTGCGTCTGGCGGAAGACAGTTTCCGCCGGGCTCTTGCCTTGAACCCGCGTGAGCCCAACACCATGCACAACTATGGCTGGTTGATGTGTCAGCAAGGCCGATACGCGGAATCCGTGCAGATGTTCGAACAGGCCTTGGCCAACCCCATCTATAGTGCGCGCGCCAAAACACTGATGACGGAAGGTCTTTGCCAGCAGCGCGCCAATTTGTTGCCCGAGGCTGAGCGCAGTCTGTCTCGTTCCTATGAGCTGGATCCTGGCAACCCCATCACCGGCTACAACCTTGCGACTTTGTTGTACCAACGTGGCGAATGGACACGTGCCCAGTTCTATATCCGCAGAATCAATAATTCCGAGCTTGCGAATTCCGAGTCCTTGTGGCTTGGCATCAAGGTGGAGCGCCGCATGGAGAACCGTGAGGCAATGATGCAGCTGGTGGATCAGCTGCGAAAGCGTTATGCACAATCCCGCGAGCTGGCGGCGTATGAGAGAGGGGCATTTGATGAATGAGTCAGTGGTGCCTGCGGCACCCGTTGCGGTGGAGTCTGAAACCCTGGCCCAGGGTGAGCCTTCGGCTGTGCGGGCCGGGCAGCTCTTGCGGCAGGGACGTGAGGCTGTGGGCCTGCATGTGGCAGCCTTGGCGGTGTCGCTCAAGGTGCCGGTGGGTAAGCTGGAGGCCCTGGAGGCCGGCCGCTTGGATGCCTTGCCTGACGTCATGTTTGCGCGAGCCTTGGCCGCCAGCGTATGCCGTAGTCTCAAGATCGACGCTGCACCGGTGCTGGCCCATTTTCCCCAGGGAGCTGCCTCGCGCCTGGGCGCGGCAGACTCGGCGATCAATGCGCCTTTCAGGCAGCCGCATGCGGGGCCACGTTTCGGCCTGAAAGGGCAAATGCCCAGCCCTTCCGTCGTGGCCGTTGCGCTGTTGTTGATTGCGGCTTTGGCTGTCTTCTTGTGGCCGAAAAGCAAGGAAGAGGCGTCGGAGGTGTCCCAAGGTGTGGATACTTCTACGGTTATTGCTACGCAGGCTCCTGTTTCAGAACCCACGGTTGAGCCTGCGCCGGCGGCTTCTGCTGTGCTGCCAACTCCGGTCGCGGTGGCGCCTGTTGCCGCGCCTATGGCCTCGGCGCCCGTGGTGGCTGCTGCTGCCAGTGCTCCGCTCACTGCTGCCAGCGCACCCTCCATCATGGTTATGACGGCTACGGGGGAATCCTGGGTGAAGGTCACCGATGCCAAGGGCGTAGTGGCTTTTAGCCGTACGCTGAATGCGGGCGAGGTCGTCCAGCCATCAGGTACCCCGCCGTTCAATATGGTGGTGGGGCGTGTGGATGCCGTGCAATTGCAAGTACGTGGCCACGCTTTTGACATGACGCCTTTTGCCAAAGACCATGTTGCCCGATTCGAGGTGAAGTAATGGACTTCCTGACGCCTGTAGAGGCTGCCGCGCCGCGCGCGCGCAATAGCTACCAAGCCCATGTGCGCTGGGGCTCCCGCGATGTCACGGTGGGCGGCAACGCCCCCGTGCGCATCCAGTCCATGACGAACACCGACACGGTGGACGCCATCGGCACCGCCATCCAGGTGAAAGAGCTGGCCCTGGCCGGCTCGGAGATGGTGCGCATCACCGTCAACACCCCTGAAGCCGCCCAGGCCGTGCCCTATATCCGCGAACAGCTGGACCGTATGGGCATTGACGTGCCGCTGGTCGGCGACTTCCATTACAACGGCCACCGCCTGCTGACCGAGTTCCCGGCCTGCGCCGAGGCCCTGTCCAAATACCGTATTAACCCTGGCAACGTGGGCAAGGGCGACAAGCGGGATCGCCAGTTCGGCCAGATGATTGAAGCTGCGGTGCGCTGGAACAAGGCCGTGCGTATTGGGGTCAATTGGGGTAGCCTGGACCAGGAACTGCTGGCCGGCCTGATGGACGAAAACAGCCGCCGCACTGTGCCCTGGGACGCCAAACCGGTGATGTACCAGGCGCTGATCACCTCGGCCGTGGAATCAGCCAAGTTGGCCGAATCCATGGGCTTGGCGCCCGAGCAAATCATTCTGTCCTGCAAGGTCAGCGGCGTGCAGGACCTGATCTCGGTCTACCGCGCGCTGTCGCAGCGCTGCCGCTATGCGCTGCACCTGGGCCTGACCGAAGCCGGCATGGGCACCAAGGGCACAGTGGCTTCCAGCGCCGCTCTGGCCGTGTTGCTGCAAGAAGGCATTGGCGACACCATCCGCGTCTCGCTGACGCCGCAGCCCGGCGAGGCCCGTACCCAAGAAGTCGTGGTCGCGTCGGAAATCTTGCAAGCCCTGGGCTTGCGCAGCTTTGTGCCCAGCGTCACCGCCTGCCCCGGCTGCGGTCGCACCACCAGCACGACATTCCAGGAACTGACCAAGCAGATCGACGACTTTCTGCGCGCGCAGATGCCAGTTTGGCGCAAGCAGTACCCGGGTGTGGAGGCCATGAAAGTGGCCGTGATGGGCTGCATCGTCAACGGCCCGGGTGAAAGCAAGCACGCCGACATCGGTATCAGTCTGCCCGGCACCGGCGAAGCGCCGGCTGCGCCCGTGTACATCGACGGTGAAAAAAACGTGACCCTGCGCGGTGAGAATATCGCCCAGGAGTTCCAGGCCATCGTCGAGAACTACATCGAAAAACGCTTTGGCACCCACGCGGCGGCATAGCAGAAATTTATATAAAAAATGCCTCTAGCGCAGGAGATACCTGCGCTGGGAGCTATACATTTAATAGCATCTGATTCCATGGCTGACAAACTGACTGCCGTCAAAGGCATGAACGACATACTGCCCCCCGATTCCGCGCGCTGGGAGTGGCTGGAGGACAAGGTCCGCACGTTGATGGCGCGCTCGGCCTACCGCATGATCCGCACGCCTATCGTCGAGCCCACCGCCTTGTTTGTGCGCGGCACGGGCGAGACCACCGACATCGTCGAGAAGGAGATGTATTCTTTCGAAGACCGGCTGAACGGCGAGCAGCTGACCCTGCGCCCCGAAAACACGCCCGGCGTGGTGCGCGCGGCCATCCAGCACAACCTGACCTATGACGGCGGCAAGCGCCTGTATTACATGGGTCCGATGTTCCGCCACGAGCGGCCCCAGCGCGGCCGCTACCGCCAGTTCTACCAGCTGGGCGTGGAGGCCCTGGGCTTTTCCGGCCCCGAGGTCGACGCCGAGATCATGCTGCTGGCCAGCGAGCTGTTTGCCAACCTGGGCCTGCGCAATGTGCGCGTCGAGCTGAACAGCCTGGGCGTGCCGGCCGAGCGCCAGGCGCACCGCGCCGCGCTGATCGCCTATTTCGAGCAGCACCGCGACTTGTTGGACACCGATGCCCAGCGCCGTCTGCTGACCAATCCGCTGCGCATTCTGGACACCAAGAACCCGGCCATGCAGGCCATGGTGCAGGACGCGCCGCAGCTGCTCAGCTACCTGGGCGAGGCCTCGCTCAAGCATCTGGATACAGTGCAGACCCTGCTGACCAGCTGTGGCGTGCAGTGGACCGTGAATCCGCGCCTGGTGCGTGGCCTGGACTACTACAGCCACACGGTGTTCGAATTCATCACCGACGAGCTGGGCGCCCAGGGCACCTTGTGCGGCGGTGGCCGCTATGACGGCCTGTTCGAGCTGTTGGGCGGCAAGCCCACGCCGGCCGTCGGCTGGGGCATGGGCATTGAGCGCGTGCTGGAGTTGATCAAGGAGCAGGGCGCCGAGTTGCCTGCGCAAGCGGCCGACGCTTATGCGGTCGTGCCTGATATCGCCGCCTTGCCGGTCGCCATGCAAACCTTGCAGACCCTGCGCCGCGCCGGTGTGCAGGTGCAAATGCACGCCGGAGCCGGCGAGGGCATGGGCAGCATGAAGTCGCAGCTGAAGAAGGCCGACGGCAGCGGAGCCCGGTTTGCCCTGATTTTTGGAGCCGACGAGCTGGCGCAAAACCTGGTGACGGTCAAATCCCTGCGCGACGGCAGCGGAGTGCAAACCACCCAGTCCCTGGCCGATGTGGCCACCTGGGCACCGACCCTACAATCGAACGCTTGACTCTTAGAACCTTATGGCAAACCACCTCGACCTTGAAGAACAAGAACAGCTTGACGAGCTCAAAGCTTTCTGGAACCGTTTTGGCAATTTGATCACCTGGTCCTTGATTGTGGTGCTGGCCGCATTCGCCGGCTGGAACGGCTACCAATACTGGCAGCGCAGCCAGGCAGCTCAGGCGGCCGCCCTGTACGACGAGGTGGACCGCGCATCCAAAGCCGGTGACGTGGCCATGGTGGAACGCGCTTTTTCCGACATGAAGGACAAGTTCGGTCGTACGGCATTCGCCCAGCAGGCCGGCCTGCTGGCTGCCAAGAGCCTGTATGAAAAGAGCAAGCCAGATGAAGCCAAGGCGGCCCTGACCTGGGTGGCCGAGCAGTCTTCTGACGAGGGCTACCAGGCCATCGCCCATTTGCGTCTTGCCAGCGTGCTGCTGGAAGCCAAGAGCTACGACGATGCTTTGAAGCAGTTGTCGGGCAGCTTCCCCAAGGATTTTGAACCGCTGGTCGCCGACCGCAGGGGCGATATCTACCTGGTGCAAGACAAGAAGACTGATGCCATCGCCCAGTACCAGATCGCCTACAAAGGCCTGGACGAACAAGACCAGTACCGCCGTCTGGTAGAGGTCAAGCTCAACAGCCTGGGCGTGGACCCGCGTCCTGCAGTCCCCGTGGTCACGTCTGCAGGCCCTGTCTCTGTGGAAGTCAAAAAATAATGAAAAATATGCCTTTTGTGCAGATATTTCGTGTGCCGGTCGCTATTGTTTTGGTAGCGGCGCTGGCGGCCTGCTCCAGCACCCCCGAAAAACCCAAGCCCGTAGATTTGCCCGCCAACGTGGCCTTGCTGGGCGTTCGTACTGCCTGGAACGTGAGACTGGGTGAGGCGGGATTCCCAATGTCCGTCAACGTCTCGGGTGGGACGGTGACCCTGGCGGGTGCCGATGGCGCGGTGTCGGCGCTGGACGCGAAAAGCGGCCAATCGCTGTGGCGTGTGGCTGTAGGCGGTCCCTTGTCTGCCGGCGTGGGCAGCGACGGCACATTGACGGCCGTGGTCACGCGTGACAACCAGGTAGTCGGCCTGCAGGCCGGTCGCGTGTTGTGGCGCCAGCGCCTGGCAGCCCAGACCCTGACCGCGCCGCTGGTGGCCGGCGGGCGAGTGTTCGTGTTGGCTGCTGACCGTTCCGTCAATGCCTTTGATGGCGCCACGGGCCGCAAATTGTGGAACCAGCAACGCACCGGCGAGGCCTTGGTGCTGAGCCAGTCAGGCGTGCTGATGGCCGTGGGCGATACCTTGGTCGCCGGCATGTCCGGCCGCCTCGTGGGCCTGAACCCGAACAATGGCAGTACCCGTTGGGAGGCGCCGATCGCTTCGCCGCGCGGCACCAATGATGTTGAGCGGTTGGTGGACTTGGTGGGTGGTGTCAGCCGGATGGGCGGTGTGGTATGTGCTCGGGCCTTCCAGGCTGCGGTGGGCTGTGTGGATGCGTCGCGCGGCAGCTTGCTGTGGACCAAGCCAGATGTGGGCTCCATTGGCGTGCATGGCGATGACCGTTTTGTCTATGGCTCCGAAGACGATGGCAACATCGTGGCCTGGCGTCGTACTGATGGTGAACGCGCCTGGGTTTCCGAGCGTTTGCGTTACCGTAACCTGTCGGCGCCGCTGGCAGTGGGCCGCTCGCTGGTGGTGGGCGATGGTACAGGTCTGGTACATTTCGTCTCCCGCGAAGACGGTTCTCTCTTGAACCGCTTGCCCACCGATGGCTCGCCCATCGTGACTCCCCCCGTATTGGCGGGCAACACCGTTGTCGTTGTGACCCGCAGCGGCGGTGTTTTTGGCTTTCAGCCTGAATAATTAATTTGCGTCAGCCGATCTGCGCCATACCATGAAACCAGTCTTGGCCTTAGTCGGTCGCCCTAATGTGGGCAAATCTACACTCTTCAATCGCCTCACCAAGTCGCGTGATGCGATCGTGGCGGACTTCGCCGGTCTGACCCGCGACCGCCACTACGGCAACGGCCGTCAGGGCAAGCACGAATACATCGTGATTGATACCGGCGGCTTCGAGCCGGATGCCGAAAGCGGTATCTACAAGGAAATGGCCAAACAGACGCGCCAGGCGGTTGCCGAGGCCGATGTGGTGATCTTCGTGGTGGATGCCCGTGGCGGCCTGTCTGCCCAGGACCACGATATTGCCAAGTACCTGCGTCGCCTGGGCAAGCCCTGCATACTGACGGCCAACAAAGCCGAAGGCATGAAGGAAGGCCACCAGTTGGTGGATTTCTATGAACTGGGTCTGGGCGAGGTGTACCCCGTCTCGGCAGCGCACGGGCAGGGCATTCGAGGCCTTGTCGATCTGGCGCTGGCTCCCTTGAATCTGCCCGATCCGGATGAAGAGGCCGAGGCCGAAGACATCGGCGTGACCAAGCTGGCCGTGGCGGGCCGCCCGAATGTGGGCAAATCCACACTGATCAATACCTGGCTGGGCGAAGAGCGACTGGTGGCATTCGATATGCCCGGTACGACCCGTGACGCCATCAGCGTGCCTTTCGAGCGCAACGGCCACAAGTTCGAGTTGATCGACACCGCCGGCCTGCGCCGCAAGGGCAAGGTTTTTGAAGCCATCGAGAAGTTTTCGGTGGTGAAGACCTTGCAGGCGATCGAGACCTGCCATGTGGTGCTGCTGCTGATTGACGCGACCCAGGGTGTGACCGACCAGGATGCCCATATCGCTGGCTACATCCTGGAAAGCGGGCGCTCGGTGGTGCTGGCAATCAACAAATGGGATGCTGTAGACGCCTACCAGCGGCAACTGGTGCAGCGCTCAATCGAGACCCGACTGGCGTTTTTGAAGTTTGCGTCCATGCATTTCATCTCGGCGACCAAACGCCAGGGTCTGGGGCCGTTGTGGGCGTCCATTCTGCAGGCGCACCAGGCGGCGATGTGCAAGATGTCCACGCCGGTGCTCACGCGTCTGCTGCTGGAGGCTACGGCCTTCCAGAGCCCGCAGCGCGCCGGCATGTTCCGCCCCAAGCTGCGCTATGCCCACCAGGGCGGCATGAACCCACCGGTCATCATCATCCACGGCAATTCGCTGGAGCATGTGACCGACGCGTACAAGCGCTTTCTGGAAGGTCGTTTCCGCAAGGCCTTCAATCTCACCGGTACGCCATTGCGTATCCAGATGAAGTCGGCAGCCAATCCTTACGCCGATAAAGACGACTGAACGAGTCTCAACAATTTTGGTGGGGCCTTAGGCATACCTAGTGTAAGTACGGGTATCGCTGTGGTAAGGTCCAACCTTCTTTAACATCTTCACAACACGGAGAATATCGTGAGCAATAAAGGGCAGCTTCTTCAGGACCCATTTCTCAATACTTTGCGTCGCGAGCATGTGCCAGTGTCGATTTACCTCGTCAATGGCATCAAGCTGCAAGGCCAGATTGAGTCTTTTGACCAGTACGTTGTGCTGTTGCGCAATACCGTGACCCAGATGGTGTACAAGCACGCCATTTCGACTATCGTTCCTGGCCGTGCTGTGAATTTCTCCGCTGCGGATGAGTCGGCTCCCGACGCAGCCGCCTGAGATTGCCGGTCATTCTTTTGGTGACCGGGCTTCTGCAACGCTGCCCGGTCCACTAAAACCTCCCCCTCTACCTGTTTCCTGATTTGAGTTCTTCTGATTCGCCTGACATGCCACTGGCCGTACTGGTCGGTGTTGATTTGGGGGCACCGCATTTTGACAAAGAACTTGAAGAGCTGGGCCTGTTGGCAGACACCGCGGGTATGCGTGTGGTTGCCCGCATCACCTGCAAACGCCAGGCACCCGATGCTGCGCTGTTTGTAGGCAGCGGCAAGGCTGATGAGATCAAGCTGCTGGCGCAAATGCATGGCGCGACCGAGATTCTCTTCGACCAGAGCTTGAGCCCCGCGCAGCAGCGCAATCTGGAACGCCACTGTGAGTTGCCGGTCAACGACCGGACCATGCTGATCCTGACCATTTTTGCCCAGCGCGCGCGCAGCCACGAAGGCAAGTTGCAGGTCGAACTTGCGCGTTTGCAGTATCTGAGTACCCGGCTGGTCCGGCGCTGGTCGCATTTGGAGCGGCAAAGCGGCGGTATCGGTATGCGTGGCGGCCCCGGTGAGAAGCAGATCGAGCTCGATCGCCGCATGCTGGGCGAGTCCATCAAGCGAACCAAGGAGCGCTTGCAAAAGGTAGTGCGCCAGCGCAGCACCCAGCGGCGCCAGCGTTCGCGCCGCGACGCCTTCACCATTTCGCTGGTCGGCTATACCAACGCCGGCAAATCCACACTATTCAACACCTTGGTGAAGGCACGGGCCTACACCGCCGACCAGTTGTTTGCCACGCTGGACACCACTACTCGTCAGCTATACCTGGGTGAGGCCGGGCGGTCCGTGTCCCTGTCCGACACCGTGGGGTTTATCCGCGATCTGCCGCACGGATTGGTGGATGCGTTCCGAGCAACCCTGCAAGAAGCAGCCGATGCCGACTTGCTGTTGCATGTGGTGGATGCCTCCAACCCGAACTTTCCTGAGCAGATGGCCGAAGTCGGCATGGTGCTGAGAGAAATAGGCGCTGACGATGTGCCCCAACTGCTGGTATTTAACAAGCTGGATGCCCTTGATAAATCGCGTTGGCCGCTCCAGATGCAAGATGAAATCGAGGTAGATGGCCAGCAGGTCCCTCGAATTTTTTTAAGTGCCCGTACCGGAGACGGAATGCCGGCGTTGCGGCAGAAGCTGGCGGAACTGTCCTTGGCCAAAATGTCCAAGGCAGATGCCCCCACGCAATCCCCGGAATGGCTCGGCGACGGTGTTTCCATAGGCACAATACAGGAATGACAACCGAGAGACTTGCGCGAATGAATCTCAATTTACGGGCTTTTACTATGGCCATCCTGCCAGGACGACTCCGGGGTATGTTCAACTTGAACGACCCGCGCTGGGGCCGTGGTGACGACAATGGGTCCGATGGCTCTCAGAAGCCGGAAGAGCCGGCCAAGAACACGCCCAACCGCGGCCAGGGTCCGAACCAAGGCCCGCCGGACCTGGATGAGTTGTGGCGTGACTTCAACCGCAAATTGGGCGGGCTGTTTGGCGGCAACAAGAATAATTCTCGCGGCAACGGATCTTCCGGTGGCGGTGGTGGCGGTTTTCAGCCCGACATGAAGAATGCGGGTGTCGGCATCGGTTTGATCGCTGGCGTGGTTCTGCTGATTTGGCTGGGCACCGGCTTCTTCATTGTGCAGGAAGGCCAACAGGCCGTGATCACCCAGTTTGGCAAGTACAAATCCACGGTGGGGGCGGGCTTCAACTGGCGTCTGCCTTACCCCGTGCAGCGCCACGAGCTGGTTTCCGTCACCCAGATCCGTTCTGTGGATGTGGGTCGCGATTCCATCATCAAGGCCACTGGCTTGCGTGAATCCGCCATGCTGACCGAAGATGAAAACATCGTCGAGATCAAGTTCGCTGTGCAATACCGTTTGAACGATGCGCGTGCCTTCCTGTTTGAAAGCAAGGACCCCAGCGGCGCCGTGGTGCAGGCCGCAGAAACGGCGGTCCGCGAGGTGGTGGGCAAGATGCGCATGGATACGGCCTTGGCCGAGGAGCGTGACCAGATTGGACCGCGTGTGCGCGTGCTGATGCAAACCATTCTGGACCGCTATAAGTTGGGTGTGGAGGTGGTTGGCATCAATATGCAGCAAAGTGGCGTGCGTCCGCCCGAGCAGGTGCAGGCTGCGTTTGACGATGTGCTGAAGGCCGGTCAGGAGCGTGAACGTGCCAAGAATGAAGCCCAGGCCTATGCCAACGACGTGGTGCCACGCGCCGTGGGTTCCGCGTCGCGCCTGCAAGAAGAGTCTGAGGCATACAAGGCCCGTATCGTGGCCCAGGCCGAAGGTGATGCGCAGCGTTTCCGCTCGGTGTTGACCGAATACCAGAAGGCCCCCCAGGTCACGCGCGATCGCATGTATCTGGACACCATGCAGCAAATCTATACCAATGTCACCAAGGTCTTGGTGGACTCCAAGCAGGGCTCCAATCTGCTATACATGCCGATAGACAAGATCATGCAGATGTCAGGTCAAGCCGCTGTGGGTGCTGCAAATAGCAGCACTACGGCAGATCCGTTGGCAAGCAGCTCGGTGGTGCCGGTTGCGCCAGCGATCGTGTCGAATGATGCCCGCACGCGCGACAACTCGCGCTCGCGTGACCGTGACGTGCGTTAGGAGAATACTTTGAACAGAGTTGGTTTTATTGCATCGTCCCTGCTGGTGGTCTTCGCGCTGCTGAGCTCCATGTTGTTCGTGGTGGATCAGCGCCAGTTTGGTGTGGTCTACGCCCTGGGCCAGATTAAAGAGGTGATAACCGAGCCCGGTCTGAACTTTAAGTTGCCGCCACCGTTCCAAAACGTCACTTATCTCGACAAGCGATTGCTGACCCTGGACAGCACCGACGCCGAGCCCATGCTGACCGCTGAAAAGCAACGCGTGGTGATTGACTGGTATGTGCGCTGGCGCGTTTCGACGCCGTCCGACTACATCCGTAATGTGGGCCTGGATGAGAATGCCGGCGCCAATCAGCTGAACCGCGTGGTGCGCAATGCCTTCCAAGAGGAAGTCAACAAGCGCACGGTGAAGGAGTTGCTGTCGCTGAAGCGCGAAGCATTGATGGCCGATGTGAAGCGCGAAGTTCAAGAGGCCGTGCAGGGCTCCAAGCCTTGGGGTGTGGATGTAGTGGATGTACGTATTACGCGTGTGGACTACGTGGAGGCCATCACCGAATCGGTCTACCGTCGCATGGAGGCCGAACGCAAGCGCGTGGCCAACGAGCTGCGTTCCACGGGTGCTGCTGAGGGCGAAAAGATCCGCGCCGATGCCGATAAGCAACGTGAAGTGACCATCGCCAATGCCACCCGTGAGGCCCAGAAGATCAAGGGCGAGGGTGATGCCGAGGCTTCTCGCATTTATGCCGATGCATTTGGCAAAGACCCCCAGTTTGCGCAGTTCTACCGCAGCCTGGATGCCTACAAAGCCAGCTTCAACAAGAAGAGCGATGTGATGGTCTTGGACCCATCGTCGGACTTCTTCAAAGCTATGCGCGGTAGTGGCAGCAGTGCTGCTGCGCCTGCCGGTAAGAAGTAATCTTGGAAGACGGCAATAGCCTTTGGGCCGCTCTGGCCCTGGTGCTGGTGATAGAGGGGCTGCTGCCTTTTCTATCACCGTCTACCTGGCGCAATATGTTCAAGCAGCTTTTGGAGCTGCAAGACGGCCAGCTACGTTTCTTTGGTCTGTGCAGCATGCTGCTCGGGCTGGTTTTGTTTCTGCTGCTGACATAGGGGCTGCGTCCCGCTTGAACGCCACGGATTGCAGGAAAAGTACCGTGGCGGTTTTTACCCGTGCCCAAGCCCGGTAAAATCTCTTTTTTAACAGCCTCCCCAAATCCCATGTCTGCTTGGGTCCTCCCGGATCACATTGCCGATGTCCTGCCTTCCGAGGCACGGCACATCGAAGAACTGCGTCGCGCCTTGCTCGACACCGCCCGTGGCTATGCGTACGAGCTGGTCATGCCGCCTCTGTTGGAGCATCTGGAGTCCTTGCTGACCGGTACCGGCGAGGCATTGGATCTGCAAACCTTCAAACTGGTAGACCAGCTGTCCGGGCGGATGTTGGGCGTGCGCGCTGACACCACGCCCCAGGTTGCACGCATTGATGCCCATTTGCTCAACCGCAAGGGTGTGACGCGCCTGTGCTATTGCGGCCCTGTGGCCCATACCCGGCCAGACCGTCCGCATGCCACCCGCGAACCGCTGCAACTGGGCGCCGAAATTTACGGCCATGCCGGCCTGGAAGCCGATCTGGAGGTCTTGCAGCTGTCGCTGGACTGTCTGCGGGCGGCTGAGGTCCAAGGCATCACGGTCGATATGGGTGATGCGCGTATTGCGCGTGCCCTGCTGGCAGAAGTGGCGCCTGCGCCCGATCTGTTGGCACGTATCCATGCTGCGCTGGCCAACAAAGACGCTACTGAGCTGGCCGAGTTGTGCCAGGGCTTCCCGGCGGTGACGCGTGACGGCCTATTGGCTCTGGTGCAGTTGTATGGCGATGCCAGCATCCTGCAGCAGGCACTTCGTGTGCTGCCAAGTTTGCCGGCCATCCAGGACGCGCTGCGTGATTTGCAGTGGCTAGCGGAACAGCTGGCCGGCACGCCGGTCAGCTTTGATCTGGCCGATCTGCGCGGTTATGCCTACTACAGCGGTGCACGCTTTGCGATTTATGCGCAAGGCGCTGGCGATGCCTTGGTGCGTGGCGGCCGTTATGACGAGGTGGGAGCGGTCTTTGGTCGTAATCGCCCGGCGGTTGGGTTCAGTCTGGACCTGAAGCAGTTGGTGGGGGCCGTGGGCCCACGTCCGCTGCGGGCCGCCATCCGCGCGCCTTGGGGCCATGCCGACGATCTGCGCGCGGCTATTGCTGCACTGCGCGCCGAAGGTGAGATTGTGGTCTGCGTGTTGCCAGGCCACGAAAGTGAAGTTGATGAGTTCCATTGCGATCGCGTGCTTCAGCAAGCGGCTGGGCAGTGGGTCGTGCAAGTTATTTAAGAAAATTTCTGAGATGAACACCCAAACAAATCTGGTTCCTGGTCGCAATGTCGTCGTGGTGGGTACGCAATGGGGCGATGAAGGCAAGGGCAAGCTGGTCGATTGGCTCACCGAAAGCGCCCAGGGCGTGGTGCGCTTCCAAGGCGGTCACAACGCGGGCCACACCTTGGTCATCAACGGCGTGAAGACGGCCTTGCACCTGATTCCCAGCGGCATCATGCGCGCTGGCGTCAAATGCTACATAGGCAATGGTGTGGTGTTGTCGGCCGCCAAGCTGTTTGAAGAAATCGAAGGGCTGGAGAAGGCAGGTGTCGAAGTGCGTTCGCGCCTGCGCATCAGCGAGGCCTGCCCGCTGATCCTGCCGTTCCACGCGGCTATCGACATCGCCCGCGAAGCGCTGCGCGAAAAGGGCGGCACCGAGAAGATCGGCACCACAGGTCGCGGTATCGGTCCTGCCTATGAGGACAAGATTGCCCGCCGCGCGCTGCGCGTGCAGGACCTGAAATACCCCGAGCGTTTCGCCACCAAGCTGCGTGAGCTGCTGGAGCTGCACAACTTCGTGCTGACCCAGTTCCTGCATGCTCCTGCGATCGATTTCGACACGGTCTATGCCGAGTCCATGCGCCATGCCGAGTTGCTCAAGCCGATGATGGCCGACGTGTCGCGTGAATTGAATGACGCCCACAAAGCAGGTGCCAACCTGCTGTTTGAAGGTGCGCAAGGCACGTTGCTGGACGTGGACCACGGAACCTACCCCTACGTGACTTCCAGCAACTGCGTGGCTGGCAATGCCGCTGCCGGTTCTGGCGTGGGCCCGGGCATGCTGCACTACATCCTGGGCATCACCAAGGCCTATTGCACCCGCGTAGGCGGCGGTCCGTTCCCGACCGAACTCGAATGGGAAAAGCCCGGTACGCCTGGCTACCACATGAGCACTGTCGGAGCTGAAAAGGGCGTGACCACCGGCCGCAGTCGCCGTTGCGGCTGGTTTGATGCGGCCCTGCTCAAGCGCAGCGCCCAGGTCAATGGCCTGAGCGGCCTGTGCATTACCAAGCTGGATGTGCTGGACGGCATTGACGTGCTGCAACTCTGCACCGGCTACATGCTGGACGGCGAACTGGTTGATATCCTGCCCATGGGTGCAGACGATATCGCGCGCTGCGTGCCGGTGTACGAAGCCATCGATGGCTGGACCGATTCCACTGTGGGCGTGACCGACTACAGCAAGCTGCCCGAGAATGCGCGCCGCTACCTGAGCCGCATTGAAGAGGTGACGGGTGTGCCCATCGCCATGGTCTCGACCAGCCCGGACCGCGACCACACCATCATGATGCAGCACCCTTACAAGGCTGCTTGAGTTATTGAATAAATTGGCCGCTGGCGCAGATAGCGCCTGCGCCAGTAGCTATTATTTCAGGAGTAATTCCCCATGTTGACAGAAGACGGCAAGCACCTGTACGTCAGTTATGACGAATACCACAGCCTTATCGAAAAGCTGGCCCTCAAAGTCCACCAGTCGGGGTGGGAATTTGACAATATCCTGTGCCTGGCGCGCGGTGGCTTGCGCCCTGGCGATGTGCTGTCACGCATCTTCGACAAGCCTCTGGCCATTATGTCCACCAGCTCGTACCGCGCGGATGCCGGCCGCCAGCAGGGCGTGCTGGATATCGCTCGCTTCATCACTACACCCAAGGGTGAAATTGCTGGCAAGGTGCTGCTGGTGGATGACTTGGCTGATACCGGCCACACGCTGAACGCGGTGGTGCGTCAGCTCAAGAGCGACTACGCGCCCATCACCGAGCTGCGCAGCGCCGTGATCTGGACCAAGGCGGTTTCCGTCTTTACGCCCGACTATTCGGTCGAGTTTTTGCCCACCAATCCCTGGATCCACCAGCCTTTCGAGGGCTACGACGCCATGCGTCCAGCCCAGCTGATGGAAAAGTGGAAGCTGTAAGCGCGGCTGACGCAAGCGATCCGTGGCGAGCCGTCCCCATCCTTCCACCCAGCTGATCCACCACCCGTACGCGCCGCCAGCGGCGTTTGCGGCGCCGCAGCCTGGCGTGTTCAAGGCGTCGACCGTCATCTTTCCGTCCGTGGCCGCCATGCGCGAGTACGAATGGAAAGACAAGTCGGCCTACACCTACGGCCTGCACGGCACGCCCACCACCTACACGCTGGAAGAGCGCATCGCGACGCTGGAAGGTGGCAGCTACTGCGTGCTGGTGCCCAGCGGCTTGGCGGCCATCGCCAATGTGGCTCTGGCCCTGCTGAAGGCCGGCGACAGCATGCTGTTACCCGACAACGTCTACGGCCCCAACAAGGCCTTCTCGGAAGGCGAGTTGGCGCGCTGGGGCATCAGCACCCAGGTTTACGACCCCATGAATCCAGGCGATCTGGCGGCCAAGATCACGCCGACCACCCGGCTGGTGTGGGTCGAGGCTGCGGGCTCCGTTACCCTGGAGTTCCCAGACCTGCCGGCTTTGCTGCAGGTCTGCCGTGATCGCCAGGTCTGGTGCGCGCTGGACAACACCTGGGGTGCGGGCCTGGCCTTCAACCCCTTTGATCTGTTGTCTGGCAGCGGGACCACGCTCGGCGTGGACCTGTCCGTCCATGCGCTGACCAAGTACCCCAGCGGGGGCGGCGATGTGCTGATGGGCAGCGTCGTCACCCGCGATCCTGCGCTGCACCGCAGGGTTCAGCGCACCCATATGCATTTGGGCCTGGGTGTTGCGGCCAATGATGCCGAGCTGGTGCTGCGCTCCTTGCCCAGCATGGCATTGCGCTACCGGGCCCACGACATGGCGACCCGCGCCTTGGTGCAATGGTGCCGCCAGCAGGCCGAGTTTGTACAGGTGCTGCACCCTGCGCTGGCGGGTTCGCCTGGCCATACGCACTGGCAGGCGCTGTGTGGCGCGCAGGATGCGGCCGCCGGCTTGTTCAGCGTGGTGCTGGACCCGCGCTATACCTCGGCGCAGGTGGACGCCTTTTGCGATGCCCTGGCTTTGTTCAAGCTGGGTTATAGCTGGGGCGGTCCGATGAGTCTGGTGGTGCCTTACGAACTGGAGCGCATGCGGGTAGGCTGGCCGGACCATCTGGCGCGAGGCACGCTGGTACGCTTCTCCGTGGGTTTGGAGGCGGTGGCGGACCTGCAAGCAGACTTGGCGCAGGCGCTGCGGAAACTGGCGCAGTCCAGCGGTTAGATCCTGGGGCCGCCGAATATCCGGGTGCCGGGCAAGCTGTTAAAGTGGTAGCCTTATTTTGAAAGAAGACCACCTTGGCAACACCAAATTACGGATACGAAAAGCGTCAAAAAGAGCTGGCCAAGAAAAAGAAGAAGGAAGACAAGCTGAAGGCCAAGAGCGAGCGCAAGCACGACGGCGTCACGGACGACGGTGTGCAGGATCAGGGCGATGCAACGCAAACCCCACCGCCCGACGCCTCCAGCGACGCCTGATCTTTCCTTCGTTTTTTAGTTCAGCAGCTTTTTCAGCTCCGGCCACACGTTGTTCAGCAACGTAGGATGCGCCTCCGCCTTGGGGTGGATGCGGTCTGGCTGGAACAAAGCCACCGGGTCCGGCGCATCCGCCACGCCTTTCAGCAAGAAGGGCACCAACCCGGTTTTCTCCGTCTTTGCCACCCTCTCGAACGTGCTCTGGAAGCGATTTGCGTAATCACGTCCGTAGTTCGGCGGCACTTGCATGCCGACCAGTAGCACCTTGGCACCGGCTTTCTGGGCGGTTTCGGTCATTTGGCGCAAATTGTCTTCGGTGGACTGTAGGGGTAGGCCGCGCAGCGCATCATTGCCTCCTAGCTCAATCACCACCAGTGTCGGTTGGTAAAAGCCCAGCAGGCCGGCCAGACGCGAGCGGCCACCCGAAGTGGTGTCTCCGCTGATGCTGGCGTTGTGCACCACGGCCTGGATCTTTTGTTCGGCCAGGCGCTTCTCCAGCAGAGCCACCCAGCCCGTGCCGCGGGGCAGGCCGTATTCGGCGCTGATGCTATCGCCCACCACCAGAATGTTCGGCGTGGTCTTGGCCCAGGCACCGGATGACCCCACAGCGGCGGCCAGGGTCCATGTCGCGATAAAGTGTCTACGTTTCAAAACTCAAAGCCTTTCATGCCAAATCTGTCCCCAGGTGCTGTGATTTCTGTAGAGCATGTCTCCAAGTCGGTGACCGACTCTACCGGCACGCTCTCCATTTTGCGTGATATCGATTTCTCACTAGCGCCCAGGGAGACTGTGGCCATCGTGGGCGCGTCAGGTTCCGGCAAAAGCACCTTGTTGTCCATCATTGCAGGCTTGGATACACCCACGCAGGGCACAGTTCACATCGCCGGCCAGGATATTTTTGCGCTGAGTGAAGACGCCCGGGCCGCATTGCGGGCGCAGAAGCTGGGTTTTGTGTTCCAGAGCTTCCAGCTGATGGGTAATTTGACCGCGCTTGAGAACGTGATGCTGCCGCTGGAACTCATAGGCCGCAAGGACGCGCGCAAAGCCGCCACCGAGATGTTGGGGCGCGTCGGCCTGGGCCAGCGGCTAGGCCATTACCCCAAGCTGCTCAGCGGAGGAGAGCAGCAGCGCGTGGCATTGGCGCGGGCCTTTGTGGTGCAGCCGGCCGTGCTGCTGGCCGACGAGCCCACCGGCAGCCTGGACTTTGCCACCGGCGAGACGGTGATGGAGTTGATGTTCGCGCTAAATCGCGAGCAGGGTACGACCCTGGTACTGGTGACGCACGACCGCGCCATCGCCGCCCGATGCGAGCGCCGCATCACCATTGAAGCTGGCACCTTGGGCTGAGTGGTTTTATGAGAAATAGGCTGCTAGCGCAGGTATCGTCTGCGCAAGTAGCTATTTATTTGATAGCGATGGGCTGGGCTCAGCGCTCCAGGTTCAGCGGCAGGCCCACATAGTTTTCCGCCAGCACCGTGGAGGCGGCGGTGGAGTTCACCAGATATTCCAGTTCGGCTTCCTGCATGCGCTGACCAAAGGCGCCGGTGTCGGGGAACTTGTGCATCAGCGAGGTCAACCACCAGGAAAAGCGCTCGGCCTTCCAGATGCGTGCCAGGGCGCGCTGTGAATACGTGTCGATACCAGCCGCGCTCCTTTCGGCATAGAACTCAATGAAGGCGCTGGACAAATACTTGACGTCGCTAGCGGCCAGGTTCAGGCCCTTGGCGCCGGTGGGAGGCACGATGTGGGCGGCGTCGCCGGCCAGGAACATGCGGCCAAAGCGCATCGGCTCGGCCACGAAGCTGCGCAGCGGGGCGATGCTTTTCTCTAGCGTAGGGCCGGTGACGATGCGCTCGGCCAGGTCCGGGTCCAGGCGGCTGCGCAGCTCGTCCCAGAAGCGCTGGTCGCTCCAGTCCTCGGCCTTGTCGGTGAGGGGGCACTGTACGTAGTAGCGGCTGCGCGTCAGGCTGCGCATCGAGCACAGCGAGAAGCCGCGTTCGCTGTTGCCGTAGACGATGGCGTGCGGCGACACGGGCGGCACATCGGCCAGCACACCCAACCAGCCAAACGGGTAGACCTTTTCGTATTCGGTGATGGAGCCCTCGGGCACACTGGCGCGGCAGATGCCGTGGAAGCCGTCGCAGCCGGCGATGAAGTCGCATTCCAGCTCGAAGTTCTGGCCATCCTTCTGGTAGTGCACTTTGGGGTGTTCGCTGTCGAAATCATGCACGCTGACGTTGGCAGCCTGGTAGATGGTTGTTAGGCCAGCGGCGCTGCGTGCATCCATCAGGTCGCGGGTGAGTTCGGTCTGGCCGTAGGCGGTGACCACCTTGCCGTTGGTCAGTCCATGCACGTCGATCGCATGCCGCACGCCGGAGAACACCAGCTCAATGCTGTGGTGCACCACACCTTCGGCCTCCATGCGGGGCCCCACACCGGCTTCGCGCAGCATGTCCACCGTGGTTTGTTCCAGTATGCCGGCGCGGATGCGGCCCAGCACGTAGTCAGGGCTTTGGCGTTCGATGATGATGTTGTCTATGCCGGCTTTGTGCAGCAACTGGCCGAGCAGCAGGCCGGACGGGCCGGCTCCGACGATGGCAACCTGGGTTCGCATGGGGTGTCTCCTGAGGGCGTAATTTGCCTGTTAGCTTAGGCTGCCAGGAACGTTCTGTGGCGGCCGTTCGGCGCTCTTTGTGCGATTATCGAGACTGCTGCGCGATCACCGCGCAAACATCCACAGAAGGGCGCCCATGGAGATTCAGAAGGCCGATTTGATCGAAGGCATGGCCAAAGGCATGGCGGTGCTGGAGAGTTTTGACACGCAGCGCCAGCGCCTGAACGCCACCCTGGCGGCGCAGCGTGCGGGCCTGACGCGGGCTGCCGCCCGGCGCCATTTACTGACCCTGGCGCACCTGGGCTACCTGGATACCGATGGCAGCTACTTCTGGCTTGCGGCCAAGGTGCTGCGTTTTTCAGGTAGTTATCTGGCTTCGGCCCAGCTGCCGCGGGTGCTGCAACCCACGCTGAACCGGCTGGCGGCGCAGACGCTGGAGTCGTTCTCGGCCGTGGTGCGTGACGGCGACGAGGTGGTCATCGTGGCGCGCAGTGGCAACGACCGCAGCGGCGGGCCCTTGCGCGTGCTGGCGTATGGCCTGCACCTGGGTGCACGCTTGCCAGCCCATGCCACTTCCACCGGGCGGGTGCTGCTGGCGGCGGAGACCAAGTCGAGCTTTAATGCCTGGATGAAGGGGCGTAGCCTGGCCCGGCTGACCGCGCACACTATTACCGACACCAAAGTTTTTCGCGCGGTGGTTGCGCAGGTACGCGCTGACGACTATTGCGTGGCCAGTGAAGAGCACGAATTGGGCGTGCATGCCCTGGCGATTCCGCTGCGCAATCTGCAGGGCAAGACGGTGGCTGCGCTGAATGTGGTGACCACGCCGCAACGGCTGCAGCAAGAGGTGCTGCGCAAAGAGCTGTTGCCGGTGTTGTTGGAGGCGGCAAGGGAGCTGCGTCCCTTGCTGTGAGCGGCTCCATCCGCAGTCGGGATATTTAAGAGAAATAAGGCACTGGCGCCCGTATATCCTGCGGAGGCAGCTATTAATTCAATAGCAGTGGCCTGGGAAACCTTTAAACCTTCTTGAGCTTGCCGCGCACTGGCACCACGGTGGTGATGGTGGGGCGCACGGCTTCACCCGAAATGGGCTTGGGTGGAGATGTGTCCTTCTTGGGTTTCTTGGCTTCTTTATTGGTTTTTTGTTGACCTTTGGCCATGGTTTTCTCCGGTGGATAGGTGGAAACAGGCTGGCCGCCCCAAGTGCAGGGCGGACCAGTTCAGAAGGATTTCTGTGATCTGGAGCTTATCAGTTTGGCGCCAGTTTTTAGCTGACGTCTTGCTTCATTTGGCGGCCAGTGCGTCCAGCAGCTCGGTCTCGATCTCGATCTGGTTGCGGTTGTACTGCAGCTCTGGGCCTTGCACCAAAAAGCTGTCTTCCACACGCTCGCCCAGGGTGGTGACCTTGGCCAGCAGCACGCTGAGGTTGTGCTTGGCCAGCACGCGGGCCACCAGGTACAGCAGACCGGCGCGGTCGCTGGCGGAGATGTTCAGCAGCCAGCGCTGGCCTTTTTCGTCAGGCCGCAGGTCCACGCGCGGCGCGATGGGGAAGCTCTTCACCCGGCGCGACACCCGGCCCTTGCTGGGTGGCGGCAGTGGGCCTTGCTGGGCCAGGGTGTGGTCCAGGTCGTTTTCCACCATGCTGGTGAGCTCGCGGTAGTGCTCGGGCAGCATGGCCGTGACCACCTGGAAGGTGTCCAGCGCGAAGCCGTTGCGGGCGGTATGCACCTTGGCGTCCACGATGCTGAAGCCGGCCTGGTCGAAGAAGCCGCAGATGCGCGCAAATAGATCGGGCTGGTCGGGCGTGTAGACCATTACCTGCAGGCCTTCGCCGACTGGCGACAGGCGGGCGCGCACCACCGGTTTCACCGCATGCGGCGGCACCGTCAGCGGCGCCGGGAAGGCCAGGTGGCGTGACAGTTGGCGCGTATGCCAGGCGATGTCGGCCGCGTCGTGGCGCATGAAGTAGCCCACGTCCAGCGTGTCCCACAGGGCTTTGTGCGACTCAAAAGGCTGGGCGTGCAGGGCCAGCAGCACCAGGGCTTCACGCTTGCGCGCCTCTACCTCGGCCTGCGGATCGGGTGCGCGGCCACCCAGACTGCGCAGGGTGGTGCGGTACAGGTCTTCCAGCAGCTTGCCCTTCCAGGCGTTCCAGACTTTGGGGCTGGTGCCGCGGATGTCGGCCACGGTCAGCAGGTACAAGGCGGTCAGATAGCGTTCGTTGCCTACGCGTTTGGCAAAGGCGTTGATGACGTCCGGGTTGCTCAGGTCGGCCTTTTGCGCCACGCGGCTCATGGTCAGGTGTTCGTTGACCAGGAATTCGATAAGTTTGCCGTCTTCGCGGTTGATGCCATGCTGGCTGCAGAAGTGCCGTACTTCCAGCGCGCCCAGCTCGGAATGGTCGCCACCACGTCCCTTGGCGATGTCGTGGAACAGCGCCGCCACAAACAAGATCCAGGGCTTGTCCCAGCCGGCGCCCAGCTGCGAGCAGGCCGGGTATTCGTGGGCGTGCTCGGCCATGAAGAAGCGGCGCACATTGCGCAGCACCATCAGGATGTGCTGGTCGACGGTATAGACGTGGAACAGGTCGTGCTGCATCTGCCCGACGATGCGTCGGAACACCCACAGGTAGCGGCCCAGCACGGAGGTATCGTTCATCAGCCGCAGCGCATGGGTGATGCCAGCCGGCTGCTGCAGTATGCGCATGAAGGTGGCGCGGTTTACCGGGTCCTTGCGGAACTGCGAGGTCATCAGGCTTCGCGCGCCGTACAGGGCGCGCAGCGTGCGCACCGACAGGCCACGCACGCCCAGCGTGCAGGCGTAGACCTGGAAGGTCTCCAGAATGGCGTGTGGGTGCCGGTGGTACAGGTCGTCGCTGGCGACTTCGATCATCCCGGCTTTTTCAAAAAAGTGCTCGTTGATCGGCCGCAGCAGGTGGGTGGAGGGGTTCAGCCGCTCCTCGATGTTCAGCAGCAGGATATGGCTGAGTTGGGTCACGGCCTTGGCCGCCCAGTAGTAGCGGCGCATCAGCGCTTCGCTGGCGCGCACCGGCTGGCCGTCGTCGTCCTCGGAGCTATAGCCAAACGATTCGGCCACAGCAGTCTGCAGGTCGAACACCAGGCGGTCTTCACGGCGATGCGCTGTCAGGTGCAGGCGGGCGCGTATCAGGCACAGCAGGTCTTCGTTGCGCTTGATTTGCTTGGCCTCGTGCGGTGTGGCGATGCCGCTGCGCACCAGCTCTTCCCAGCTCTTGCCCAGGTTGGCAGCTTTGGCCACCCACAGAATGGTTTGCAGGTCGCGCAGGCCGCCTGGCGATTCCTTGCAGTTGGGCTCCAGTGAGTAGGGCGTGTTTTCAAACTTGTTATGCCGCTGGCGCATCTCCAGCGTCTTGGCCACCAGAAAGGCGCGCGGGTCGGACACCGTGCCCAGGCGCTGGCGGAAGTCGGCATACATCTTGGCGTCGCCGGTGACCAGGCGCGACTCGATCAGCGCGGTCTGCACCGTCACATCCTTGCTGCCTTCGGCCAGACAGTCTTCCAGGCTGCGTACGCTGGAGCCGATCTCCAGCCCCGCGTCCCAGCAACTGCCGATGAAGTCTTCGATGCGCGATTTCAATGCCTCGTCTTGCTCGGGCGATTCGCCGTCGGGCAGCATCAGTAGCACGTCGATATCCGAGTAGGGGAACAGCTCGCCCCGGCCAAAGCCGCCCACCGCCACCAGAGCGAACGAGGCGGTGAAGCCGGCGCGCACCCAAAGGTCGCGCAAGGTGTCGTCCGCCAGGTGGGACAGGTTTTGCAAAGCCTTGCGCAGGCCCCGGGTGCTGGGGCCGCTGTCGCGCACGGTTTGCAGCAAACGCGATTTTTCCTGCAGGTAATGCGCCCGCAGCGCCTGGATGTCGGTCATGGTGGGGCGCGTAGAAGCTTCAGGCTTGGGCTGGCACGAATGCTGGGATGGGCGGGCTGCCCGCAGAGACGGTCAGTACTTCGTAGCCGGTCTCGGTGACCAGGATGGTGTGTTCCCACTGGGCCGACAGGGAATGGTCTTTGGTGACGATGCTCCAGCCGTCTTTTTCCGGCCCTTCCTTGATCTCCTTCTTGCCGGCGTTGATCATTGGCTCGATGGTGAAGGTCATGCCGGGCTTCAGCATTTCCAGCGTGCCGGGTTTGCCGTAGTGAAGCACCTGCGGTTCTTCGTGGAACACGCGGCCAATACCGTGGCCGCAGAATTCGCGCACCACGCTGAAGCCATTGCTTTCGGCAAAGCGCTGGATGGCGTGGCCGATATCACCGAGGTGGATGCCGGGCTTGACCATCTTGATGCCATGCCACATCGCGTCATAGGTCAGCGCCGCCAGGCGTTTGGCCAGGATGCTGCCTTCGCCAGCAATGAACATCCGGCTGGTGTCGCCGTGCCAACCGTCTTTGATGACGGTCACGTCGATGTTTACGCTGTCGCCCTTTTTCAGCGGCTTGTCGTTCGGGATGCCGTGGCAAACCTGGTGGTTCACCGAGGTGCAGATCGACTTGGGGTAGGGGATGTTGCCACCGGCGGTGTAGTTCAGCGGGGCCGGAATGCCGCCCTGCACCTGGGTGATGTAGTCGTGCGCCAGCTTGTCCAGCTGGTTGGTGGTAACGCCTGGCACCACGTGGGGGGTCAGGTAGTCGAGTACTTCGGAAGCCAGGCGGCCTGCGATGCGCATGCCTGCGATGCCTTCCGCGTCTTTGTAGGTGATAGTCATGGCTGTAATTATCCTAGATGCGGGAAGTACGCTTTGACCGTGCCGTTAAAATCAGAGGCTAACTTCCCCAACCCGGGCCGCTATAGTGACCTTGCACATTTCCCAGTTTGAGGGCGGCAATGCCCTCAGCGACTTCCGCGTTCAACAAATTCTTCCCCGGCTGCAAGCCATCCACGACAAGATCAGCGGTGTTGCCGCGCGTTTTGTGCATCTGGTGGCCAGCGATGCGCCTCTGACGGAGGCCGTCAAGTCCCAATTGGACGGCCTGCTGACCTATGGCGACCCCTATGCCGGCCCGGCCGAAGGCCCGCTGCTGGTCGTCACCCCGCGCTTCGGCACCGTGTCGCCCTGGGCGTCCAAGGCTACCGACATCGCCCACAACTGCGGCCTGGCCGTGCGCCGGGTCGAGCGCCTGGTCGAATACCGTTTGTCTGTCAAGCAGCCTTTGTTGGGCAAAACTGTATTGTCCGCCGAGCAACTGGCCCAGGTGGCCGACCTGCTGCACGACCGCATGACCGAAAGTGCCATGCTGGACCGCAGCCAGGCGCAAGAGCTGTTCACCTCGCTGGAAGCCGCGCCCCTGGCCCAGGTCGACGTGCTCGGCGGTGGCCGCGCCGCGCTGGAGACGGCGAATACCGAATTCGGCCTGGCCCTGGCCGACGACGAAATCGACTACCTGGTCAACGCCTTCACGACGCTGAAGCGCAACCCCAGCGACGTGGAGCTGATGATGTTCGCCCAGGCCAACAGCGAGCATTGCCGCCACAAGATCTTCAACGCCGAGTTCACCATCGACGGCGTGGCGCAGCCCAAAAGCCTGTTCGGCATGATCCGCAACACCCACCAGCTGGCGCCGCAGCACAGCGTGGTGGCGTACTCGGACAACGCCTCGGTGATGGAAGGCTTCGAGATCGAACGATTTTTAGCCAAATCGGCTGAATTTGGGAATTCGGCCAAATTGGCCTCAGGCGCAGGTACTACCAGCGCCAGCAGCTATGAAAAGAGTAGCGCGCAGCACCATGTGCTGATGAAGGTTGAAACCCATAACCACCCGACCGCGATCTCGCCATTTCCCGGCGCCTCCACCGGCGCTGGCGGCGAGATCCGCGACGAGGGCGCGACGGGCCGCGGCTCCAAGCCCAAGGCGGGCTTGACCGGCTTCACCGTTTCCAAGCTCTGGCCGCAAGACGGCGACGTGTCCATCGGCAAACCCGAGCACATCGCCAGCCCGCTGCAAATCATGGTCGAGGGCCCGCTGGGTGGCGCGGCCTTCAACAACGAATTCGGCCGGCCCAATCTGCTGGGCTACTTCCGCGAGTACGAGCAGACCGTCACCTCCGATGTGGACAGCATCCGCCGCGGCTACCACAAGCCCATCATGATCGCCGGCGGCCTCGGCACCATCGACGCCACGCAAACCCACAAGATCGAATTCCCCGCCGGCTCGCTGCTGGTGCAGCTGGGCGGCCCGGGCATGCGCATTGGCATGGGCGGCAGCGCGGCCAGCTCGATGGCCACCGGCGCGAATGCCGCGTCGCTGGACTTCGACTCGGTACAGCGCGGCAACCCCGAGATCGAACGCCGGGCCCAGGAAGTCATCAACCAGTGCTGGATGCAGGGCGACAAGAACCCGATTTTGGCGATCCACGACGTCGGCGCCGGCGGCCTGAGCAATGCCTTCCCCGAGCTGACCAATGACGCCGGTCGCGGCGCACGCTTCGACCTGCGTGCCGTGCCGCTGGAAGAAAGCGGCATGAGCCCCAAGGAAATCTGGTGCAACGAGAGCCAGGAACGTTATGTGATGGCCATCGCGCCGGATTCGCTGGAGGCTTTCACCGCGCTGTGCGAGCGCGAGCGTTGCCCGTTCTCGGTGGTCGGTGTCGCTACCGAAGAGCGCCAACTGATCGTCGCCGATGACGGCGCGGCCAGCCCGGTCGACATGCCGATGAATGTGCTCTTGGGCAAGCCGCCCAAGATGCACCGTGATGTGAAGACCGTGGCGCGCACCTTTGCGCCAGTGGAACTGACCGGCGTGGATCTGCAAAAAGCCGCCATTGCTGTGCTGGCCCACCCGACTGTCGCCAGCAAGCGCTTCCTGATCACCATCGGCGACCGCACCGTGGGCGGCTTCAGCCACCGCGACCAGATGGTCGGGCCGTGGCAGGTGCCGGTGGCGGATTGCGCCGTCACCCTGGCCGACTACAAGGGATTTGCGGGCGAGGCCATGGCTCTGGGCGAGCGTACGCCGCTGGCTGCCGTCAACGCCCCTGCGTCCGGCCGTATGGCCGTGGCCGAAGCCATCACCAATCTGCTGGCTGCACCCTTCGATCTGCCCCGCGTCAAGCTGTCGGCCAACTGGATGGCCGCCTGCGGTGAACCCGGCGAAGACGCCGCGCTGTACGCCACGGTCAAGGCCGTGGGCATGGAGCTGTGCCCGGCGCTGGGCATTTCGATCCCGGTGGGCAAGGACAGTTTGTCCATGCGTACACAATGGACCGACGATGCGGACAAAAAGAAGGTGACCTCGCCGGTCAGCCTGATCGTCACCGCTTTTGCCAGCCTGCCCGATGTGCGCGGCACCTTGACGCCGCAGCTGAACGCGACGGAAGACACGACGCTGATCCTGGTCGACCTGGGTAAGGGCCAAAACCGCATGGGCGGCAGCATCCTGGCGCAGACCTTGAACCAGGTCGGCGATGCCGTGCCCGATCTGGACGATGCGCAAGACCTGGTCAACCTGGTGAACGCCGTCAATGCCGTGCGCCCGCAAATCCTGGCCTACCACGACCGCAGCGATGGCGGCCTGTTCGCGGCAGCCTGCGAAATGGCTTTTGCCGGCCACGTGGGCGTGGCGCTGAATGTCGATCTGCTGGTCACCGAAGGCGATGGTATTTCCGACAGCCGCATGGATGTGGGCGACAGCAAGAACTGGGCAGGCCAAGTCGGCCCGCGCCGCGAAGAGCTGACCTTGAAGGCGCTGTTCAACGAAGAACTTGGCGTGCTGCTGCAGGTGCGCACGTCTGACCGTGACGCCGTGGTCCAGACCCTGCGCGCGCATGGCCTGGGCAAGCACAGCCACGTCGTGGGCAAGACCCGGCCCATACCAACAAGTTCAGACAGCGCGATCAGCGCCGGCGTGGGCGAAGTCCAGGTCTGGCGCGATGCGAAAGCCGTGTTCAGCGCCAAGCTGGCCGATCTGCACCAGGTTTGGGACAGCGTCAGCTGGCAGATCTGCCAGCAGCGCGACAACCCGGCCTGCGCCGATGCTGAGCACGCAGCAGCCGGTGCGGCCAACGACCCAGGCTTGCATGTGTTTATAGAGCCAAACAGTGTTCTGGCGCAGGTACTGTCTACGCCAGCAGCTACGAAAACCGTAGCGGCGCCGGCCTTGAAGCTGACCCGGCCCAAGGTTGCCGTGCTGCGCGAGCAGGGCGTGAATTCGCACACCGAGATGGCCTACGCCTTCACCGAGGCGGGCTTCGAGGCCTTCGACGTGCACATGACCGATCTGCAATCCGGCCGCGTGCACTTGCAGGATATGCAGGCCGTGGTGGCCTGCGGCGGCTTCAGCTACGGCGACACCCTGGGTGCCGGCATAGGCTGGGCGCGCAGCATCACTTTCAACCCGGTGCTTGCGGCAGAGTTCAAGGCCTTCTTTGCCCGGCAGGACACGCTGGCGCTGGGCGTCTGCAACGGCTGCCAGATGTTTGCCGAACTGGCCGACATCATCCCCGGCGCGCAAGCCTGGCCACGCTTCACCACCAACCGCAGCGAGCGCTTCGAAGCGCGGCTGTCGATGGTGGAAATCCTGGAATCGCCCAGCGTGTTCCTGCAAGGCATGGCCGGCAGCCGCATGCCGATTGCCGTGGCGCACGGCGAAGGCTATGCCAACTTCGCCTACCGTGGCGACGCGACCAAGGCGATTGCGGCGATGCGCTACACCGACAACCATGGTGTGGCGACCGAGGCCTACCCGTTCAACCCGAACGGCAGCCCCGGTGGCCTGACCGCGGTGACCACGGCCGATGGCCGCTTCACCGCGATGATGCCGCACCCCGAGCGCGTGTTCCGCAACGTGCAGAAGAGCTGGACCAGCGGCGATGTCAGCAGCTTCAGCCCGTGGATGCAGCTCTGGCACAACGCGCGCCGCTGGCTGGATTAACTAGACCGTCAAACGGACACCGCAGCCTGGTTTTCGGTGTCCGCTTGACACTCGCGTGTGCGTCGCTTGACGAGCGTCGTGATCTTGCAGGGCAGTGCCTCGGTCTTTGCCTGCGCAGAGCCGTACGCCGAGCCTCGGCGGGGTAGCCGTTGCAACCGACAAGGCCAGCCGTGGCCAGAAAAATGCAGCTGAGCTAGTAGCTGCGCAGTAAGAGCGTGTGCATGGTTTTTGTGCCACTCCCTGGGCTACCGGTATGCCGATGGCCCAGGGAGTTCGTCGCTTATTCGTCGCGGCTGCCGCCCATGCCCAGCAGTGCCAGCAAGGACTGGAACACGTTGTACAGGCTCAGGTAGACACCCAGTGTGGCACTGATGTAGTTTGTCTCGTAACCGTCTTGTACGCGCTTCAGGTCGTGCAGGATGAAGGCGGAAAAGATGCCTATGGCCAGTACCGACAGCGTCATCATCAGCGCGCTGGACTGTATGAAGAAGTTGGCAACGCCGGCTACCAGCAACAGGATCGCGCCGATGAACAGCCATTTACCCATGGCGCTCAGGTCGCGCTTGATGACGGTAGACAGGACCGCCATGCCCAGGAAGATGCCGCCGGTACCGGCAAAGGCAGTCATCACCAGGCTGGCGCCGTTGTTCAGGCCCAGCACCGTGCCGACCATACGCGACAGCATCAGCCCCATGAAAAACGTGAACGCCAGCAGCACCGGCACGCCGGCCGCAGAGTTTTTCGTCTTCTCGATGGCGTACATGAAGCCGAACGCGCCGCCCAGGAAGACGAGCATGCCAATGCCGGGCGACATGGCGCGGGAAATGCCGGTTGTTACGCCCAGCCATGCGCCAAGCACGGTGGGCAGCATGGACAGTACCAGCAGCCAATAGGTATTGCGCAAAACGCGGTTGCGCTGCGCCGTGCTGGGCAGGCTTTCAGCCGCGCCATAGGTGTTGGAGTGGAGTGTGTTCATCGGTAAGCTTTCAGTGGAGTGCAAATAGCCGCCGCTACAGCAGCAGGCCGGACAAGAGCGTCAGTGAGAGGGCCCGCAGCCTAGGGTCTGGGCGGGCGTTTCTCTTGCAGAGAAACGCTGCGCCGCACTAGGTGCGGAGCAGGGCCAAGCGTGGTGGCCTGCGCAAGCCATCCGAGAACGGTTGCAGGAAAGCGGTGGGTGTGAAAGGTATGGCCGCAGCCGACTTGCGGCCAAAAGTCAGGCCGGACGGCGCCGAGTGGCACAGCGCGGGGCTGTCAAAACCACTGTCGGTCTCAGCGGTGTCGGACTGCTGGTCTGTGAGCAACGGCTTGTTGCTGGTGGAGCTTTCGCCGCAGGCATCTGCCTGCAAAGGTATCTGTTCCTGCACCACATGGTGCTCGGCCATTGTCGGCTCGCCTGCCCAGGCGTACAAGCCGGATGCCAGCATGGCAAAGAACAGAACGACCGCAAAGACACAACGAAACATGCTGTGCATTTTACCGTCGGCCACCACTTGGGCCGTGTAGGACCATGGCGCTTAAAGCCTGCTCCTAGGGATATCCTGAGCCGAAAAACCAATTGCGTACCAGCAATCGACAAATCGGTATGCATCCGGCACGGGCGCCAAATGTAAGCTGATGTATCTGGGTGGAGTCAGCCATCCGTATGCATCCTGGCCTGGTGTATGTGTTGGTGTTGGACGGAGGCGCTGGGGCCGCTGCAGCGCACAAAGGTGAATTCCAAGATGCTTTCCAGAATGAGTGTGGGGCGCCAACTGGGCTTGGCCTTTGGCATGGTGATTGTGCTGGTGGTGGTGCTGGCCTTGACGGCCTACAGCCGCATTACGTCCATGCATGCGGATTTTGATGGCCTGGTGGACACCAGCTTGCCCGCGCTGACGGCTCTGGGGGAGGTGAACGACAAATTGCAGGCGGTGCGCATATCCGAGCTCAAGCATTTGGCGGCGTTGAATATGCCCTCCAAGGACCGTGAAGAGCTGGTGGTGAAAGCCGCCGTGAAGGAGCTGGATGCCGCATTGGCGCGTTACAAGGCAGGCAGCGGTATATCGGCGAACCCGGCGCTACAGGCCAATTTGCTGGGTGCCATCGCCAAATACCATGCGCTGCGCAGCACCTTCTTCCAGATGTCGAATTCCGCCGCAGGTGCCGAGGGCGAGCGGGCCATGGAAGCCAGTGATTTCTTCGACGGGCCCAGCCAGCAGGTGTATGTGGCGGCCTACCAGGCTTTGCAGAAGCTGTGGCAAGACCAGCTGGCACAGGCGGAACAAGACAAGGCCCAGGGCCGACAAGCCGTGACCCAGGCCCAGCTGGTGCTGATGGGCGTGACGCTGGCCTGCGTGCTGCTGTCGATCGTGCTGGCTGTGCTGATCAGCCGGCATTTGCTGCGCCAATTGGGTGGGCAGCCGGATGCCGTGGTGGCGCTGGCAACGTCCATCAGCCAGGCCGATTTGAGCAGCCCGGTGCAGGTGCAGCCGAACGACCAGCGCAGCGTGGTGTTTGCGATGGCCGGCATGCAATCGTCTTTGACGCAGATCGTGCAATCCATACGCATGGGGGCGGACGAGGTAGCCCGGGCCAGTGCCGAGATTGCCCAGGGCAACCATGACTTGAGCGCGCGGACCGAGCACCAGGCCAGTGCGCTGGAGCAGACTGCGGCGTCGATGGAAGAGCTTAGTAGTACCGTCCGGCAGAACGCCGACAGCGCCCACAGCGCCAACCGGCTGGCGCTGGAGGCTTCGCAGGTGGCCGTGCGCGGCGGTGATGTGGTGGGTAAGGTGGTTGAGACCATGCAGGGCATCAACCAGTCTTCGCGCAAGATCGCCGACATCATCAGCGTGATTGACGGCATCGCCTTTCAGACCAATATCCTGGCGCTGAATGCTGCCGTGGAAGCCGCCCGCGCGGGCGAACAGGGGCGCGGCTTTGCGGTGGTGGCGTCTGAGGTGCGTTCGCTGGCGAGTCGCTCGGCCGATGCCGCCAAGGAGATCAAGTCGCTGATCGCCGCCAGCGTGCAGCGGGTGGAGCAGGGCGTGGGCCTGGTGGACGAGGCCGGTAGCACCATGGCCGAGGTGGTGTCCAGCATCCGCAAGCTCGCTGCCATTGTGGGCGAGATCAGCGTGGCCAGTGCCGAGCAGAGCAGCGGTGTGTCGCAAATCGGCGAAGCCGTGGCCCAGATGGACCAGGTGAATCAGCAGAACGCTGCGCTGGTCGAGCAGATGGCTGCCGCGGCCAGTGGCCTGAAGGGGCAGGCCGGCGATCTAGTGACGGCGGTATCTGTGTTCCGGTTAGAGTCGGCCCCTGTCGCGGAAGCCAATGGCCCGGCCCGGTCGCCGCAGGCATCAATAGCCGCCATCGCAAGCGCCTGAGCGCGCTGGGCGCAATAGGGTTAGCCCTGGTGATGGGGTACAGCTGTTATATATCTGCTATACAACTGTTAGTGATTGCTTTATGTTGCAGCCACTTACACTTGATCGTGTAGTCGGATTTGCGGTGCAAGGTACTTGTGTGCCGGGGGCTGCCAGAGCGTTTGATTCCCATCCACCAGGAGACAAGATATGCCCAAGAATTTCTTTATTCGCGCCACAGTGCTCGCCGTTTCTGCGCTGGGTGCTACTGTTTCGATAGCGCAAGACAATGTCTTCAAGATTGGTCTGATCCTGCCCATGACTGGCCAGCAGGCTTCCACCGGCAGGCAGATCGAAGCCGCAGCCAAGCTCTATATGGCGCAGAACGGCGATACCGTGGCCGGCAAGAAGATACAGCTGATCGTCAAGGACGACACCAGCGTGCCCGACGTCACCAAGCGCCTGGCGCAGGAACTGGTGGTGAATGACAAGGTGAATGTGCTGGCTGGCTTCGGTATTACGCCATCGGCCCTGGCCACCGCGCCCATCGCCACCCAGTCGAAGACGCCCGAAGTGGTGATGGCCGCTGCCACCAGCAGCATCACTCAGGCTTCGCCGTACATCGTACGCACCAGCTTCACCTTGCCGCAGGCAGCGGTCAGCATGGCCGACTGGGCACCCAAGAACGGCATCAAGACGGTGGTGACCTTGGTTAGCGACTACGGCCCGGGCCTGGACGCCGAGAAGTATTTCAAAGAGCGCTTTTTGTTCAACGGCGGCCAGGTGCCAGAGTCGCTGCGCGTGCCTTTGCGCGGCCCGGATTTCGCGCCGTTCCTGCAGAAAGTGCGCGACCTGAAGCCAGATGCGCTGTTTGTCTTCGTGCCCTCCGGCGCCGGTGCAGCGGTGATGAAGCAGTTTTTGGAGCGCGGCATGGACAAGGCCGGCATCAAGCTGATCGGTACCGGCGACGTGACCGATGACGACCAATTGAACGACATGGGCGACGGCGCGCTGGGCGTGGTCACCTCGCACCACTATTCAACCGACCATCCTTCGGCCTTGAACGCCAAGTTTGTCGATGCCTTTGGCAAGGCGAACAAGGGTCTGCGCCCGAACTTCATGGCCGTGGGTGGCTATGACGGTATGCGCGTGATCTACGAAGCACTGCGCGCCACCAAGGGCCAGGGCGGCGGCGACGCTTTGCTGGCGGCAATGAAGGGCCAGATATTCGAGAGCCCACGCGGCCCGATCTTCATCGACGCGCAAACCCGCGACATCGTGCAAAACATCTATCTGCGCAAAGTGGAGCGCAAGAACGGCCAGCTGTACAACGTGGAATTCGCGGTCATCAAGGACGTGAAAGATCCGGGCAAGGCTAAGTAACACCCCCAGGCTACAGTGCTGCGCACTTTCCGCCCCCCCTTCGTATCGGTTTGAAAAACCGATACGAAGGGGGGGCACAACCGGCGGCCCGGCAAAGCCGGTTCCGCGGTTGTTCTGGGTAAGGCAGTCGCGCCTCCGGCGGGCTCGAATTCCTGCGGATACTTGAGAGATTGGCTATCGCATGTTGACGATTCTTTTTGACGGCATTGCCTACGGCATGCTGTTGTTCATTCTGGCTGTGGGCCTGGCGGTGACGATGGGGTTGATGAATTTCATCAACCTGGCGCACGGCGCTTTTGCCATGGTGGGCGGCTACATCACAGTGTTGCTGATGCAGCGCTTCGGTGTGCCGTTTCTGCTGTGCCTGCCCTTGGCTTTCCTGGGCTCGGCCCTGCTGGGTGCGGTGCTGGAGCGCACGCTGTACCGGCCGCTGTACCGCAAGCCGCATCTGGACCAGGTGCTGTTTTCCATTGGGCTGACCTTCATGGCGGTGGCCAGCGCCGACTACTTCATCGGCTCCAGTCAGCAGATCATCCAGCTGCCCGAATGGCTGAAGGGCCGTACCGAAGTGGGCGAGGGTGCCTGGATGCTGGGCATGGGCCACTACCGGCTGTTCATCATCGCCGTGTGTACCGCGCTGACAGTGGCGTTGCAGTATGTGCTGGCGCGCACCCGTTTCGGCAGCCGCCTGCGTGCTTCGGTCGACGACCAACGCGTGGCGGCCGGCCTGGGCATCAATGTGAACCTGGTGTTTTTGGGCACCTTTGCCGTGGGCTCGGGCCTGGCCGGCCTCGGCGGCGCGCTGGGTGCCGAGGTGCTAGGTCTGGATCCAAGCTTTCCGTTGAAATTCATGATTTACTTTTTGATCGTGGTCGCTGTCGGCGGCACCTCCAGCATCACCGGGCCGCTGCTGGCCGCGCTACTGCTGGGCGTTGCCGACGTGGCCGGCAAGTACTACATCCCCAAGCTCGGGGCCTTCATCGTCTACAGCCTGATGATCGTGATTCTGATCTGGCGGCCCCAAGGCCTGTTCGTTCGCCAAGGGGGCAAGTGATGCAGTCTGAATCGCAAAACCTGCTGCTGAAAAGCGGCCGCTGGAAGTCCTGGGAATACGCGCTGTGGCTGCTGGCGCTGGCCGCGCCCTGGGTACTGTCGCGCCACGCGCTGATCATCAACGAGATCGCCATCGTCGCGCTGTTCGCGCTGTCGCTGGACCTGATCCTGGGCTACACCGGCATCGTGTCGCTGGGCCATGCCGCCTTCTTCGGCATGGGTGCCTATTCGGCCGCGCTGTTTGCCAAACTGGTGATGCCCGACCCGCTGCTCGGCCTGGTATTCGGCATCGCCACCGCGACGCTGCTGGGCGCCATCTGCAGCGCCACCATCTTGCGCGGCACGGACCTGACGCGGCTGATGGTGACTCTCGGCGTCGGCCTGATCCTGATGGAGCTGGCCAACAAGCTGGATTGGCTGACCGGTGGCGCCGATGGCCTGCAGGGGGTGGTGATGGGGCCGCTGCTGGGCCAGTTTGAATTTGATCTGATGGGGCAGACTGCGGCCTGGTACTCGCTCAGCGTGCTGCTCGTGCTGTTCGTGCTGGCGCGGCGGCTGGTGCACTCGCCGTTCGGCGCCACGTTGAAGGCGATACGCGACAACCGGCTGCGTGCCATGGCCATCGGCATCCCGGTGCATAGCCGGCTGGTGGTGGTCTACACCGTGGCGGCTGGTGTTGCCGGTGCGGCTGGCGCCTTGCTGGCGCAGACCACCGGTTTTGCCTCGCTGGATCTGTTCGAGTTCCACCGCTCGGCCGATGTGATGCTGATCCTGGTGGTCGGGGGCGTCGGCTGGCTGTATGGCGGCGTGCTCGGCGCGGTGGTGTTCAAGCTGATGCAGGACTTTCTGTCCAGCATCACGCCGCAGTACTGGACCTTCTGGATCGGCTTGTTCCTGGTGGTGCTGGTGCTGGTCGGCCGCGAACGCCTGCTGCGCCCCTGGACCTGGCGTTTGCCGCGCCGGACGGGAGGTCGGCCATGAGCGCAGATACCGTGCTGTCCGCCGAAGACCTGGTGATGCAGTTTGGTGGCATCACCGCCACCAACAACGTTACGCTGCACCTGCAAAAAGGCGCGCGCCACGCGCTGATCGGCCCGAACGGCGCCGGCAAGACCACCTTGATCAATCTACTCACTGGCGTGCTGCAGCCTACCGCCGGCCGCATCGTGCTGGAGGGGCAGGATATCACCCAACTGGCGCCATACCAGCGCGTACGCCGCGGCATGGTGCGCACCTTCCAGATCAACCAGCTTTTCGATACGCTGACGCCGTTGGAAACCCTGGCCATGACGGTGTCGCAACACCAGGGCCTGGGCGGCAAGTGGTGGCAGGCGCTGGGTGCACGCCGCGACGTGACGCAGCGCTGCGAGCAACTGCTGGAGCAATTCCACCTGACGGCCGTGATGGCCCAGGAAACCCGGGTGCTGGCCTACGGCAAGCGCCGGCTACTAGAGATTGCCATCGCGCTGGCTTGTGAGCCACGCGTGCTGCTGCTGGACGAGCCGGTGGCTGGCGTGCCCGCGGGCGAGCGCGAAGAGCTGCTGCAAACCGTGGCCGCGCTGCCGGCCGAGGTATCGATTTTGTTGATTGAGCACGATATGGACCTGGTCTTCAGTTTCGCCAAGCGCATGACGGTGCTGGTCAACGGCACGGTGTTGACCGAGGGCGATCCGCAAACCATTGCCAACGACCCGCAGGTCAAGGCCGTGTACCTGGGCCATGGCGAGGACGAGGCGCCTGTGACCAGCGAGGGAGGGTTCGCCCATGGCTGAGCTGCTGAATGTCCAGGGCCTGAGCGCCGGCTATGGCGAGGCGGTGGTGCTCAATGGCATCGCGCTGAGTCTGAACGAAGGCCAGACGCTGGCCTTGCTGGGTCGCAACGGCACTGGTAAAACCACGCTGATCAACACCCTGGCTGGCGCCACGCGCCAGCACGGGGGCAGCATCCAGCTTGGTGGCATCGCCTTGCACAAGCTGCCGTCGCACGAGCGGGCCGCGGTCGGCATCGGTTGGGTGCCGCAGGAACGCAATATCTTCAAGTCGCTGACGGTGCACGAGAACCTGACCGCGGTGGCGCGGCCGGCGCGGGCAGGGCGCGCGTCCAGCCCGTGGACGCCGGAGCGGGTTTACAGCCTGTTCCCGCGGCTGGCGGAACGCAAGACGAATCTGGGTACGCAGCTTTCGGGCGGCGAGCAACAGATGCTGGCCCTGGGACGGGCCTTGGTGCTGAACCCGACCTTGCTGCTGCTGGACGAACCCTGCGAAGGCCTGGCCCCCATCATCGTGCAGGAGCTGCTGCGGGCCATCCGCCGCATCACCCGCGAGGAAGGCCTGTCGGCCATCATCGTCGAGCAGCATCCGCAGGCGATTCTGGCGATCTCAGATACCGCTGCCGTGCTGGACCGCGGCACCGTGGTCTACACCGGAACGGCAAAAAGCCTGCAAGAGCAGCCGGAGCTGCTCAGCAGGCTTTTGGGTGTGTCGCGCTAGCTAGGTAGCGCAGATCAGCTTACTTGCTGACTTCGTGGCCGATGAAGGCGCCGGCTGCTGCACCAGCAGCCGTGCCTACCGCGTTACCCCCTAGAACCAGGCCGGCAGCACCGCCGATGGCTGCGCCAGTAGCGGTGTTTTGCTGCCTGCGGTTCATGCCTGCGCAGCCGCCCAAGGTGAGCAAAACGGCGGCTATGGTGGCAGTAGCGATGGCGCGGTGGATGCGGTAGTTGCTGTTCATGGAGTTTCTCCTGTGGGTTTTGTATACCTACAGTATTGAAAATTCCCGACCATCCGCACAGCAGACGATGCCGTTACTGTTCGTAGCCCGATTCCTACATACAGGGTTTTTGCTCCTCCTATTCATCTGGGTAAAAAGGCTGCTGGCGCAGCTAATACCTGCGCTAGTAGCTATCAAATTTGAAGCAATCAGTGTTTGCCCTTCCAGGGCAGTAGCCAGCGCTCCAGCAGGCGCATGGCCAGGGAAAATGCAAATGCGCAAGCTGCGATGATGACGATGCCGACAAACACCGCGTCAGTCGCCAGGAAGTGGGAGGCCGACATCACCATGAAGCCTATGCCGCGCGTGGCCGCGATCAGTTCCGCCGCTACCAGCGTGCTCCAGCCCACGCCTAGCGCGATGCGGATGCCGGTCAAAATCTCGGGCAGCGCAGACGGCAGTACCACCTGGCTGAACAACTGCCAGCGGTTAGCGCCCAGCGACAGCGCAGCGTTCACCCGCTCTTGCGACAGGGACCGCACACCGGCCTGGGCCGACAGCACGACGGGCGCAAACATGGCCAGCGTCAGCAGGGTGATCTTCGACGCTTCGCCTATGCCCAGCCAGATGATCATCAGCGGCAGATAGGCCAGCGGCGGCAGCGGCCAGTAGAACTCTATGGGCGTGTCCAGTACACCTTTGGCCCAGCGGTTCAAACCCATGGCGATACCCACAGGTATGCCCAGTGCCACCGCGATGGCGGCGGCCGAGAGTATGCGCACCAGGCTGGCAGACACATGCTCCCACAGCGTGGCGTTGGCATAGCCGTCGTCCCAGATGCTGCGGGCCGTGGCTAGCACCTCGGCCGGGGTGGGCAGAAACAGGTGTGGCACCAGGCCGGTCTGCGCCACCAGCCACCATAGCAGCAGGATGGCGGCGCCGGTGGCGACGCTGGTGGTCACGGTGGAATGCTCGCCTATGCCAAAGCTGCGCATCTTCACCAGCCGCGGCATGGCCGCCTCTCTGGCGGTGCGAGGGGCGGCGCTGGCGCTGTGGATGGCGCCGGGAACGGCTAGATCGCTCATACGGTGGCCTCTTCGGTGTTTTCGGTGTTGTGTTCAGACTGGTGGACGATGGCGCGTATGTCTTCGCGCAGCTGGGCGAAGGCGGGTAATGTCTTGATGGCGCGGGCGTCGCCGTCGCGGGCGTACTGGCGTACAAAGTCCAGATTGAAGCGCGCCACGATGCGACCCGGCCGGGGGGACATGACGATCAGTTCGGTACCCAGGAACAGCGCTTCTTCGATCGAATGGGTGATGAAAAACACCCGCTTGCCGGTACGCGCCCAGACGGACACCAGCAGCTCCTGCATTTGTTCGCGGGTCATGCTGTCGAGCGCGCCAAAGGGCTCGTCCATCAGCAGGATGTGCGGATCGGGCGCCAGGGCACGGGCCAGGCCCACGCGCTGGCGCATGCCGCCTGACAGCTCGTAGGGCGCGGCGTTGACAAAGTCCTGCAGACCCACCAGGCGCAGCAGCTCCAGTGCCCGCTCGCGGCGCTCGGCGCGCGGCAGGCCGGCAAACTGCAGGCCCAGGGCGACGTTGTCGAGCACGGATTTCCAGGGCAGCAGCGTGTCCTTCTGGAACACCACGCCACGATCGGCACCCGGACCCTTCACCGGGCGCCCGTCCAGCGTGATGCTGCCATCGGACAAAGGTAGGAATCCGGCCATGGCATTCAGCAAGGTGGATTTGCCGCAGCCGGAAGTGCCCAGGGCCACCACAAAGCCGCCCTGTGGGATGTCCAGCGATACCCGGTCCAGCGCATGCACCGGCCTGCCGTCGCGGGCTTCAAAAAATACGCTGGCGTGTTGGACGCGGAGCATGGATGCGCTTATTTCTTCAGGGCTACCACGGCAGCGGGCGTCACAAACGCTGCGTAGCTGGGTAATACCTCGGGGATCTTCTTTTGCTCTTTCAGGAACACCGAGGTTTCCTTCAGGATGCGGGCCACGCCAGACTTCTCGCCGCCGCCCAGCCAGGCATCGGAGGCCTGGGTGTTCAGGCTCAGCAACGACAGGTTTTGCAGCGCAGCGGCCTGGTCGGCCGGGGTGCCGCCGAGCAGCTTGGCCAGCAGCTTGGTGTTCTCGCTATCCGCTGTCCATGCGGCCTTGTTGTTGGTGAAAGAGGTGGTGTATTTGTCCACCACGCTGGAGAACGACTTCAGGAACTCGGGGTGCTCCTTGGCGAAGGCTGCGGTGGCCACCCAGGCGGAGAAGGTCGGCGCGCCTTTGTCGGCCACATCCTTGGAGGTCACCAGCACTTTGCCATTCTTCTTCAGTTCGGTCAGCGCCGGGTCCCAGACAAAGCCGCCGTCGATATCGCCCCGGTTGAAGGCGGCCACGATGTCGGGCTGGGGAATGGCGAAAACCTGCACGTCTTTCTCCGTCAGTCCCTGGGTTTTCAGCAGCGCCAGCAGCTGGTAGTGGTCGGTGGAGACGGGGGCTGCAGCCAGCTTCTTGCCCTTCAGGTCGGCCAGGCTGTTGATGCCGGAGCCGTTGCGCACCACCAGGGCCTCATCGATGCCGGAGATGGAGGCCACGTAGAAGGCCTTCACGTCCAGGCCGCGCGAGGTGGCGGCAGCGTAGGGGCTGGAGCCCACGTAGCCAATCTGTACATCGCCCGATGCAATGGCGGCAAAGATGTCGGCACCGGAGTTGAAGCGACGGAAGTCGATCTCAAAACCCGTGGTCTTGGCGTAGTCGCCATTGGCAATGCCGACCGACGAGGGCAGGGCGTCCGTCTGGTAGCCCACCACTACTTTTTTGTCGGCCGCTGTGGCTGTGAGGGCGGTGCCCAATACCAGCGCGCCCACGGCGGCCGTCCATAGTTTTTGTGCGAATCGCATGCTTCCAGCTCCTGATAGTTTGCGGCCACGGCAAGCGGTGGCCTTGGAGCGGAATCTTAGGTTTAGATGTGTATGCAGCTATAGAACGATATCAACATACGATATGCGAATAATTGGAGCGCATAAGACCTGTTCCTATTGCATATAAAAATAGCTTCCAGCGCAGGTAATACCTGCGCTGGAAGCTATTGACTTGATAGCAAGCTTCAGTCGGTTATCTGCGGCGGCTGTGGATGCTGCTGCAGGTACCAGGCGCGCAGGCCGTCGTCTTCGAAGGCGTAGTCGCCGCGGCCGGCACGCCAGATCAACTCTTTGTCGCGCAGCGCGTCCAGCGCGCCCTGGATGGCTGAGTTGTTCAAGGCTTTGCCCAGCACGGCTTGGTAGGCGGCCAGCGCGGTTTCGGCGAACGGGGTGTAGTCGGGGGCCAGGCGGGCGATGGCGTCGAGCACGGCCTTTTGCGCACCAGGCAGGCTGTTATAGGCCGAGGCAAACTCTTGCCAGGCGCGGCTTTGCAGCTGCTGGGCGTTGCGTTCAATCAGTGCGTCCAGCGCCTCGGCGCCACCCCAGTCGGCCACGGCTTCGCCGACCACGCGTTTCAGCATCTCGGGTCGGCGGCCCAGCAGGTCAAAGGCACGCTCCAGCGTATCGGCGCTGAAGGCTTTGCCGTCGGCAAACTGGGGTTTCAGCCAGGCGGCGTAAGCCTCTACAAAGCCCCGGTCCAGCAGCGGGAAGCGGGTTACGCCGGCGCCATAGAAGGGCTCGCTCTTGCGTAACACCAGGTGCGTCAGCTTGTCGCGGTTGGAGCCGGTCATCACCAGGTACAGGCCGCGCTCGGGCGTGCCTTGGTTGAGGCGATCACGCGCGGCTTTGAGCGCGAACATGGCCTGGGTGCCGGCGGGGGTGGACAGGGCATGCTGGGCTTCGTCCACCAGCAGCACCAGGGGTTTGCCGCATTTCAGGTGCAGCCGCTCCAGCGCGTCGGCCAGCGTGGCGCCGCCGGTCTGGCCGATCTTGTTCAGGTCCAGACTCAGAGCCCCCAGCACATTCAGCTTGTCCAGCCCCACGCCCTTGGCGGCCTTGAGCACCACGCCATCAAAGCGGGCCAGGGCTTCGCGCACCACGGAGATGATGAGTTCGGCCGGGTCGCGGCTGCGGTCGGACCACAGGTCTACGTACAGCGTCTCCCAGCCGCGCTTGCGCATCTCGGGCACCATGTCTTCGCGCAAAAAGGTGGATTTACCAGTGCGCCGGGGTGCCGCCAGGAACAGACCGGAGGTGGCGTCCAGGATGCCACGGCCCTCCAGCGCGTCGCAGTAGCTGGCCGCCAGGGCGGTGCGGCGGTAGGTGAAGAGGTCGGCCATGGGTTTTATGGATTAATTATTTCGTAAAACATAATTTTACGGAAGATTGGATAATTGCACCATAAAGCCCTTGCTTGCGGCACGATGCGGCAGGGCTTGTGAAAGAAATACGGGTCTACCGCAGATTCTGTCTGCGCTGTAAGCTATTGAATTGGTAGCAATTGGTAGCAGTTGATCTGGGATACGCCCGGGGGCTCGGGTAAACTCGATTCTGCTTTTGTGGCGCTTATGGCGTATACAAATGCCTTGCAGACCAACCCACTCGCTATAACAACCAGACTTCGGTGCGCCTCCAATCCATCAAGCTCGCGGGCTTCAAGTCCTTTGCCGAACCCACCACCTTCCATCTGCCGGGCCAACTGGTTGGCGTGGTGGGGCCGAACGGCTGCGGCAAGTCCAACATCATGGACGCGGTGCGCTGGGTGCTGGGCGAAAGCAAGGCCAGCGAGCTGCGCGGCGAGTCCATGCAGGACGTGATCTTCAACGGCACGACCACGCGCAAGCCGGCCAGCCGCTCCAGCGTGGAGCTGGTGTTCGAGAACAACGACCACCGTGCCGGCGGCCAGTGGGGCCAGTTTGCCGAGATCGCCGTCAAGCGCGTGCTGACCCGTGAAGGCAATAGCAGCTACTACATCAACAACCAGCCGGTGCGCCGGCGCGACGTGCAAGACGTGTTCCTGGGCACCGGCCTGGGCCCGCGTGCCTACGCCATCATCGGCCAGGGCACCATCAGCCGCATCATCGAGTCGCGGCCAGAAGAGCTGCGCCTGTTCCTCGAAGAAGCCGCCGGCGTCTCCAAATACAAGGAGCGCCGCCGCGAGACCGAGAACCGCCTGAGCGACACGCGTGAAAACCTGACCCGCGTGGAAGACATCTTGCGCGAGCTCAACGCCAACCTGGAGCGCCTGGAAAAGCAGGCCGAGGTGGCCCACAAGTACAACACCCTGCACGCCAGCGCCACGCTGAAGCAGCATCAGCTGTGGTTCCTGAAGAAGACCGAGAGCGAGGCTGACCAGGGCAAGGTCAAGGCCGAAGCCGCCCAGGCGGTGAACGACCTGGAGTCGCGCATCGCCGACCTGCGCCATGTCGAGGCCGAGCTGGAAACCATACGCCAGGCCCATTACGACGCCGGCGATGCGGTCAACCAGGCCCAGGGCAAGCTGTACGAGGCCAGCGCCGAAGTCGGCCGGTTGGAGGGCGAAATCCGCTTCGTGGTCGAAGGCCGGCAGCGCGTCGAGCTGCGCCTGGCCACATTGAAAGAACAAATCCAGCAATGGGCCACGCGCCAGGAAGACGCGCATTTCGAACTTGAAAATCTGGAGGCCACCGGCATCGAGGCGGAAGAAAAAGCCGAGCTGCTCGCCGCCCAGGTGGAAGAGCAGGCCGCCCAGTTGCCAGACCTGGAAGATGCGCTGCAAAGCGCCGCCCGTGCTGCTAACGAGCAGCGCACAGGCGTGGTCCAGGTGCAGCAGCAGATCCAGGTGCTGGCCGCCGAGCAGCGCAGCATCGAAGAACAGTTCCGTCAGCTGGACCAGCGCCGTGAGCGCCTGGAGAGCGACAAGAAATCCCTGGCCGCACCCGACGATGCCCGTCTGGAGATGCTGCAAGGCCAGCTGGATGAAGCCACCGAGGCCGCGGCCATCGCCGACGCGCGCCTGCAGGAGCTGCAGGAAAACCTGCCCCAGCTGGATGAAGACCGGCGCACCAAGCAGACCGCCGTCAACACCGAATCTGCTCGCCAGGCCGATATTTCGGCCCGCCTGGAGGCGCTGAAGGCGCTGCAGGAAAAGGTCAAGACCGACGGCAAGCTAAAACCCTGGCTGACCCGCCACGGCCTGGAAGGGCTGCAAGGCGTGTGGAGCAAGCTCCACATCGAGCAAGGCTGGGAAAACGCCCTGGAAGCCGCACTGCGCGAGCGCATGGGCGCGCTGGAAGTATCCCGGCTGGACATGGTCCGTGCCTTTGCGGGCCTGGACGGCAAAGATGTGCCTCCGGCCAAGCTGGCTTTCTACAGCGCGCCGCCGGCCGGCCCCGCACCAGTTGCTGCCGCCTTGCCCCGTCTTGCCGATTTGCTGCGTTTGAACGATGCCGGCCTGGCCGCCTTGCTGGGCGACTGGCTGCACGGCTGCTATACCGCAGCCAGCTTTGAAGACGCGCTGCAGCAACGCAGCCAGCTGCAGACTGGCGAAGTGATTTATGTGCAAAGCGGCCACGCCGTCAGCCTGCACAGTGTGTCTTTTTACGCCCAGGACTCCGAGCAGGCCGGCCTGTTGGCGCGAGCCCAGGAAATTGAAAATTTAGAAAAGCAGCTGCGCGCCCAGACACTGATCAACGAGGAAACCCGCTACGCCCTGGTGCGTGCCGAGGCGGCCTATAACGAATCCTCGCAGCGCCTGGTCACGGCCCGGCGCGAAGCCAGCGAAGCACAAACCCAGGCCCACGCGCTGCAGGTCGAAACCCTGCGCCTGGGCCAGTTGGCCGAGCAGGCCCGCGCGCGCAGCCAGCAGCTGGCCGGCGACCTGGCCGAGGTCGAGGCCCAGCTGGACGATCTGCAAGAGCGCCGCGTCACCGCCGAGGCCCGTTTCGAAGAGCTGGACATGCAGCTGGCCGACAGCCAGGAGCGCCACGCCCAGCTGGACGAGCGCGTCATCGAAGTGCAGCGCAAGCTGAACGAATGCCGTGAGCAGCAACGCAGCTTGGAGCGCCAGGCCCAAGAGGCCACCTTCGCCCAGCGCAGCCTGGGCGCACGCCGGGCCGAGCTGGCGCGCGCGGTGGACATGGCGCAGCAGCAAACCGTGTCGCTGACCGACGAACAGCAGCGCGCCCACGACGAATTGGCCCGCCTCAGTGACGCAGCCGCCCAGGGCGGCCTGCAGACCGCGCTGGCCCAGAAGCTGGAGCGCGAAGCCGCTCTGGGTGCACAGCGTAGCCAGTACGACGACCTGACCGCCCGCCTGCGTGCCGCCGACGAGGCCCGCATGCAGAATGAGCGCGCCCTCGACCCGCTGCGCCAGCGCATCACCGAATTCCAGCTGAAAGAGCAGGCCGCGCGCCTGGGCTCGGAGCAATTCACCCAGCTGCTCACCGATGCCAAGGCTGATCTTGAGGCGATCGCCAAATCCATTGCCGATGGCGATGTACGCATGCACGGCATGCAGAGCGAAATCGACCGGCTGAACCGTGAAATCACCGCACTCGGCGCTGTGAATCTGGCCGCGCTGGACGAGCTGACCGTGGCGCGCGAGCGCAAGCAGTTCCTGGATGCGCAGACCGCCGACCTGGTGGACGCCATGACCACGCTGGAAGACGCCATCAAGAAGATTGACGGCGAAACCCGCGAACTGCTGTCCGGCACCTTCGACACCGTGAACGGCCACTTTGGCAAGATGTTTCCCGAGCTGTTTGGCGGCGGCAATGCGCGCCTGGTCATCACCGGCGACGAGATTCTGGATTCCGGCGTGCAGGTGGTGGCGCAGCCGCCCGGCAAGAAGAACCAGACTATCCATCTGTTGTCGGGTGGCGAGAAAGCCCTGACCGCGATTGCCCTGGTGTTCGCCATCTTCATGCTGAACCCGGCGCCGTTTTGCCTGCTGGACGAGGTGGACGCGCCGCTGGACGATGCCAACACCGAGCGCTATGCCAAACTGGTGGCCAGCATGAGCCGCGAGACCCAATTTCTTTTCATCAGCCACAACAAGATCGCCATGGAAATGGCCCAGCAACTGATTGGCGTGACCATGCAGGAGCAGGGCGTTTCGCGCATTGTGGCGGTCGATATGGAGTCGGCCCTTTCCATGGCCGAAATGACATGACAACTACCCTACAACTGGGGCTGGCGGTGGGGGGCGGCCTGGTACTGGCCGCCGTCGTCGCACATAGCACCTGGACAGCCCGCAAAAACGCCCCCAAGCAACCCGATCCACCGCCGCCCAGCGCCTTCCCCGACACGGAGGAGGGTGTGCAACGCCAGGAACCATCGTTCGAGGGCGAGCTGCCGCCGCTACCCGTGCCCGAGCGCAAGCCCGGCATGGACGCCTTGATAGACGGCCTGGCCACGGTGGCCGTGGAGCAGCCGGTGTCGGGCGACGCGGCCTTGGCCGCCATGCCGCCGACACGCCGCGTGGGCAGCAAACCCTTTGCCATCGAAGGACTGAATGCCTCCAGCGGCCAGTGGGAAACCCCCGCCGCCGGCCAGCGCTACACCCAGTTTCAGACCGGCGTGCAGTTGGCCAACCGCACGGGTGCGCTGAACGAGATCGAGTTTTCCGAGTTCGTGATGAAGACCCAGGCCTTTGCCGATGCGGTCAACGGCCTGCCCGAGTTCCCCGAGATGCGTGAAGAAGTGGCCCGTGGCCGCGAGCTGGACCAGTTTGCCAACGACCACGACGCCCAGCTGGGCTTCACCCTGCGCGCCGTGCACGCGGCCTGGAGCCCCGGCTATGTGCAGCAGCACGCGGCCCGCCTGGGTTTTGTACCCTCGCTGATCCCGGGCCGTATGGTGTTGCCCTCGGCCACAACGGGCATGCCACCGGTGCTGGGCCTGGCTTTCGACGCCCAGGCTGCGCTGGCCGAAGACCCGGACCAATCGGCCCTGCGTGAGGTGTCGCTGAGCCTGGACGTACCCCAGGTGGACCGCGCCGAGCAGCCCTTTGTGCGCATGCGTGAAACCGCCAAGGCCCTGGCCGAGGCCATGGACGGCAGCATCACCGACGACCGAGGCTACCCCTTGCCCCAGGATGCACTGGACGGCATCGGCGCCGAGTTGGAAAAGCTCTACGACACGCTGGAGTCGCGCGAGCTGGCTGCCGGCTCTGCATTGGCGAGACGGCTTTTTAGCTAACCCCCAGGCTTGCCCACTTCGTGTGGCCTCCTCCCCCCTTGCAGGGGGCAATACCAGCGGCCCGGCGAAGCCGGTTCCGCGGTATTCTGGAATAAGAAATCACCTCGCCTTATTGGCTGCGGTGTGTTGACGCCCATTGGATTTACGACATGGATGAAAACTTAGAGCTTTTTGGGGCGCCAGCGCAGGTAAATCCTGCGCCAGCAGCTATCAAAATAGAAGCATTGCGCGCGCAGCTCAATGCCTGGAGCCACAGCTATTACGTAATGGACGCGCCCACCGTGCCGGACGCCGAGTACGACCGCGTGTTCCGCGAACTGCAGGCGCTGGAAGAGGCGCACCCCGAGCTGCTGACGGCCGATTCGCCGACCCAGCGCGTGGGCGGCAAGCCGCTGCCCGAGTTCGCCTCGGTACGCCACGCCGTGCCCATGCTGAGCATCCGAACAGAAACGGACACCGAACCCAGCGGCGCGCTGAATTTCGACACCCGCATCCGCAAGGAACTGGGCCTGGCCGAGGGCGATGCGCCGGTGGAATACGTGGCCGAGCCCAAGTTCGACGGCCTGGCCATGAGCTTGCGCTATGTGAACGGCGCGCTGGTGCAGGCCGCCACGCGCGGCGACGGCGAGTACGGCGAAGACGTGACGCAGAACATCCGCACCATGCGCCAGATACCGCTGCGCCTTCACGGCGATGCGCCGGCCGTGCTGGAGGTCCGCGGCGAGGTCTATATGCGGCGCGACGACTTCGATGCGTTAAATGAGCGCCAGCGTGAAGCCGGCCTGAAAACCTTTGTCAACCCGCGCAACGCGGCCGCCGGCGCAGTGCGCCAGCTGGACCCGGGCATTGCCCAAAAGCGCCCGCTGAAGTTCTTCGCCTACGGCCTGGGCGAGCTGACGCCGATGGAGCAGGGCGGCCCCGTCTTCGACACCCATTACGCCATGCTGCAGACCTTGAAATCTTGGGGATTTCCGGTTGCAGCGCAGGTACAGATTGCGCAGGGCGCTACGGAATTGGTAGCGTACCACCAGCAGACCGGTGCTGCGCGCGACCAGCTGCCCTACGACATCGACGGCGTGGTCTACAAAGTGAATGCGCTGGCCTTGCAGCGCCAACTGGGTTTTGTGTCGCGCGAGCCGCGCTGGGCCGTGGCGCACAAATACCCGGCACAGGAACAGCTAACCACGGTGACAGCGATTGACGTGCAGGTGGGACGCACCGGCAAGCTGACGCCGGTGGCGCGGCTGGCGCCGGTTTTCGTCGGTGGCGTGACGGTGACCAATGCCACGCTGCACAACCTGTTTGAACTGCGCCGTAAGCGGGTGCGCGTGGGCGATACCGCCATCGTGCGGCGTGCGGGCGATGTGATTCCCGAGGTGGTCGGAGTCGTCGAAAAGGCGCGTGAAACCTACGTGCCCAACTTCCGCATGCCGCGCCAATGCCCGATCTGCGGCAGCGCCGTGGTGCGCGAGAAGACCGAGATGAACCACCGTTGCAGCGGCGGCCTGTTCTGCCCGGCGCAGCGCAAGGAGGCGATATTGCATTTCGCCCACCGCCGCGCGGTGGAGATCGAAGGCCTGGGCGACAAGCTGGTCGAGCAGCTGGTCGACGCCGGCATCATCCGCACCTTGCCCGACCTGTACAAGCTGGGCCTGACGGCCTTGTCCGAGCTGGACCGCATGGCCGACAAATCGGCCAAGAACATCCTGGCCGCGCTGGAGAAATCCAAGGACACGACCCTGCCGCGCTTTTTGTTTGGCTTGGGCATCCGCCACGTCGGCGAGGCCACGGCCAAGGAGCTGGCCCGGCACTTCGGCAAGCTCGACAGCATCATGGATGCCAGCGTTGAGCAGCTGCTGGAGGTGGCCGACGTCGGCCCTATCGTGGCTTTGGCCATCCGCACCTTCTTCGACCAGCCGCATAACCGCGAAGTTGTCGAGCAACTGCGCGCTTGCGGCATCCGCTGGGAAGAGGGCGAGCCCGCCGCCCAGGTGCCCAAGCCCCTGGCCGGCCAGACCTTTGTGCTGACCGGCACCTTCCCCACGCTGAGCCGTGACCAGGCCAAGGATCTGCTCGAAGCCGCCGGCGCTAAGGTGGCCGGCTCGGTGAGCAAGAAGACCCATTACGTGGTTGCCGGCGAGGAAGCTGGCAGCAAGCTGGACAAGGCGCTGGCTTTGGGCGTGCCGGTATTGGACGAGGCGCAGATGCTGGCGCTGTTGAATGAAGGAGCTACGCCATGACCGTACACGCCATCTTGAAAATGGGCGACGCGCGCCTGCTGCGCGTGGCCCAGCCTGTGACCCATTTCGATACCGATGAGCTGCATCTGCTGGTCTCTGACATGTTGGACACCATGCGCGCAGCCAACGGCGCTGGGCTGGCAGCGCCGCAGATCGGCGTGGACCTGCAGCTGGTGGTGTTCGGCACGCGCGAGGCCAATCCGCGCTACCCGGACCGTCCGCTGGTGCCGCCTACGGTGCTGATCAACCCTGTGATCACGGCCCTGGGCGAGGTGGAAGACGACGATTGGGAGGGCTGTCTGTCTGTGCCCGGTCTGCGGGGCCTGGTGCCGCGCTGGTCCAAGATCCGCTATACCGGCTTTGACCAGTATGGCGACCCTATAGACCGTACGGTGGAGGGCTTCCACGCCCGCGTAGTGCAGCACGAGTGCGATCACCTCATAGGTCGGCTGTACCCCACGCGCATGCGCGATTTGACGCAGCTGGGTTATACCGAGGTGTTATTCCCTGGCCTGGCGCCTACAGACGACGATTGAGAACCAAACCTAACCGGTAGTTAGTGCCGGAAATCACCCGCTTTTCCGCGATTTACCGGGGCCCGCAGCCAAGCTGTGCAGCCTAAGATGCGCAGATGAAAGCAGTTCTTTGCACTCTCGTGGCTGCCCTGGCGCTGGGCGGCTGTGACACGGTCAGCAACAAGGCCGTTTCCTTTCTTTACTCCAGCACTCCCGCCCTGGCGGTGGTGGATGGCGTGCTGTACCAGGGCACGGCTACCGTGGGGCTGGACCGCTCGGGCACGGTGCAGATGGCCTCAACCCAAACGCCTGTACGGGTGTGTTCGGGCAATTTCCGATATACCGCGACCACCACCGGTGTGTTGCAGTTGCATTGCGCGGGTGTGCCTACCTCCATGGCGTTCACTGCCATCAGCGATCTGAAGGCCTATGGCTGGGGCGGCAGCGATGCCAGTCCGGCGACTTTCACTTTTGGCATGGCTCCCGAGGACGCTGCTGCCTACTTGCGACTGCCACCTGCGGCACCCGTGCCAGCAGCACCAGTACCACCAGCAGCGGCTGTGCCTGCGCAGCCGGCCGCATCGGCGGTCGCAACACCGGTATCCTGAACCCTGCGCAGTGGGTGTTCAGCCCTTGCATATGGCGCGCGGGCGGGGGATAGTGGGCGCATGGCCGAAGCCTTGCACGGACACAGGCCCGGCAGACCCTAGCGGTCTTATTTTATAAACCTGATTTTCGGAGCAACTCCATGCAATTCAAGCACCTGGGCGTGGTCGGCTATGGCGAGGTGGGCAAGATTTTTGCGGCCGGCCTGGCCCCCCATGTGGGCGCGGTCAGCACCTGGGATTTGCAGTTCAGTGACAACCGCGTGCGCGATGCCGTGCCGGCTGGCTTGCAGGCCTGTGCTTCGTTTCAGGAGCTATATGCGCAGGCGGACCTGGTGGTGTCGGCCGTGACCGCGTCGAGCGCGCTGGATGTGTCGGAAGACGCCGGCATGTGCATCCGCGAAGGCAGCATCTACCTGGACCTGAACTCGGTTTCGCCCAGCACCAAGAAGCGCTCGGCCAGCATGCTGGCTGCCGGTGGCGCACACTACGTGGATGCGGGGGTAATGGCGTCGGTACCGCCTTACGGCATACGTGTGCCCATGCTGCTGGGTGGCCCCAAGGCCGAGGAGCTGGCCGAGACCCTACGCGGCTGGGGCATGGATGCCAAGGCCGTGTCTGATGAGGTTGGCGTGGCCTCGGCCATCAAGATGTGCCGTAGCGTGGTGGTCAAGGGAATGGAGGCCTTGGTGATGGAGAGCTATGCCGCAGCCCGCCATTACGGCGTGGAGGAGCACATGCTGGCCACGTTGGCCGAGACCTTCCCCGGTATCGACTGGCAGCAGCAAGGTAGCTACTTCTTCCAGCGGGTGGCACAACATGGCAAGCGCCGTGCCGAGGAAATGTTTGAGGCCGCCCGTACGGTACGCGACGCAGGCCTGGACCCGACTATGGCGACCGCTACCGCCCACAAGCAGGATGCCATGGCCCGCCTAGCCCGTGCCAGGCTGTTCGCTGATCTGGGGCCGGATGCGCGCTGGCAGGGCTATGCGGATCGGTTGCTGGGCAAAGAGTGAGTTGCTCTCAAATTGAGAGCTGCTGGCGCAGATAAATCCTGCGCCAGAGCCTTTTTTGAATAGCTCTTTTTGCTGGCTTAGCTGCGCAGGTTTTGGTTGAAAAAGGCCAGCGTCCGCTCCCATGCCAGCTTGGCTGCTGCAGCGTCATAGCGGGGCGTGGTGTCGTTGTTGAAGCCGTGCTGTGTGCCGGGGTACTGGTAGGCGGTATAGGGTACGCTGGCGGCCTTCAGCGCGGCTTCGTAGGTGGGCCAGGATGCGTTGATACGTTCGTCTACCGCGGCGAAGTGCATCAGCAGCGGGGCTTTGACTTGCGCTGCGGCACTGGCGGCAGGTTGGTTGCCGTAAAAGGGAACTGCGGCTCCCAAATCGGGCAAGCGGGTAGACAGCATATGGGCTATGCCGCCGCCGTAGCAGAAGCCTACAACGCCAATCTTGCCGCGCACTTCCGGGCGCGATTTGAGGAATTCGGCCGCGGCGATGAAGTCCTCCGCCGTTTTGCTTTGGTCCAGCTGGCTGAAAAGGGCAACGGCTTTTTGCTCGTCACCGGGGTAACCTCCAAGCGGGGTCAATGCGTCGGGCGCGAATGCAACAAAGTTATCAAGCGCCAGGCGCCGGGCGATATCTTCGATATGGGGATTCAGGCCGCGGTTCTCATGCACCACCAAGATGGCTGGCAGCGGGCCGGTAGCATTCGCTGGGCGCGCCAAATAGCCTTTGATGGTGCCATAGCCCTTGGGGGAAGAAACTGACAGCGTTTCAGTGGTGATGCGCGGGTCGTTGGGGGGGACTTGTTGGCCCAGTGCGAAATCGGGGCTGAGTGCGCCCAGCAACATGGTGGCTGTGACGCCGCCAACTGCGAATTTTTGGGCCTTTTCCAGGAAGCCTCGACGGTCCAGGTTTCCGTGTACGTAGGCGTCAAACAGTATCAACAGTTCCTGGTCGAAATCCTGGGCAGTTTTGCGTTGCATCGAAAGTCTCCAAAATTTGGAGCATATCGGTTTGCAGTATTACGCCAAAGACCGTTAGATATCGCGGGTTTTGCTCAGGGCTTTGCTTCTGCTTCGGGCTGTGGTGTGACGCGGCGGGCGCCATCGAAGCGGCGCTGCCAGTAGGCTTCACGCATGTCTTCTACGCGCACTTGAGAGCCCGTGCGTGGGGAGTGGATGAACTTGCCATCGCCCACATAGATGCCGACGTGGCTGAAAGCGCGTTTCATGGTGTTGAAGAAAACCAGGTCGCCTGGACGCAGTTCGCTCTTGTCGATGCGGTCGGTGGCGGCCGCTTGCTCTTTGGCTCGGCGTGGCAATACCAGGCCCACCGTTTGTTCGTACATGGCGCGCACGAAGCCGCTGCAATCAAAACCGGTCTCTGCGGAGTTGCCACCGCGCTTGTAAGGAACTCCCAGGAAACCCATGGCATTCACCACTAAATCGGAGGCCTTGCTGCTCATGCTTTGGCGCACTTGCTCGAGCTGGTCCATGGTGTGGTTCAGCAGGCCTTTGTCGGCCAGGATTTTGTCTATCTCTTCATTGCTGGGAGGGGGAGGGGCGGCGTGGGCGGTGGAGCAGGCGAGCAGTAGAACAAGTATCCATTTTGGCATCCGGCGCAGGTTAGAGGGATTTGGCAGTCAAGTCAAGGCAGAAAGCCTAGCTTTGCAAAGCGGTCTGAAACTTGACGTAACCTTTGAAATTTTTTTGTATGCAGTTGTTCATGCATACTAGTTTTGAGGGCAATATTTTGGGCAGCAAGTGGCGCTATGTGCTGCTGTAAATGGCTGCATTGCCCCTTGGGCCGTCATGAAACTTGGACTCCAGTATGCATAACTACAAGAGATGGCTTGGCCCGGCCATTGCTGTTTTGGCCCTGTTAAGCGGCCTGCCGCAACAGGCCCTGGCATGGGGCCATCAAGGGCATATGGTGGTCGGCGCCTTAGCCGACCAATTGTTGACAGCCCGGGCCCGGGCGGGCTTGCAGGCCGATCTGGGCCTGTCGCTGGAGCAGGCCGCGCCATGGGCGGATTGCGTGAAAAACGTGGCCTTTGGGCCTAAAGGCTTTGCCTATGCAGCAGATGAGCGGTGGCCGTCACCTGCTTGCACACGTTTTGAGACCCAGGACGGCGTGCGGGCGATGCGGGACTACGTGGCGCGTAACTGGGATACTTGCGGCCAGCGCGTCGACTGCCACAAGACCTACCACTTCACCGACGTGGCCTACCAGCATCTCCGTTACCGGGCGGACTATGTAGGGGTGAATGGGCACGACTTGGTGCATGCAATACGGGCGGCGGTTGCCATGCTGCAAGGCAAGCCTGTGCCTGCGCCCTTCAGCATCGCCAGCCGCGCAGAAGCCTTGCTGTTGTTGGCCCATTTTGTGGGTGACCTGCACCAGCCATTGCATGTGGGTGCCATATATCTGGATGCAGATGCGCAGCCTGTAGATCCCGACGCCGGAGGCGTAGCTGCCGACGCTGTGTTTGCCACCCGGGGAGGCAACAGCCTGGAGCTGGGCAGCAGCAATTTGCACGCGATGTGGGACGATATTCCGGATACCTTGCGTTCCAGCAGTATTCCGCCCGCTATGTTGCAGGATGCACGGGCCCTGCGCGTCAGTCGGGCCAAGCCGGAGCGTTGGGTGGATGCCTGGGTCCAGGATTCGCTCGCGGCGAGCCGGGAGGTTTTTGTGGGTGTGCATTTCAGCCCTGCAACGTTGCAGAAGGGTGCCCGGGTATGGCAGGCCAGCTTCGACGATGAGGCGGGCTACCGCGCGCGCCGGGAGCAGCTGCAAATACGCCAGTTGACCAAGGCCGGTGCGCGCTTGGCCCAGTTGATAAATGCCCTCTACCCGTGAGCCTGGGCCGTTTCACTTTTAAGCAAAATAGGCCTCTGGCGCACATATTGCGTGCGCGAGGTGCTATAAAAATAAAAGCAATAGACTGCAGCAGGCCGCTGCTTGATTCAATTACAGGAGCATTCGTTTATGGCGGTAGCCAAAAAAGAGAACATGACATTCAACGATCTGGAGCACTGGCTGAACCAGCGCCGCGTGACGGAAGTGGAGTGCCTGGTACCTGATTTGACGGGGGTGGCCCGTGGCAAGATCTTGCCCCGCGAAAAGTTCACCGAAGACCGCGGTATGCGCATACCCGAGGCGGTGGTGGCGATGGGGGTGACGGGCGAACTGCCGTCCCAGGGCCCTTATTACGATGTGGTCAACCCCACAGACCGCGATATGCACCTGCGGCCCGACCCGTCCACCGTGCGTATCGTGCCCTGGGCTTCCGACCCCACGGCGCAGGTGATCCACGATTGCTATGACCGCGACGGCAAGCTGGTGCCGTTTGCGCCACGCAGTGTGTTGCGCCGGGTCTGCGATCTCTATACCGCGCTGGACCTCGAGCCGGTGGTGGCGCCAGAGCTGGAGTTTTATCTGGTGGCCCGCAACACCGATCCGAACACCGTCCTGCGCCCGCCGGTTGGCCGCAGCGGCCGGGCTGAAACCTCCCGCCAGTCCTACAGCATCGACGCGGTGAACGAGTTCGACCCGCTGTTCGAGGAGCTCTACGACTACTGCGAAAAGATGGAGCTGAATGTTGACACCTTGATCCACGAGGCCGGCGCCGGGCAGATGGAGATTAATTTCTTCCACGCCCATCCGTTGGGCCTGGCGGACGAGGTGTTCTTCTTCAAGCGCACGGTGCGTGAAGTGGCTTTGCGCCACGACATGTACGCCACTTTCATGGCCAAGCCCATCGAGGGTGAACCGGGCAGTGCCATGCACGTGCACCAAAGCCTGGTCAGCAAAGCCACGGGGCGGAATATTTTCAGCAACGACGACGGCTCGCCGTCCGAGGCTTTCTTTCATTACATCGGTGGCTTGCAGCGCTATCTGCCTGCGGCCATGGCCCTGGTGGCACCTTATGTGAACAGCTACCGCCGTTTGTCGCGCAACACGGCGGCGCCCATCAATACCGAATGGGGCTACGACAACCGCACCGTGGGCATACGCTCGCCCATTTCCACGCCACAGGCGCGGCGGATCGAAAATCGTGTGATCGGTGTGGACGCCAATCCCTATGTGGCCATGGCCATGACCTTGGCCTGTGGCTACCTGGGCATGCAAAAGAAGATCAAACCCAAGTCCGAGATGAAGGGGGATGCATATCTGGCGCCCTTCACCTTGCCGCGCAGCCTGGGGGAGGCATTGGACTTGCTACGCAACGAGCCCGATCTGCATGAAATCCTGGGTGAGGATTTCATCACCGTCTACACCGAGATCAAGGAAATCGAGTTTGAAGAATTCATGAAGGTCATTTCGCCGTGGGAACGTGAGCATCTCCTGCTGCATGTGTGATGGTTTTGCTTTATACAATCTGATTTTTTCGGGGTTTCACTTTTTCATCTGTTCCTTTTAGGAGTTTTAAACGCTATGAAACAGCAAGCACTGGTTATTGCTTTGTCAGCCCTTTTCCTGGCCGCCTGCGGCAAAAAAGAAGAGGCGCCTGCGGCACCGGCCTCTGCGCCCGCACCGGCTCCGGTGGCTTCGGCGCCCGCTCCAGCACCAGCCAATACTGAAGAAAAAGTGCTGAACGTCTATAACTGGCCCGACTACATCGCGGCCGATATGGTGGCCAACTTCGAGAAAGAAACCGGCATCAAGGTCAACTACCAGACCTTTGAGAATAATGAGGCCCTGCACGCCAAGCTGGTGGCCGGCAATAGCGGCTTTGACATCGTGGTGCCGGGCGCCGTGTTTGCCAAATCGCAAATCGATGGCGGCCTGCTGATGGCGCTGGACAAGAGCAAGATCCCAAATCTGGCCAATCTGGACCCGACCATCATGGAAAAGGTGGCCAGCGTGGACGCGGGCAACGCCCACCTGGTGCCATGGGCCTGGAGCTACACCACGGTGGCCATCAACAAGGGCAAGGTCGCCAAGGCACTGGGCTCCACCCCGCTGCCTGACAATGTCTGGGACCTGGTGTTCAACCCCACCTACACCTCCAAGCTCAAGTCTTGCGGCATTGCCTACCTGGATTCGCCCACCGAGGTGATTCCACCAGCACTGCACTACCTGGACAAGAACCCGTACTCCGCCGATGTGGCCGATCACAAGGCCGCTGGCGCCATGCTGGCCAAGGTGCGCAAGGACATCCGCTTGTTCTCCAGCACCATGATCGATGACATGGCGGGCGGCAAGGCCTGCGTGGGCCTGGGCTGGGCTGGTGACCTGAACATCGCCAAGGCGCGCGCCATCGAGAACAAGAACGGTAATGACATCGAAGTGCTGCTGCCCAAGAACGGCGGTCTGATCTTCTTTGACAACCTGGCAATTCCGAAGGATGCGCAGCACCCCAACAACGCGATGGAGTTCATGAACTACTTCTTGCGTCCAGAGGTATCTGCGTCTCTGACCAACGAGCTGAGCTACCCCACGGCGAACAAGGCCAGCATCGAGAAGGTCAAGCCTGAAATCGCCAGCGACAAGACCATCTTCGTGGATGCGGACAATATGGCCAAGATGGTGTCGCCCACCAGCTTGAGCAATGAAACCCGCGAATCCATGAGCAACGTCTACACGCTGTTCAAGAAGAGCAAGTAATCTGCTGCCCCACCGGCCATGACCAGGCCGCACACCGTGCCAAGCGGTGTGCGGCTTTTTTTATGGGGTTGGTCGTTAGCCCCCGATCAGCCGGTGCGTCAGGTCTGCGGCAGTGGAGGCCTGGTATTTGCGCATCAAACGGGCGCGGTACAGCTCCACCGTGCGGTGGCTGATGCCCAGTGCGCGGCCGATTTCCTTGGATGTGAGCCCGCTGATCACATGGGCTGCTACTTCGCGTTCGCGTGGCGTCAGCGCGGCCTGCACGGGGCGGCGTGAAGACAGGTCTTCAAAGCTCCAGATGCCCGCCGCATGCGGTGCGTTGCGGTCAAAGGCGCGGCCTGTGACGTGGCACCAGAAGACTTCACCCTTGAAGCGGCCGCCCACGCGCTGCATGATGCGTTCGTCGGCGTAATGGCCTGTGGCGTTGAGTATCGGGGCAATGCGTGCGCCGATACGCTCGAATTCGGCGGCACTCGGGTAGAGCATCTGAAACGACTGCCCCAGCAACTGCGCGCGTTCCGCGCCAAACATGTCGCACAGATGCTGGTTGCAATCCACGATGCTGCGGTTGCGCGAAACCACCAGGCCGACGGGAGCTAGCTCGAATGCCAGACGGTAATCAACATCCATCAGGTGGGCCCTCTACGAAAAACTACGTACATGAATACGTAGTATCGTATGCGCTGATCTTTTAACCGGAGAGCTGTGTGAACAAAATTTTCCCTTCTGCGGCGCAGGCGCTGCAAGGCGTGGTCCAGGACGGCCAACTGCTGGCGGTAGGCGGCTTTGGTCTGTGCGGCATCCCTGAAGCGCTGATTGACGCCCTGCGCGACAGCGGCGTGAAAGACCTGACGGTGATCTCCAACAACGCAGGTGTCGATGGCTTTGGCCTGGGCAAGCTGCTGGAGACCCGGCAGATCAAGAAAATGATCTCCAGCTATGTGGGCGAGAACAAGGAATTCGAGCGCCAGTACCTGGCTGGTGAACTGCAGCTGGAATTCACTCCCCAAGGCACTCTGGCCGAAAAACTGCGTGCCGGCGGCGCGGGCATACCAGCCTTCTTTACCAAGACCGGCGTAGGCACACTGGTGGCCGAGGGCAAAGAGCTGCGCGAATTCGATGGCGAAACCTACGTCATGGAGCGCGCCTTGGTGCCTGAGGTGGCCCTGGTCAAAGCCCAGCGCGCCGACAAGTCTGGCAACCTGCAATTCCACCTGACTGCACGCAATTTCAACCCCGCCGCTGCAATGGCGGGCAAGGTCTGCGTCGTGGAAGTGGAAGAGATTGTGGAAACTGGCAGCATGGAGCCCGACCAGGTACACCTGCCCGGCATTTACGTGCACCGCATCGTGCTCAATGCGAACCCCGAGAAGCGCATCGAGAAGAGAACCCTCACCGAGAAAGCAGGAGCATAAGCATGGCCTGGACACAAGACCAAATGGCGGCCCGTGCGGCCCAGGAGCTGGAAGACGGCTTTTACGTAAATCTGGGTATTGGCATCCCCACGCTGGTGGCCAACCATGTGCCCGCCGACAAGGAAGTCTGGTTGCAGAGCGAGAACGGCATGCTGGGCATAGGCCCGTTTCCGACCGAAGACCAGGTGGACGCCGATCTGATCAATGCAGGTAAGCAAACCGTGACCACGCTGCCCGGTTCGTCGATTTTTGGCAGCCATGAAAGCTTCGCCATGATTCGCGGCGGCAAGATCAACCTCAGCATTCTGGGGGCCATGCAGGTCAGCGAGAAGGGCGATCTGGCCAACTGGATGATCCCCGGCAAGATGGTTAAAGGCATGGGCGGCGCGATGGACCTGGTGGCCGGCGTGAAGCGCGTCATCGTGCTCATGGAGCATGTGGCCAAGAAGAAAGATGGAACCGAAGACCTGAAGATTCTGCCCGCCTGCACCCTGCCGCTGACCGGCGTGGGCGTGGTTGACCGCATCATCACCGACCTGGCGGTGCTGGATGTGACACCTGCCGGTTTGAAGGTGGTGGAGCTGGCGCCTGGCGTGACTCTGGACGCGTTGCAGGCCAAGACCGGCGTTAAGCTAGTTTGAGCTTCAAGGGCCCAGTCGCAGCAGCTTGCCGCTATCGGTGAGCAGCAGGATGGCCCCGTCGGGTGCTTGCGCCACGTCGCGAATGCGCTCGTGCAGATCGGTCAGCAATGCTTCACGTGCCAGCACGGCGCTGGGGCTGACCGTCATGCGCCACAGCGCCTGGCCGGCGAGCGAGCCGGAGAATAAATTCCCCTTCCATTGCGGTATCAGATTGCCGGTGTAGAACAGTAGGCCCGCGGGGGCGATGGAGGTCGGCACCCAATAGGTCAATGGCTCTGTATAGGTCGGTGCGTGCACGCCGCCACCGATGCGGCAGGCGTCGCCCACGGGGTCGCCGTAGTTGCAGCCATAGCTTTTCACCGGCCAGCCGTAGTTGGCACCGGCGCGGTCGATGTTGATCTCGTCGCCGCCTTGCGGCCCGTGCTCGCTGGTCCACAGCTCGCCGGTGTCTGGATGCAGTGCCGCACCCTGCACATTGCGGTGGCCCAGGCTCCAGATGCCGGGCAGCGCTGGCGGGGTAAACACCGGGTTGTCGGCAGGAATGCTGCCGTCGCGCTGGATGCGCACCACCTTGCCCAGGGTTTGCTGCAGGTCTTGTGCCGGACTGCCGAGCTGGCGTTCCCCCATGGTGATAAACAGGGTTTTGTCCCGGGCGAACACTAGGCGCGATCCGTAGTGGTTGCTTCCACTGGTCTTGGGCTGCTGGCGGAACACCACGGTGACATCCTGCAGTGCATTGCCCACCAGCCGTCCGCGCGCCACGCTGGTGCCGGTCAAGCCGGCTTCACTACCGCTGCCGGGCTCTGAGAAGCTCCAGTACACCCAGGGTGTTGTCGCAAAATCCGGGTCCAGCGCCAGCCCTAACAAGCCGCCTTGGCCGCTGGTGTTGACTGGCAGGATGCCGCTGATGGCCGTAGCGTTTTTGAAATCGGCGCTGAGTCGCACCAGGCTGCCACCACGTTGCGATACCAGTAGCTCGCCCGAGGGTAAAAACACCATGCTCCATGGACTTGCCAGGCTGCTGTTCAAGGTGGTGATTTTTGGCACAACCACCGGTGCCGCGGCTTCGCTGCTACCACCTCCGCAGGCACTGATGCCGAGCCAAATGCCTATCACCACAAGCCAGCGCAATGGCAGCAGGGGCGAAAGATACGGGTGGGGCGGTTTCGGCAAGCGCATGGTGCAGGCTCCCTGGAGCAGCACCGCGTCGGTGGGGTTGGCGCGGGGCCGGTGACGGTCGTCGTGGCTTCAACGACTGGAGCGGGTGATGGGAATCGAACCCACGTATCGAGCTTGGGAAGCTAGCGTTCTACCATTGAACTACACCCGCTGAGATGACAAGATTATAGGGCGCTAGCCTAGCCGGCGTGCTTCACCATCACGTGGCGCACGCAGCTGTAGTCCTCCAGCGCGTAGACCGACATGTCCTTGCCGTAGCCAGAGTGTTTCATGCCGCCGTGCGGCATTTCCGACACCAGCATGAAATGGGTGTTGACCCAGGTGCAGCCGTATTGCAGGTGTGACGCCACCTGCATCGCCACACCTACATCGCGGCTCCAGACCGAGCTGGACAGGCCGTAGTCGGAATCATTGGCCCAGGCGATGGCCTGCTCGGCGTCTTTCACTCGGGTGACAGACACCACTGGGCCAAAGACTTCGCTGCGCACGATTTCATCGTCCTGCAGTGCGCCGGCCACCACGGTGGGTTGGTAAAAGAAGCCTTTGCTGCCCCAGGCGCCGCCGCCGGTGGTGACTTCGACGTGCGGCAATTGCGCGGCGCGGTCGACAAAGCCGGCGACGCGGTCGCGTTGGCGGGCCGAGATCAGCGGGCCCATTTCTACGCCGGGTTCTTGCTGCGTACCGACCTTGATGCTGGAGACGGCGCTGCTCAGATCTGCCACCAGGCGGTCATAAATTTTTTCGCCGGCGTAGATGCGGCAGGCGGCCGTGCAGTCCTGGCCGGCGTTGTAGTAACCAAAGGTGCGCAGGCCTTCGATGACGCTGGGCAGGTCGGCATCATCGAGCACGATCACCGGGGCCTTGCCGCCTAGCTCCAGATGCGTGCGCTTGATCCCGCGGGCGGCGGTTTCCATGATCTTGCTGCCGGTGGAGACATCGCCGGTCAGCGAGGCCATGCGGATACGCGGGTCGCGGATCAGCGGTGCGCCCACGGTATCGCCGCGGCCGCAGACGATGTTGACCACGCCCGGCGGCAAAATGGCGGCCAGTACTTCGCCCAGCCGCAAAGTTGTCAGCGGGGTGTTTTCCGAGGGTTTGAGCACCACGGTATTGCCCATGGCGATCGCCGGGCCGAGCTTCCAGGCGGCCATCATTAGCGGGTAGTTCCAGGGCGCGATGGATGCCACCACGCCGAGTGGGTCGCGCCGCACCATGCTGGTATGGCCTGCCAGGTATTCGCCGCCGAGTGCGCCGGTCAGGTTGCGCAGGGCGCCGGCGAAGAAGCGGAACACATCGGCGATGGCCGGAATCTCGTCATTGCGCGCCGCGCTCAGCGGCTTGCCGCAGTTCAGCGATTCCAGCGAGGCAAATTCATCGCCGTGGGCCTCGACGGCGTCGGCGATCTGCAGCAGATAGCCACTGCGGTCGCGCGGCGTCAGTGCGGCCCAGGCGGGGAAGGCATTGCTGGCGGCATCCACAGCCAGCCGCAGCTGGTCGGCACTGGCTTCACGCACTTCGCACAGCACTTCGCCGGTGGCGGGGTTGAGCACGCTCTCGGCGCGGCCTTCGCCGGTGACGGTGGCGCCGTTGATCAAAAGCTGGGTCGGAAAGCGCGGTGTAGCCATGGTGTGAGTTCCTGTCTGCGGAAGGAAAGTGAGGATGCGCCATTTTGGAGTACGGGCTTGCGATTGCCCAGCTTCTCCACCATGGATTTGTAAAACGCGGCGCGGGGACTCCCTGCCGGGGGCGGCGATAATATGCGGCTCCATTGACCACCGCTCCAAGAACTACCGACATGACCCAGCCTGTTTTCACCGTCGCCGATATCCGCAAGACTTTCCTCGACTTCTTTGCATCCAAGGGCCACACGGTGGTACCCAGCAGTTCGCTGGTACCGGGCAACGACCCGACGCTGATGTTCACCAACTCCGGCATGGTGCAGTTCAAGGATGTGTTTCTCGGTACCGACAAGCGCCCCTATGTGCGTGCGGCCTCGGTGCAGGCCTGCCTGCGTGCCGGTGGCAAACACAACGATCTGGAAAACGTGGGCTACACCGCGCGCCACCACACCTTCTTTGAAATGCTGGGCAACTGGAGTTTCGGTGACTACTTCAAGCGCGAGTCGCTAAAGTGGGCCTGGGAGCTGCTGACCAAGGTCTACAAGCTGCCCGCCGACCGCCTGCTGGCCACGGTGTACGAAGAAGACGACGAAGCCTATGACATCTGGACCAAGGAAATCGGTCTGCCGCCCGAGCGCGTGATCCGCATCGGTGACAACAAGGGCGGCCGCTACAAGTCCGACAACTTCTGGATGATGGCCGACACCGGCCCTTGCGGCCCGTGCTCTGAAATTTTCTACGACCACGGTGACCACATCGAAGGCGGCCCCCCAGGCAGCCCCGGTGAAGACGGCGACCGCTTCATCGAGATCTGGAACAACGTGTTCATGCAGTTCAACATGGCCGAAGACGGCTCGGTCACGCCGCTTCCTGCCCCCTGCGTCGATACCGGCATGGGCCTGGAGCGCCTGGCTGCGATCCTGCAGCACGTGCACAGCAACTACGAAATCGATATTTTTGATGCACTGATCAAGGCCGCATCGCGTGAAACCGGTGAACAAGACCTGGGCCACAAGAGCCTGCGCGTCATCGCCGACCACATCCGCGCCACCTCCTTCCTGGTCAGCGACGGCGTGATCCCGGGCAACGAAGGCCGCGGCTATGTGCAGCGCCGCATCATCCGTCGCGCCATCCGCCACGGCTACCTGCTGGGCCAGACCCAACCGTTCTTCCACAAGCTGGTGCCTGACCTGGTGGCACTGATGGGCGCAGCCTACCCGGCCATGGCGGCGCAGCAGGAGCGCATTGCCGAAGTATTGAAGGCCGAGGAAGAGCGCTTCTTTGAGACACTGGCCATGGGCATGGAAATCCTCAATGCAGCCCTGGAAGGCGGCGTGCAGGTGCTGCCCGGCGACGTGGCCTTTAAGCTGCACGATACCTACGGTTTTCCGCTCGATTTGTCGGCCGACGTCTGCCGCGAGCGCGGCCTGTCGGTGGACGAAGCCGGCTTCACCGCCGCGATGGAAGCGCAAAAAGCCAAGGGCCGTGCCGCTGGCAAATTCAAGATGGACCGGGGCCTGGAATACACCGGCGCAGACAACGCCTTTGTGGGTTACGAGAAGCTCGAAGCTACTGCAAAAATCGTAGCCCTCTACGCAGATGGTTCCAGCGTTGCAGCACTAAAAGTAGGTCAAACCGGCACCGTGGTGTTGGACACCACACCGTTCTACTCCGAGAGCGGCGGCCAGGTCGGCGATGAGGGTCTGATCACCAGCGGCTCGGCCCGCTTCGCGGTGGGCGACACCCAGAAGATCAAGACCGATGTGTTCGGCCACCAGGGCACGTTGGAATCCGGCACCTTGAATGTGGGCGACACGGTGACCGCCAGCGTCAACACCGCGCTGCGCGCCGCCACCCAGCGCAACCACTCGGTCACCCACCTGATGCACAAGGCCTTGCGCGAGGTGCTGGGCACGCATGTGCACCAAAAGGGCAGCCTGGTGAATGCCGAGCGCACCCGCTTCGACTTCACGCACAATGCGCCTGTGACCGACGCGCAAATCCTGCAGATCGAAGCGCTGGTGAATGCTGAAATTCTGGCTAATGCCGCGACCAAGGCCGAGCTGATGGACATCGAATCGGCGCAAAAGACCGGCGCGATGATGCTGTTCGGTGAAAAGTACGGCGAAATCGTGCGCGTGCTGAGCATCGGCAGCACGCAGGAACTCTGCGGCGGCACCCACGTGCAGCGCACCGGCGACATCGGCCTGTTCAAGGTGGTGGGCGAGGGTGGCGTGGCCGCTGGCGTGCGCCGCATCGAAGCCGTGACCGGCGAGGGCGCCTTGGCCTACCTGCAAGACCTGGAGCGCACCGTGACGCAAGCCGCAGGTAGCTTCAAGGTGCAGCCGGCCGAGCTGCAAGCCCGCGTCACGCTGGCCTTGGAGAACATCAAGGCGCTGGAAAAAGAAGTCGCCCAGCTCAAGGGCAAGCTGGCTTCCAGCCAGGGCGACGAGCTGGTTAACAGCGCGGTGGATCTCAATGGCATCAAGCTGCTGGCCGCCAAGCTCGAAGGCGCCGACACCAAGACCCTGCGCGAGACCATGGACAAGCTCAAGGACAAGCTGAAAACCGCCGTGATCGTGCTGGCCGCTGTGGATGGCGACAAGGTGCAGATCGCCGTCGGTGTGACCAAGGACAGCGTGGACAAGGTGCAGGCCGGCGCACTGGCCAACTTTGTCGCCAGCCAGCTCGGTGGCAAGGGCGGCGGCAAGCCCGACATGGCCATGGCCGGCGGCACCGAACCGGCCAAGCTGCCAGCAGCGCTGGCATCGGTACAAGCCTGGGTGCGCGAACGGGTTTAACGCCGTACCGTCCTGGGATGTGTTGATCCCAGGAGTTCTATCGTGCAGCGCCTCACCCTGATCCGGCGCCTGGCCCTGTGCTGGGCCTTGCTGATGGCTTGGCCTGCGGGCGCCATGTCGGTGGCTTTTCTCAATCCAGGCAAGTCGGATGAAGCCTATTGGGTGGCTGCGGCTCAGGCCATGCAGGAGGCTGCGACCAGCCTGGGGCTGCAACTGGAGGTCCAGTTCGCCGAGCGCGACCATTTGCGCGTGCTGGAGCAGGCGCGTGCGTTGGTAGCGCGGCCCCCGGCCCAGCGGCCGGACTATGTGGTGTTTTCCAATGACAACGCCACTGGGGCGGAGCTGCTGCGCGTGTTCGACGGCTCCGGCATCCGGTGCTTCATGGCCTTCAGCCGCCTGTCTGCTGCCGAGGAAGCGCTGTTGGGCGGGCCGCGCCAGCGCTTCAAGCAGTGGTTGGGTTCGCTGGAGCCGCGCGCGGCGGATGCGGGTTACCTGACGGCCAAGGCTTTGCTGGAGCAGGGGCGTGCCGCCAAGGCCCAGGCCCCCGACGGTAAATTGCATGTGCTGGCCCTGGCCGGCGACCGGTCCACGCCCAGCTCGGTATTGCGTAACCAGGGCCTGCTGCAGGCCCTATCAGAAGCGGACGACGCCGTGCTGGACCAGATGGTCTATTCCAGCTGGAAGCGCGACAAGGCCGCCGAGCAGGCCGACTGGCTGTTTGCGCGCCATCCAGCGGCCCGGCTGGTGTGGGCCGGCAGCGACCAGATCGCTTTTGGTGCCATGCAGACGCTGGAAAAGCGTGGTGGGCAGCCGGGCCAAAGCATGTGGTTCAGCGGTGTGAATACCTCGAAGGAGGCGCTGGGGGCCGTCAAGTCCGGCCGCCTGACAGCCCTGGCCGGTGGGCATTTCATGGCCGGTGCCTGGGCGCTGGTGATGCTGTATGACTACCAGCATGGCCATGATTTTGCGGACGAGGGGTTGCAGCTGGAGCGCCCGATGTTCGTCCTGTTCACGCCCGCCTTGGTACAAAAATTTGAAGAGCGTTTTGGTCAGCGTTACAACAGCATTGACTTTCGCCGCTACAGCAAGGCGCTGAACCCCAAGCTGGCGCAATACAGTTTCGGATTTGCCCAATTACTGCGTTGATTGCACACTGCATCCATGCCGAACCTACCGTTCCGGTCCCTCGCAGGGCATCTGATCCGCAACACGCTGGGTCTGGCCTTGTGTTGCATGCTGGCGGTGTTTGTGGTGCAGGTGGGGCTGATGCTGCAGCAGCACAAGGCGCAGTTTCAGCAGCTGGTGGATGAGGTCGCCAAGACCAGCGCGCCTTTGTTGTCTGTCAGCCTATGGGATATCGAGCCTCAGGCCGTACAGCAGCAGGTGGATGTGATCGCCGATCGCCCGGAGGTCGGCTATGTGCTGTTGATGGTGGGTACCGGCCAGCAATTCGAAGCCGGCAACGCGCAGCTTCGTCCGGAGCCAGGCAGCTTGCGCATACCCATTCCGGCGCCGCAGGGCGGCAAAGTGATAGGCGAACTGCGGCTGTGGGCTAATCCCCAGTTCGTGGTGAACGAGGTACGGCGTACGGCCTTGAGTGTGCTGGCCGGCTATGGCCTGTTCACCGTGCTGATTTGTGCTTTGATTTCATATATGCTGCGCCGCGAGTTGCAGCGGCCCTTGCAGCATCTGGCACAGTTTGCCCGCGAGCTGACGCCCGAGACCCTGGTCGAGCCGCTGGCGCTGGACCGACCGCAGCGTGCGCGTATCGACGAAATCGACTTGGTGGCCCATGGGTTTTCCAAGCTGCAAAACGGTTTGCGCGAGCATATCGCCAACCTGGACCAGATGGTGGCCGAGCGCACCCAGCAGTTGCAAGACCTGGCGGAGGCCAACCACCAGCTGTCCATTACCGACGCACTGACCGGTTGTTTCAACCGCCGCCATCTGGAAGAGCGGATGCACGGCGAGCTGGAGCGCGCAAGGCGCTATGGGCGGCCGTTTTCGGTGATCTGCATGGACCTGGACCACTTCAAGCAGATCAACGACCGGTTCGGCCACGCCTGCGGTGATGCCGTGCTGTGCGCCACGGCAGACCGCTTGCGCGGCGTGTCGCGCAGCCAGGTGGATTGGGTGGTGCGCCTGGGCGGCGAAGAGTTCCTGATTGTGCTGCCCGAGACCGACGAGACCGCCGCCTTGCATACCGCCGAGCGCCTGCGCCACTTGCTGGAGTCCGAGCCCGTGCATTTTGACGGACAGTCCATTTCCATGACCGCCAGTTTCGGTGCTGTGCAGGCCCGGCCGGAGGAAGATGGCAGCGCCTTGATCCTGCGGGCCGATGCCCTGCTGTACCAGGCCAAGGCCGCTGGTCGGAACCGGGTATTTCCAACACGGTAGGCCGAAGCAGACTGCCTACTGGTTGTTACAGATAGAAGCTAGCCAGGTCACAAAGGGCGTGACTATGATGCGCCGATGCTCGTACCTTCTTGGTTAGAAACGGGGAAATTTCACGCGTCGGCGCTGCGTGGCCGCCTGCACCGTTGGGCGTTTCCCAAGCCATTGCCCCAAGACGGGGTACTGCGTTTGCATCTGGGCTGCGGGCCTGTCGATCATCCAGGCTTTGTGAACATTGATGGCATTGACCGACCGCATGTGCATTTTGTGCAGTCCCTGACACGGCTGCGGCGTTTCAAGGATGGCAGCGTGGACTTTGTGTATTGCTCCCATGCCGCCGAGCATTTCCCGCGCGACCGTACCGTGGGGATTTTTAAGGAGTGGTGCAGGGTGCTGGTGCCCGGCGGGCGCTTGTGCATTTCGGTGCCGGACTTCGACCGCATTCTGGAGATGTACCAGCGCAGCGGCCAGGACATGGAAGTTATTTTGCCGCCGTTGTTTGGGGGCCAGGACTATCCGTTCAACTTCCATTTCACGGCGTTTAACCAGCAGTCCTTGCGCAAGGTTTTGCTGCAGGCCGGATTTTCTTCGGTGCAAGCTTGGCAACCGGGCAGTGATGCCTTTCATAATCTGCCTGACTGGTCTGCTCGCTCAATTGCGGTGGCAGGCCATCCGGTACCTATCAGCCTGAACCTCGAGGCCACCAAATAGGGCCTGCGCCGGCGACGCCGGCATGCGTTCATCATTTCTTCTTTTTATTGCTATTTAATTCGTAGCTACTTATGCATATTTCATCGGCGCTGAAGCGCTTGTTTTTAGTATCTCTGTGTGCGGCCACCCAGACCGTCAGCGCTGCCCCGGGGCAGGAAGTTCATTTCAACAGCCTGGACGGAACCCGTTTGCGTGCCTGGCTGTTTCTGCCCGACACGCCGGGGCCTGCGACCCGCCCTGCGGTGGTGGCCGTACACGGCTGTGGCGGCCTGTATGCAAAGGGCGGCAAGCTGAATGCCCGGCACCAGGCCATGGCCGATATGCTGCTGGGCCAGGGCTATGCCGTGCTGTTCCCCGACAGCCTGACATCGCGCGGTGAGGATTCGCTGTGCAAGCAGAAAATGGCCCAGCGCGACATCACACAGACCCAGCGGCGCAGCGATGTTCTGGGCGCGCTGGCCTGGGTTGCGGCCCAGCCCTGGGCCCGACCCAAGGCCATTGCGGCCCTGGGCTGGTCGCATGGCGGCAGCGCCGTGTTGGCTGCCACCGACCGCCGCCAGCCCGAGGTGGCGGCACAGCCCAACACCTTTGCAGCTGCGATTGCCTTTTACCCAGGCTGCGCCGCCGCCAACAAGGCCGGCTACCAGCCAAACACCCGCTTGATGTTGCTGCTGGGTGAGAGCGACGACTGGACACCTGCAGCGCCGTGCATCGCGCTGGGGCAGGCGGTGGGGGCCGAGCTGCATGTGTACCCCGGCAGTTACCACGAGTTTGACAACCCCACAGGCGGCGTACGCCTACTGCGCAATGTGCCCAATGGCGTGCGCCCTGGCCAGGGTGTGCATGCGGGCCGCAACCCCGCGGCTCGGGAACAGGCCTATGCCAGCGTACGCGAAGAACTACGCCAGACCCTGGGTGCTGTTGCTATCAAATAAGCAGCGTGTTGCGCAGGTTCTACCTGCGCTGGAGGCCTGTGGGGCTGTTGGTGGTTTGTCAGGCAACAACCAGGTTCTTGTAGACCCCGCAGCCCACGGCCAAGTCATCGACCAGCTGGACGAAGGACATCTTGGTTTGAACCCGCCCGGTACTGGGGTTGGTGATGTTGTATTCCACCCAGCCGGGCTCGCGTTCTGCCTGGGCGTAGATGGCGTGCAGCAGGCCGGCGCCGTCGATGCCAGCAATGTCCTGGACCCGCGTGCCGACCTTGGCAGGGTTGCCGCCAAAGGCGCGGTAGTTGCCGCTGCGGTCCAGTGCGAAGACGTACATGTCCCGGTCATGGAAACCCTGGGCAGGTTGGGTCAGGTCGCGCAGAAATCCATCGGTAGAACCACTGCGGTGCCGGTGCGCCACGGCCCGCTCGACCAGGGCCATGGCTTCTTCGGCCGAGCCCTGCTGCAGCTTGAACAGTGCCACGGCTTCCACCAGGGTGGAGGCGCGACTTTCCAGTGTGGACGCCTGGGTGACGGCGTGCTCCACCATGTGCGCGTTTTGCTGGGTGATTTCGTCCAGCTGGCGCACGGCGCTGGTGATCTCGCTCAGGCCGGTGCTTTGTTCGGCGCTGGAAACAGAGATGTGCGCCATATTGCTGGCTACGTCGCGGATGCCGGACACCACCTTGTTCAGTGTGCTGCCCGCACTGCGGATTTTTTGCACGCTGGTGGCCACCTGGCTGCTGGAGGTGCCGATGAGCAGGCGGATCTCCTTGGCTGCGCCGGCCGAACGCTGGGCCAGTGAACGCACCTCGCTGGCCACCACGGCAAAACCCCGGCCGGATTCACCCGCGCGGGCGGCTTCCACGGCGGCGTTCAGGGCCAGGATATTCGTCTGGAAGGCCAGGCCGTCAATCACACCCACGATCTCGTCCATGCGCTGGGCGCTGCCTTGTATGGCCTCTACCGAAGCGATGGCATCGGCCATGGTGCTGCTGCCCTGGTCGGCCGCGTCGCGCACGCTGGCGGCCTGGGTATTGGCCTCGCTGGCCGTGTGTGCGGTGGTCTGCACGGTGCTGGAGAGTTGCTCCACGCTGGCAGCGGTTTGCTCCAGGTTGGCCGCCTGCTGCTCGGTGCGGTCGGACAGGTCGCGGTTGCCGCTGGCCAGGCTTTTGCCCGCATAGGCGACGAAAGCCGCGTTGCTGCGCACATTGGCGACCATGGCCGATACCGTAGAGCCAATTTGCTGCGTGGCGTTGGCCAGCGCGGCCAGTTCGTCGCTGCCACGTACTTGCAGCTTCAGGCGCAAGTCACCCTTGACCAACTGGGCCATGGCCTGCTGTACCTGCTGCAGGTCTTGCGCCAAGCTGTGGTGAAAACATAGCAGTGCATAGGCCGATACCAGCAGTCCGGACGCGCACAGCCAGGGCATGGCGCTGGAGGCCGAACCCAGGAATGCATTCAGCGTAACGCCGACCGGCAGGGCCAGTAGCACCGCGGCCAGCAGCAATACCTTGCCCAGCAATGGCAGGCGACGCATCAGCTGTACACCCGGGGAAAGAACGGCTTGGAAAAGCATGGTTTTTTGTCTCGTAGATAGTTGTTGTCGTGCTTGTTTGGCCCCGGCAGAGCCGGACCAGACGCTAGTGCCGTTTTAGGGGCATGGGCTTACACAAAACTGTCAACACGATGTTACGGGGCCAGCAGATGTCCCGCAAGCTGATTTACTATCAAAAGCGTAGCTGCTGGTGCAGGTTTCGTCTGCGTCAGAGTGGTTTTTTCTTGCTTTAGTTGCAGCAGGCTGGCGGTCTTGGGTCTGCGCGTCAAAGAGTCTGATCGTCCAGGCCGAAGGCCAGTGCTTCCACGTCTTCGTGGCGCAGGCCCGCGCCCAGGGTTTTGAGCCGGTCGAACTGGGTGGCGTCCAGTAGCTGGCGGGCCATGTGTTCGGCGCATTCGGCGCAGCGGGCTTCGTTCACTTCGCGTGACTTGCCGTGTGCGGCATGCACCTTGTCGGCATAGCCCAGCAGACAGACGGCGGTCTGTGGGCGGTTTTCCAGTGCCGCCAGCAGAGCCAGGTTGTCGGCGGCATACACCTGGGCATCAAAGTGCAGCACTTGTGGCCAGCAGGCCTGCGCTAGCGCGCGGGCCTGGGCCGTATCGCCCTTGGCCAGCCAGGCCCCAGTGAGGTGCAACTGCACCAGCAACAGGGTGGCCATGTGCCGGGTGTTGGCCAGGCGCTGTTGCAGCGCCAGGTAGCGGGTGATGGAGGCATCCACGCGGCCGGCGGCCAGCTCCATGTAGGCGATGATGTCCTCGCCGCGCAGCAGTGCCTCGGAATAGCCGGCCAGTGCGTCCAGTGTGGCTTTTTGCAGCAACTGCTCGATGGCCTGGTCAAACGCACCGGAAACGAAATTGCAGGTTAGTGAAGCAAACAGGCCGTAGCTGCGCACGATGGGCGGCCAGGTGGGGTCTTCAATGGCCCACATCTCTGACAGCACTTCGCGCTGTTCCTGGCGCTGCTCCGGGCCGTAGGTGAGTGCATAGACCAGTGCGGCCAGCGCGTGGTACAGGTTGCGCTTTTCGCCGGGTTGGGCGCGGTACAAAGTACAGGCGCGGCGCGCCAGGCGGCAACCCAGGGCGGGTTGCCGGTAGGCCCAGAAATAGGCTGCACGGCTGGACCAGCGGGCCTGCAGGCCGGTGGGCAGCTTGTCGGTGACCAGGGGTGCAGTGGCTTCCCAGACGTAGCGGCGTTCCCGGCGGCGGTCGCTGCTGAGCGCCTCGGCTAGGCCCGGGGCGATGGCCACGGCGCTTTGCGGGTCGTTGTGGATGGCCCAATTCAGCGCCTCGCGGCCATTGCCCAGGTCGGGTGCCAGCGCGGCATACCAGTCGTCTATGCGCTGCTTGCCGCTGAAGAAGTCAATGTCGGCCTGCTCGAACAGATGGCGCATGGCCAGGGCATGGCGTTGACGCAAGGCAGGCTCTTCGCTGGCGGCGCCCAGCTGCTCCAGAGCAAAGCTGCGCGGCGTGTCCAGCAGGTGGTAGCGCGGCACCTGTTCGTCGTGGTTGGTGCGCTCTGCAATTACCAGAGAGCGGTCCACCAGCGCGCCCAGCACGTCCACGACAGACCATTCGTCCAGGTTGTCGTCGGCCACCACCTGTTTGGCCATTTCCAGCGAAAAACCACCAACGAAGACGCCTAGCCGGCGGAACACGGTTTGCTCCACACCATCGAGCAGGCTGTAGCTCCATTCCAGCGCCGCGCGCAGGGTTTTTTGCCGCGCCGGAGCACGCCGGCTGCCGCCATTGAGTAGGCGCAGGCGCTGGTTCAGGGAGTTGGCCAGGGGCGCCAGGCCCAGCAGGGGCACGCGGGCCGCTGCCAGCTCGATAGCCAGCGGCAAGCCGTCCAGGCGCCGGCATATCTCCACCACCGTGTCCAGGTTTTCGGGGCCCAGAGTGAAACGCCGGTCCGCCGCCTGTGCGCGCTGCGCAAACAGGGCCACGGCGCCGTATTCGCGGGCCTCTTCCAGAGCAGTCAGGCGGTCGGGCAGGGCAAGCGCATCCAGCCGGTAAACCCATTCATCGGCCAGCTTGAGCGGTGCCTGGCTGGTGACCAGCACCTTGAGCTGGGGCGCTGCCTGGTGCAGGGCCTGCAGTATGCGGGCGACTTCATCCAGCAAATGCTCGGCGTTGTCGATGGCAATCAGCATGGACAGCGGGCGTACCGCCTCCATCAAGCCTTTGAGCGGGTCACCGTGGCCCGACTGCAGCCCCAGCGCGCCGGCAACGGTGCTGGCGACGAATTCGGGTGCGGTTTGCGGCGCCAGATCAACCCAGGCCACGCCATGCTGGTGGGCACTGCGCCGCTCGTGCAGCAGCCACTGCGCCAGCAGCGACTTGCCTATGCCGCCCGCGCCCACGATGGTCAGCAGGCGGTGCTGGGTCAGCAAACTGCCCAGATTCGACACGTCGGAGGCGCGACCGATCAGCGGTGTCAGCACCGAGGGGAGGTGGGTGACCGCAGGCGCTTCGGCGGCGCTATTGCTCATGGGCGGCGGTGCAGGGGGTATCGGCGTGCTGGGCGCACCGCTGGCCTCCAGGGCAAAGCGGTAGCCGCGCCCCGGAATGGTGACGATGGCCTGTGGGCCCAACAGCTTGCGCAGCGTGGAAACCTGGGCTTGCAGATTGTTTTCTTCTACCACCAGCCCGGGCCAGGCCATGTCCAGCAGTTCGTCCTTGGTGACGACCCGGTCGCGGTGCTCTACCAGGGCCATTAACACGTCAAAGGCACGCGCTCCCGGGTTGGTGGCCGTGCCGTCTACAAGAACCATGCGCTGGGATGGCCGGACCTCGAAGCGGCCAAAACGGTAGCTATTCAACAACTAAGTACCTGCATACAAAAAATAGGTCTCTGGATGGCACCCTGCTGCCACGGAGGCGGGGGCGCCGGGAAATCGCGGATGGGCCGGGTTTCAGAAGTTTTCAGATCGGTTTCAGGCAGATCAAGGACGTACAAACCGGTTCGGAGGACAGTCCACCCCTGTCACGGCAGCGACATGTTGCCTGATTGTCAAGGACAAAACGCATGACCCCCGAACCATTTACAACTCGTGACAGTGGATTTCCAGAAACTTTCGGTGATTCTTCACAGTTTCAAGCCGATCCACATCCCGCCCCCCATTACTTTGACCGTCCTGGCCTGGTGTGGATTCTGGTCTGCGTGCTGTTTGCCACTGCGGCGGCGCGCTGGTTGCCACATCTGGCCGAGCCTGCCGGCATGCGCACTGCGTTGGTAGCCATGGGCTGGAGCACCGCCGCATCCGCACAAACGGCGAGTCTGCCACAGGATGCAGGCACCGGCGGCGCAGCGCGGAAGGCCCCTGTGCACGAGGGTGTTACGGCAGCTGTTTTTCGTCAATATTAGGGATGCGAAGCATGCTCAGCCTACCTAAGATGGATCGCATCACAGGCCTTGTAAACGGCTTGCATCTACGGCCACAACACGGCCATTCAGCCCATTTGAACAACGTTGGCGGTTTACGTTTCCATCGATCTCGGGCTTAGGGAGTCTATTTATGTTTGCCAAAAAACCGATCAGTGTTTTGATTGCCGAAAGCAACCCTGAGGTATTGCTCAAGTTCGCGGCCGCTATCGAGCAGGACCAGGCGCTGAGCCTGGCCGCTGCTGTATCCACCGGCACTGCCGCAACGGTGGTGGTTGAGCAAAGCATGCCCGATGTCTTGTTGCTGGACCTGGCCTTGACCGATATGCCAGCGGTGGACGTTATCCGCCATATGGCGTGGCACCACCCCGCCACCGAGGTACTGGTACTCACCCAATTCGGCAACGATGAGCAGGTGTTGGCCTGTATCGAAGCCGGTGCCAGTGGCTATTTCTTCAAGGATGCCGCAGAAGATGATCTGGGTAGCTGTATCCATACTTTGTGTGGCGGCGGTGCGGCAATCAGCCCAGGTATGGCACGGCGTGTGCTTGGTCGGTTTCGTCTGCGCGCAGGGGTGAGCAGCGTGTCTGCCTGGTCCATGTCTCTGGCGGACTCCATCCACCCGCTGTCTGAGCGCGAGGCAGATATTCTGCGTTGGGTTGCACGTGGGATGTCGCTGGAGCAGATCAGTGAATTGGCCGGTTGCCCGTCGCAAACCCTTTTGTGCCACGTGAAGACGGTATACGGCAAATTGGCCGCGCAGGCCCGGGGCGATGCATTGGCTTTTTGCCATGAATCGGATGCCCGGCAGGACGGCATGGTTTCCTTGCAGCATATTGGTTGACAGGAGTGAACATGCGCACCACAACGGTTCGTCCCAAACCCATGCCCCGTATCCGTGCAAAGAACGGCCCCTGGTGGTCGTTGCTCGTCTGGCTGCTGTTTTCCGTTGCGTTGGTGGCTGTGGGCATTTTGTTGACCCCTGACTCGGGTGTTGCCTATGTCGATGAGAGCCTGCCTGCAACGGCGGCCCATTCCGCGCCCGGTGCGGCCGATGCTGCCGTGCCCATGGCCAGCACGGTGTTGCTGCCCAACGAGCCCGCAGGCACACCGGTTGTCTGGGCGCCTAAACTTTAAGTTCTCGGCTGCTGCTGAATTGCCGCGCCTGCCCGGTAATGGGGTCGGTGAAGGCAATGCAGCGCGCCAGCAACTGCAGCGGCGTGCTGAAATCGCCGTCGGCCACCGGAACCAGCTCAGGGTACCAGTGGTCATTGCGAATGGGAACGCCCAAGGCCGCCATATGGATGCGCAACTGATGGGTGCGCCCGGTCGTAGGGCTGAGCTGGTAGCGGGCCCATTCGCCCGTGGCCTCCAGCAGGGCAATGTGGGTTTCCGCATTGGCTTCGCCGGGCACTTCGCAGTAGCGAAAAAAGGGTTCACCTTGCACGATACGGCTACGCCGCACGGCAGGCAGTTCTGCGCGCCAGGGGGCGACGGCCTCGTAGGTTTTATGCACCTGGTGCTGCCGGAATAGCGCGTGGTAGGCATCGCGCTCAGCCGGGTGGATGCAAAACAGGGTGACGCCGGCGGTTTCCCGGTCCAGCCGGTGCAGAGGTGCCAGGCTGTCCAGGCCTAGCGCCTGCTTGAGGCGCACCAGCACGGTTTCCTGCACATAGCGTCCACCCGGTACCGTGGGCAAAAAATGTGGTTTGTCTACGGCAACCAGATGCGCGTCCTGGAACAGCAACGTGTACTCAAAAGGAATGCGGGGCTCTTCCGCCAGGTGGCGGTAGTAGTACAGACGGGTATACGGGCGGTAGGCTGCGTCGGGCAACACCGGCTGGGCCTGTTCGTCCAGCACCAGGCCGTCTTGCATGCGCTGCAGCCACACTTCGGGCTGTACCGTGGGGAATCTATCCGCCAGGAAATCGATAGTGCGGAGCCAGTCTCCGCCGGGCAGCCCCACGCAGCTGGGGCCTACGCCGTCCCGGGTGGGGAGGTGGGCAGGTATCAAACCCGTTGGAACACCAGGTCCCACACGCCATGGCCCAGCTTGATGCCGCGGTTCTCGAACTTGGTGAGCGGTCGGTAGTCGGGTTTGGGGGCGTAGTCGGCGGCCGTGTTGCGCAGCAGCGGCTCGGCTCCCAGTACTTCCAGCATTTGCTCGGCGTAGTTTTGCCAGTCGGTGGCGCAGTGCAGATAGCCGCCGGGCTTCAGGCGTGCGGCCAGCTTGGCCACCAGCGGCGCCTGCAGCAGGCGGCGCTTGTTGTGCTTCTTCTTGTGCCAAGGGTCGGGGAAGAATACGTGGATGCCGTCCAGGCTGGCCAGTGGCAGCATGTGGTCGATGACGTCCACGGCGTCGTGCGAGACGATGCGGATATTCGGTATGGATTGTTCGCCAATGCGTTTCAGTAGCGCGCCTACGCCGGGCTGGTGCACTTCGCAGCACAGAAAGTCCTTCTCTGGCAGCACGCCGGCGATGTGGGCCGTGGCTTCGCCCATGCCAAAGCCGATTTCCAGGATGTGCGGGGCACTGCGGCCAAAGGTGGCGTCCAGGTCCAGTGGTGCGGCGCGGTAGGGCAGCAGGAATTGCGGGCCCAGGGTTTCGAAGGCCTTGGTCTGCCCGGTGGTCGTGCGACCGGCGCGGAGCACAAAACTCTTGATGGTCTTGGGATGGGGCACGGCCGGGCGGCCTGCGTCTGCGGGGGGGATAGGGTTTGTTGCGTCGTTCACAGGGTGGGATTGTAGAGAGCGCGCCAGCCCTCCACCCAGGCCGCCAGTGCATCGGCACAGCCGCTGCCTACGGCCGGCAGGCCCAGTACCTGGGCTGCTGCCTGCAAGGCGGCCAGCGGTGCGGTCAGGTCCAGCGGCTGGGCGCCGTTTTGCTTGGACAACTTTTCGCCATTTGGGCCGCACACGAGCTTTGTGTGCAGGTACTGCGGCGTGGGCAGGCCCAGGGCCTGTTGCAGATGGATCTGGCGCGGCGTGTTGTCGGCCAAGTCCTGGCCGCGCACCACATGGCTAATGCCTTGGGCGGCGTCGTCCACCACCACGGCCAACTGGTAGGCCCACAGCCCGTCGGCACGGCGCAAGACGAAGTCGCCTACCTCGGTGGCCAGGTTTTGCTCCTGTAGACCCAAGCGCCTATCGTGCCAGGCTAGGCTGGTGTTTGCTATGGTATTCGTAGCGGCTAGCGCAGGTATTTCCTGCGCTAGAGGGTTCTTTTCTTTAAATGCATCGGTACGCATACGCCAGGCCCGGGCGGGCCGGCCCTGCAGGCCTGTGCGGCAGGTGCCGGGGTAGACCAGCTCGGCATGGCGCTGGCGCGGCTGGCCGTGTGCGGCGCAGGCCGCTTCTATGTCCTTGCGGGAACAGGCGCAGGGGTAGGCCCAGCCGCTGTGCACCAGCGCGTCCAAAGCCTGCTGGTACAGCGCGCCGCGTGTGGATTGGGTGACTGGTGGGGCGTCTGGCACCAGGCCGCAGGCAGCCAGCTGCTGCAGTATCAGCGCGCTGGCGCCGGGGATGCAGCGCGGCGTGTCCACGTCTTCTATGCGCACCAGCCAGGTACCGCCATGTGCCCTGGCGTCCAGCCAACTGGCCAGTGCGGCCACCAGCGAGCCCGCGTGCAACAGGCCGGTAGGCGAGGGCGCGAAGCGCCCGGTGTAGGTCGGCAAGCTATCCGTCAAGCGACTGGTTAAGCAATAGCGAGCGCCATTTCCAGGCCGGAGATGAACGCGTCCTCCACCCGGTGGCCAATGCACCAGTCGCCGCAGGCACCAATGTCGGACTTGTCATCCCACAGATGGCTTTGGCCCAGGGGTTGCACGGTTTGCGCATAACGCCAGCGGTGTACCGCGGAGAAGTTGGGCTCGGCGCGGATGCCAGTGACCTCGGTGAAGGCTTTCAGCAGCTTGGCCTGCACGCGGGCGCTGTCGTCTTCCAGGTGTTCAAGCGACCACGCAGCGCTGGCCTGCACTGTCCAGCGCTCCACGCCGCCACGTCCGGGTTTGCTGGACTCGCGTGCCAGCCAGGCAATACGGTGGTGGTTGCTACGGGCGGCATTCCACTGCGGGCCCAGGTGCGCCATGGTGGGCTGTACGGCTTGGGGGAAAGCCAACATCAGAGTCCAGCAGGGTGCGACCTGCACGCGGCGTATGTCGCGCACCAGGCGTGCGGCCTGGGCAGATTTTTGCAGCAGATCTTCAGTTTGTGGGTGTGGCATGGCCAGCACGACCGCATCGAAGCCGGAGAACACGTGCTGGGCTTCGGGCGATCCTGGCATGCCGGTGGTGCGCAGCTGCCATTGCTTTTTGTTCAACGGATCACGTTCGATGCGGGTGACCTGGGTTTCCAACTCCAGGCGCTGGTCGTCCAGCAAAGGCTTGGCCCAGTGCTTGGCCAGGGCATTCATGCCCGGTGTGGGAACCCAATGCGGGTCACGCGATGGAAGGGCGGCAGCAGCGACGCGGCCAAAGGTGTCCAGCACCCGTACCGAGCTGGCGCTCCAGGGGCGGCAAATGCCTTTGGCGGTCTCCAGCGCCAGGGCAAAACGTGGGTCGCGCACGGTGAAATACTGGGTGCCGTGGTCGAAGGTGCCGAAGCTGCTGCTGCGGGTGGACATGCGCCCGCCCACGCCACGGCTTTTATCAAACAGGGTGACGTTGTGGCCAGCCTGCATCAGGGTTCTGGCGCAAGTGATACCGGCTATGCCTGCACCCACAACGGCGATCTGGCGCGGAATAAAGGGAGAGCTGGTCTTAATCATGTTGGCTTTCTTCTTGGAGTGGATGTTAGAACGTACGCACGCATTCGCAGTCAACCAACCCCACTGTACAACTGTTGCGCAGGCGGTCTGTGGAACTGCTCAATTGCTGGCCTGGCGGTCCAGCAGGGCCTTGCGCGTGGCCGGACTTTTCAGCTGCTGCAGCCACCATTGCAGGGCGCGTCCTTGGGTGCCACCGGTGTCGGCACGCCAGGCATAGCTGATGTGGATGACGCGGCTGGCGCGTTCCACCTCACGGCTCACCAGACGCCCGGTTTCCAGGTACGGGCGGGCCAGGCTTTCGGGTAGAAAGCCACCGCCCAAGCCGCGTAAATGGGCATCCAGCTTGGCACGCATGCTGGGTACGGTGAATACGTCCTGCCCGCCCAGCAGGCCAAAGGTGAGGGCGTTGCCGCGCTGGGCGGAGTCGGCCACGGCCACGGCGCGGTGCTGCTGTATCAGCACGTCGCTGAGGGGCTCGGGCGCGTTGGCCAGTGGGTGGTGCGGCGCTACGGCGTAGATGAAGCGCATTTCCCCCAGGCGTTCGCCCAGGATGTTGGAGTTGGTGTTGGTTTCCATCGCCACGCCGATGGACAGGTCTGCAATGCCTGAGACCAGAGCTTCCAGCGTGCCGTACAGCACTTCTTCGCGGATCTTCAGCCGGGTGGGTGGGTTCAGGGCAAAGAAGGCTTCACACAGCTCCAGCACGGTGCTGCGCGAGATTACGCTGTCCACCGCAATGGTCAGCTGCGGCTCCCAGCCGGTGGCCACGCGTTTGACGCGGTTGGCCACCGCCGAAATATCCTCCAGCAGGCGCTGGCCTTCGCGCAACAGCTCGGCCCCGGCGACGGTGAGCTTGGCCTGGCGCGAGCTGCGGTCGAACAGCAGTACGTCTAGCGCGTCTTCGATCTGCCGTACCCGGTAGGTCAGAGCGCTGGGCACCATGCCCAGGCTGCGCGCCGCCGCCGCGAAGCTGCCCTGGGCCTGGATGGTGACCAGCATGGACAAGGCTTCGGGCGTCAGTACATCGCGTGCGTTTTGCATGGTTCGTTATTTTTCATTGAAATTTTTCGAATGATGCCATCAAACGATGTGGACGGCCAGAAGGGTGCTCGGGCCTAAAGTTCAGTCCATGGATTCGACAGCCGAATCCCACTATCAGGAGATGAAAGTGCTCACGATTCGCAAATCACAAGACCGTGGCCATGCAGACCATGGCTGGTTGAAGTCCCACCACAGCTTCTCGTTTGCCGGCTATTACGACCCGGAACACATGGGCTGGGGCAATTTGCGCGTCATCAACGAAGACACCATCACGCCGGGTTCGGGCTTTGGCACCCATGGTCACCGTGATATGGAAATCATCAGCTATGTGCTGCAGGGCGAGCTGGCCCACCGGGACACCATGGGCAACGTCAAAGGCATTCCGCCCGGCGACGTGCAGCGCATGAGTGCGGGCCGTGGCGTGCAGCACAGCGAGTTCAACCATGCGCCGGATGCGTGCACGCTTTTCCTGCAGATATGGATCACCCCCAACGTGACCGGCATCCAGCCCAGCTACGAGCAAAAGACCTTTGCGGACTGCGAAAAGCGCGGCGTTTTGCGCCTCGTGGCATCGCCTGACGGCGCCAACAGCTCTGTGACCATCCATGCCGATGCGGCGGTGTATGCGGGCTTGTTCGATGGCGATGAATCTGCGACCCTGGCGCTGGACCCGGCGCGCAAGAGTTATGTGCATTTGGTGCGCGGTGCGCTGGAGGTCAACGGCAAGCCGCTGGTCACCGGCGACGCGGCACTGATCGAGAGCGAATCCTTGTTGACGCTCACCCATGGCAAGCAGGCCGAAGTACTGGTTTTTGACCTGGCTGCCTGAATTTTTAAATCTGTTTATTGAAAGAAAACACCATGTTCAAAACTTTGCAAAATCCTCTGAGCTTTATTGGCCGTCTGTTGCTGGCCGTCCTGTTTCTGCCGGCCGGCATTGGCAAGATCACCGGCTTTGCGGGCACTGTGGGCTATATCAGCTCGGTGAACATGCCGTTTCCTACGTTGAGCGCGCTGTTCGCCATCCTGTTTGAAGTGGGTGGTGGCTTGGCCTTGGTCTTTGGCCTGGGTACCCGCTGGGCGGCACTGGCCTTGTCGGTTTTCACCCTGGTGGCCAGCTTCTTCTTCCACGCGTTTTGGGCCGTGCCGGCCGAAGCCGCGATGGTGACCCAGCTGCTGTTCATCAAGAACATCGCCGTGGTGGGGGGCCTGCTGACCCTGGCCGCCTGGGGTCCTGGCGCTTGGAGCCTGGATGCCCGCAGCGGTAATTGAGCTCCGTTACAGTATTTCTCGTGTGCCCTGTGTTTAACTTTTCAAGAAAGAAACTTGTATGACTAAGACTGTTGTTGTCTACCACTCTGGCTATGGCCACACCCAACGCGTTGCCCAGGCTGTGGCCGAAGGCGCGAATGCCGAGCTGATCGCTATCGATGCTGAGGGCAATGTGTCCGAAGCGGGCTGGGCCATGATCGGCGCAGCAGACGCCATCATCTTCGGCACGCCCACCTACATGGGTGGCCCGAGCTGGCAGTTCAAGAAGTTTGCCGATGCCTCCAGCAAAGCCTGGTTCACCAGCGCCTGGAAAGACAAAGTGTTTGGCGGCTTCACCAACAGCGCCAGCTTCAGCGGTGACAAGCAAGTCACCCTGATCTATCTGCAAACCCTGGCATCGCAACAAGGTGGCATCTGGGTCAGCCTGGGCCAAATGCCCAGCAACACCAAGGCCGCTACCCGCAATGACCTGAATAACATTGGTGGTTCGGTGGGCGTGCTGGTGCAGTCGCCCTCGGATTCCAGCCCCGCAGAAATGTCGCAGGGCGACCTGGACACCGCCAAGAACTACGGCAAGCGCGTAGCTGACATCACCGCCAAGTTCAAGGCATAAACTGCAGGCTTGGTAAAACTCGAACGCCAGGCCATTCGGCCTGGCGTTTTCACTTGTTCACCAGAACATCAGGAGCCGACCCATGAGCATCGAACATCAATTAACAGGCTACACCAAGGATTTGGGCGGTGGCTTCATGGTGCGCCGCTTGCTGCCATCGGCGCAGCGCCAGTCGGTCGGTCCATTCCTGTTTTTTGACCATTTCGGTCCGGTCACCATTCCGCCTGGTGGCGGCCATGCGGTGCGTCCGCATCCGCACATTGGCCTAGCCACGGTGACCTACTTATTCGAAGGCGCGATGCTGCACCGCGACAGCCTGGGCGTGGTCCAGCAGATCGAGCCGGGCGCCATCAACTGGATGACCGCCGGGCGTGGCATCGTACATTCCGAGCGCCCGCCGCCGGCCCTGGCCGAGTCCACCTACGTCAACCACGGCCTGCAGCTGTGGGCCGCCTTGCCCCAGGCGTTTGAAGAGGTGGAGCCCAGCTTCAGCCACACGGCGGCGGTCGATATTCCCGAACTTACGCTGGGCGACGCCGATATACGTGTGCTGGTGGGCCAGGCCTGGGGTCTGCGTTCGCCCGTGCCCACATTCGCCTCCACCCTGTACCTGGATATTGCGTTGTCCGCTGGCGGTAGTTTTGAATTGCCGCCGCTGGAGCAGGAACTGGCGCTGTACTGCGTGGATGCCGAGCTGGAGGTGGATGGCACCGTGCTGCCATCACACACCTTGGCGCTGCTGGCCCCCGGCGTGACTACCACCATCCGCAGCACGGCAGCCGCGCGCCTGGTAGTGCTAGGCGGTGATGCGCTGGACGGCCACCGCTTCATCAGCTGGAACTTTGTCTCCAGCCGCAAGGAGCGCATTTTGCAGGCCCAGGACGACTGGGAAGCGCAGCGCATGGGCCAGGTGCCGGGCGATACGGAATTCATCCCTCTGCCGCCGCGTCGTCCTTAAATCGTAGACAGGCTCTTGGGCTTGCTCAGCCCCCAGGCCACACCCGCCAACGCCACCAGGCCTCCCACGGCGTGGTAGGTGTGCAGCTCTTCACCCAGCAGCGCCCAAGCCGCCAACGCCACCAGCACCGGCAGCAGGTTCATGGTCAGAGTGGCGCGGGCCGCACCCCAGAACTTGATGCCAGTCATCCAGAAAAACGGTGCGCCTATGGAGGCCGGAATGGCTGCGTACAGCACCAGCGGCGCATTTGCTGCGGTGATGGGCGATATGCTGCTGCCCAGCCAGAACGGCAGCAGGCATAAGATGCCCATGGCAATCTGCGCATACAGCTGCTGCCAGGTCGAAAGCGGCAGGTTCCAGCGTTTCAGCAGCACGCCGTACAACGCATTTGACGATACGGCCAGCAGCATCCACACATCGCCCACCTGCACCGAGCCCTGTAGCAAGGCCCACGGCGCGCCGTGCGTGGTCAGCACCAGCAGGCCCAGCAGGGAAACGGTTATGCCCACCAGCTTGCGGGCGGAAAGATCTTCCCCCGCCATGGCGCTTGCCAACAGCGCCGACAGCAGTGGCATGCAGGCCACGATGGCGCCCATATTCACCGCGGTGGTGGTTCTGGCGGCTTCGTAGGCCAGGCTTTGGTAGGTGGCCATGCCCAGGCCGCCCAGTACAGCCAGCTTGGGCAGGTGCTGCAGGATGGCGGCGCGGTGCTGCCAGGCGGCGCGCCCGAGAAACGGTGTCAGTATCAAAAATGCCAGCAACCAGCGGTACAGGGCGATGGATGCCGGCGCAATCACCGCAGCCGCTGCCTTGGTGACGATGGTGTTGCCGGTCCACAGCAACACGGCCGCCAGCGGCGCAAGTGCGGCGCCCTGGAAGCTGCTGAAAGAGGCGGGAGCGGAAGAGGATGTAGACATACGGTTACCTTGTGGGTATCAAGTTGGGTCTATTTTTCAGTGTTTCGATGCATCAATAAAGTGCAACATTCGATCTATATCCATGCAAGCTGTGCATGCATGCGGGAGAATCACCGCACCATGGACCTGAACCATCTGATCGATCTGGACGCCTTGCTCAGCGAAGGCAGTGTGGCCGGCGCGGCCAAGAAGCTGCACCTCAGCGCGCCTGCCATGAGCCGGCGCCTGGCGCATTTGCGCCATGCCCTTGGCGACCCGCTGTTTGTGCTGGCCGGCCGCCGCCTGGTACCCACGGCCAGGGCATTGGACCTGCGGGAACGGGTACAGGCCGCGATGGAAGATGTGCGCGGCATTCTGGCTCCGCCGGTGGTGGACTTCAGCCGCCTGGAACGCACGCTGACGCTGCGCGCCAACGACGGCTTCATCGGCGCCTGGGCACCCCGGCTGCTGGCGCGCACCCTCGCCGAGGCGCCCGGTGTGCGCCTGCGCTTCGTGCCCCGCACCGATACGCATATGGAGCAGCTGCGCAGCGGCGAGATCGATCTGGACCTGGGCGTGCTGCATGCGCCCGCGCCGGAAATCAAAAGCCAGCTGCTGATGCGGGTCGGCTTTGTCGGCGTGGTGCGGGCCGGGCATGCGTTGCAGCAGCTGGTCGAAGTGGATGTGGCAGCCTTCACCCGCTGGCCGCATGTGACGCCGTCGCGGCGCGGGCGCGCCCACGGCTCCATCGACGAGGCTCTGCAGGCCGTGGGAGCGCAACGCCAGGTGGTGGCGGTGGTGCCGGGTTTTCAGACGGCGTTGGCCATGGTGCAGGCCTCGGACTGCATAGCCGTGATGCCGGAGCCCTTTGCGCTGTGGAACGCCGGGGCCGGCCAGTTTTTCATTTTTGCGCTGCCGGTGCAGACCCAGGGCGTGGACATTGCCCTCAACTGGCACCCGCGCATGCACGGCGACCCGGTGCACTGCTGGTTGCGCGAGCATGTGCGCGCGGTCACTGCCATCGCCTGGCCTGCCGAAATTTATAAGAAATAGGCCTGCAACGCAGAAATTACCTGCGCAGGCAGCTCATATTTTTATAGCATAGGCTGCGGGAAATCCGCTATCCCAAACCGGCGCCCGGCTCCATAATCCGCGCCATGGGCCACACCGCAAGCATCTTTGGCGACGGCAATACCGTTGTCCAAATCGAAGGTGACAACAACATCGTGCAGCTGGGCCGCGCGCATCTAGTGCTGACGCGGTTCGAGGCGCAACGCAGGCTGGACACCCCCCTGAACCGGCTCACCCCCTACGCACGCTCCACGCCCCTGCTGGGCCGCGATGCGGAAATGGCCAGCCTGCGCAGCTTTTTGCAAGACGCCAGACCTATCAGCGTGCGGGTCATGGTGGGCAGCGGCGGCAGCGGCAAGACCCGGCTGGCGCTGGACCTGTGTGACAGCCTGGCGCAAGAGGGCTGGAACACCGGCTTCATCACCGGCGCCGAGCTGGATCGCTTTGTGGCCCAGCAAAACCTCAGCGCCTGGCGTTGGCAAAAACCCACCCTGGTGGTGATCGACTACGCCGCCGCCAAGGCCGAAACCCTGAAGCTCTGGTTGTCCGAGCTGGCCGACCACAGCCAGTCTTCGTCTCGTCCTTCGCATCCGCTGCGCCTGCTGCTGCTGGAACGCCATGCGGACCCTCAGGGTGGCTGGTGGCAAACCGTGTTTGGCGGTGATGCGCGCCAGTACGCCCGCCAGGCCCTGCTGGACCCGCCTGTACCAGTGGAAATCCACCGCCTGGTGGAGCAGCAGGACCGGCTGGCGCTGCTGCGCAATATGCTGGACCAGCAGGCCATCTGGTTGCCGCTGGACGGGCCCGTGCTGCAGGCCCAGTTGATGGCCGCGCCCTGGGGCGGAGACCCGTTGTTTCTGATGATGGCCGCCATGCACATGGCCAGGCTGGGCCATGCCCAGGCCTTGTCCCTGGGGCGCACCGACCTGGCGATGGCGGTGGCTGGCTGGGAGATACAGCGTCTGCAAAAACTGGCCCAGGCGCGGCACCTGGACCCGGCTTGGGTGCTGCACCTGGCCGCCTGCGCCACGCTGGCCCAGGGGCTGGAGCACAAGGCGTTCATTGCCTTCGCGGTGGCGGAGAAGGCCGTCTCCGGCTGGGAGGGCGCACCACCCGCCGTGGCCAAGCTGCTGGAGCAAGCCCTGCCGCAGCCTGGCGGTATAGCCCCCGTTACCCCCGACCTGATTGGCGAGGCCCTGGTGCTGCAGGTACTACGCGATGACCCGGACGCCGTGCGGCGCTGCTATGCCACCCTGGGCCATAAGGTGGCCGAGGCCGCAGTCCGCTGCGCACAGGACTTTGCCGCCGAGTCACCGCTGCCGCTGCAATGGCTGAATGCCATGGTGGATGCGGCCCAGCAGGATGTGCCTGCGCTATTGCAGCTACTGTTCAGCCTGCCCATGGGGAGCGTGGTGCTGGGCGATGTCAGCCTGCGGGTGGCGCAATGCCTGCAGACCCAATGTGCGGACGACCCCACTGCGAACCCTGGACTGCAGGCGGCGGCCTTGCTGAGCCTGTCTCTCGCACAGTCACAGGTGGGGCAGCCCGAAGCCGCTTTGCTGGCCGCGCAACAGGCCGAGGCGCTGTACCGCAGCCTGGCGGAGCAGCAGCCAGACCTATTCACCGCCGACCTGGGCCGGGCCCTGAACAACCTGGCGTTCATGCACAGCAATCTGGCGCAGGCGAAGGCCGCTGTGCGGGCGGGGTTGCAGGCCGTGGCTCTGTACGCCGGCCTGGTGGCACAGCAACCCGAGGCCTTTACGCCAGACTGGGCCGTGGCCCAGCTGAACCTGGCCAAGGCGCAGATCGAGATGGGGCAGCTGGGGGCGGCTCTGCACACAGTGAATCAATCCATTATTTTGTACCGCGGCCTGGTGGCGCAGCAGCCGGATGTGTACGCCCCGAATCTGGCCAGGTCGCTGAACAACCTGGCCTATATCCACAGCCAGCAGGGCCAGTCGCAGGCGGCTTTGCAGAGTGCTCTGGAGGCGGTGGAGCTGTACCGTGCGCTGGCCGCACAGCGGCCCGACCTATTTACCTCGGAGCTGGCGTTTTCGTTGTTCAATCTGACCAAATCGCAGGTCGAGCTGGGCCAGTTTCAAATGGCTTTGCCCGTGGCCCAGGAGGCCCTGGATTTGCACCGGCAACTGGCCCGGCAGCGGCCCGAGGTGTTTTTGTCGCTGCTCGCACGGTCGCAAACGAATCTGTCTTACATCCACAGCGCATTGGGCCAGCATGCAGATGCTCTGCAGTCGGCGCAGCAAGCGGTGGAGGCCTACCACCAGCTGGCATTGCAGCGGCCCGAGGTGTTCCAGCCCGACCTGGCCATGGCCTTGCTGAATCTGACCAAATCTCAAGTGGAGTCCGGCGAGCCTGCCGCCGCCCTGCAGTCGGCGCAGGAGTCCGCCGACCTGTATCGCAGTCTGGCCCTGCACGCACCGGATGTGTATGCCCCTGAGCTGGGCAAGGCGCTGAGCAATCTGGCGGGGATGCAGCTGGCCAATGGCTTGGTTGACGCCGCCGTGGAAACAGCGCAGCAGGCGACCGTGTTGCACCAAGGGCTGGAGGTGGCGCGGCCTGGCGTGTTTTCTGCGGACTGGGCCAGAGCGCTTTTCATCCTTTCCCGTGCCAATGCCACGCAGGAACAGTTTGGTGCGGCCCGGCAGGCGGCGCAGCAGTCCGTGGATCTGTACCGCCCCCTGGCGGCGCAGCTGCCCGATTTGTATGGCCCCGACCTGGCCCGGTCGCTGTATCTGCTGGCCGTGTGCATCCACAGGGAAGAGGGCGAGGACGCCGGTGGCGCCCTGGCAGTCGCCCAGGCGGCGGTGCAGGCCCTGTTGCCGCATTTTCTGCAGCGGACCGAGGCCTATGTGGAGCTGATGCAGCCATTGTTGAGCGACTACTTTGCGCTATGCCAGGCCGCAGACCAGGAGCCCGACCAGGCGCTGCTGACCCCGCTGCAGCCTTTTTTTGCCCAAACCGATGAGGAAGCACCGCCATGATCGACCCCGTAACCCTTTCCGCCCTGGTCAGCAGCACCGTGGCGCTGCTGTCACCCTTGCTGGCCAAGGCTGTGGACAAAGGCGCAGAGGAACTGGGCAAGTCGGCCATGGGTGCTTTGCTGGACAAGTTCAAGCAGCGCCTCGGTGGTACGCCGGCCGAAAAGCCGTTGCAAGACCTGGCCAAGCAACCCGAAGATGCCGACAACCAGGCCGATCTGCGCAAGCAGCTCAAGGCGGCGGTGCAAGCCGACCCGGCTTTGGCGGCATTCCTGCAGCAGTGGCTGGAGCAAGGCCGCCAGCAGGCACAGGCCCTGGGCATTACGCAGACCGCCACGGTCACGGGCAACGACAACAAAACGGTGCAGATTGCCGGCTCGGGCAACTCGGTGTCGTGAGTGTTTTGCTATCGCATTGATAGCTTGAAGCGCAGGTATATTCTGCGCTGGCGGCCTGAAAGGCTTGAAACCTAGATTTTCGCTGCAGCCAGGTCGCTGGCCGACAGATCGGCCTCCAGCGTGCGCCGCTCGTCAAACACAAAGCAGCTGCCGTGGTAGTGGCTGCCATCGGTTTCCTCGAAGTATTTGAGGATGCCGCCTTCCAGCTGGTACACATGCTCCAGCCCTTGTTCGCGCATCAGGATGGCGGCTTTTTCGCAGCGTATGCCACCGGTGCAAAAACTCACCACGGTTTTGTCCTGTAACTCAGCCTTGTGCTCCAGCAGGGCCGGGGGAAACTGGCTGAACTTGTCGATGCGCCAGTCGATAGCATCGTCAAACGTGCCGTGGTCCACCTCGAAGGCGTTGCGCGTGTCCAGCGTGACTACCGGGCGACCTTCGTCGTCCACGCCTTGGTCCAGCCAGCGTTTCAGCGTGGCCGCGCTGACGGCGGGTGCACGGCCGTCCGGGCGGCTGAAGTCGGGCTGGATGGTAGGGCAGTCCATGCGGATGATTTCGTTCTTTACCTTCACCAGCATCTTCTTGAAGGGCTGGGTGGCCGACCAGCTTTCCTTGGGCGCCAGGTCGGCAAAGCGCGGGTCTTGCTGCAGGCGGGCCACAAAGGCACGCACGGCGGCCTCGGGCGCGGCCAGGAACAGGTTAATGCCTTCGCCGGCCAGCAGGATGGTGCCCTTGAGCTGTAGCTCCAGAGCCCAGGCGTGCAGCTGCTCGCGCAGGGCTACCGCGTCTGGCAGGGGGACGAATTTGTAGGAGGAGATGTTCAGGATGGAGTTCACCCAGCGATTTTAAGAGCCCGCTTTCAGACTTGGCCGCGACCTAAAATGGTCGGATGTTTGTCCATCTCCGCCTCCATACCGAATTTTCCGTCGTTGACGGCACCAACCGCATCGACGAAGTCGTCAAAGCCGCCGCCAAGGACCAGCAGCCCGCGCTGGCGATTACCGACCTGAGCAACCTGTTCGGCGCGCTCAAGTTCTACAAGGAAGGCCGGGGCAAGGGCGTCAAACCCATCATCGGGGCCGAGATTTTCCTGGAAGGCCAGGGCCTGGACCTGACGGCGCTGAGTCGCGTCATCGTGCTGGTGCAGAACAAGCAGGGCTACTTGAACCTGTCCGAGCTGCTGGCGCGCGGCTTTACCCAGAATATTGTGAAGAACCAGGCGGTGATCAAGCTGGCCTGGCTGCAAGAGTTGAACGAGGGGCTGATCTGCCTCTCGGGCGCGCAAGCCGGCCCGGTGGGCCAGGCCCTGGTGCAGGGCGATACCGCGCGGGCCGAAGAGGCAGCGCTACAGTTTGCCGCGCTGTTCCCCCAGCGCTTTTACCTGGAGCTGCAACGCGCCGGCCGGCCGGACGACGAGGCCCAGGTGGTGGGCGCGGTGCAACTGGCGGCGCGCCTGCAGCTGCCGGTGGTGGCGACCCACCCGGTGCAGTTCGGCGAGGTGGATGACTACGACGCCCATGAGGCCCGGGTGTGCATTTCCGAAGGCGAAATTCTGGGCAACCAGCGTCGGGTGCGCCGCTTCACCCGCGAGCAGTATTTCAAGACCACGGAGCAGATGCTGGCCTTGTTTGCCGACCTGCCTTCTGCCGTGGCCAACACGCTGCAGATCGCCAAGCGCTGCAACCTGAGCCTGGTGCTGGGCAAGCCGCAGCTGCCGGACTTCCCCACGCCCCTGGTGGATGGCGTGCGCATGACGCCCGAGGACTATTTCCGCTACGCATCGCACGAGGGGTTGAAAGAGCGCCTGCTGCACTTGTATCCCGATGAAGCCAAGCGCGAGGCTGAGCGCCCGCGCTATGTGGAGCGCCTGGAATTCGAGCTCACCACCATTTTGAAGATGGGCTTCCCGGGCTACTTCCTGATCGTGGGCGACTTCATCAACTGGGCCAAGAACAACGGCTGCCCGGTGGGGCCGGGCCGGGGTTCTGGTGCCGGTTCGCTGGTGGCCTATGCGCTGAAGATTACCGACCTGGACCCGCTGCAGTACAAGCTGCTGTTCGAACGTTTCCTGAACCCGGAGCGGGTGTCCATGCCTGACTTCGACATCGACTTCTGCCAGAGCAACCGCGACCGCGTGATCGATTACGTGAAGGAAAAATACGGCAAGAACGCTGTGAGCCAGATCGCCACCTTCGGAACCCTGGCCGCCAAGGCGGCCATCCGCGACGTGGGCCGTGTCATGGACATGAGCTACAACTTCTGTGATGGCATCTCCAAGCTGGTGCCGGGCAAGCCCGGTATGTCGTACACGCTGGCCTATCCGCCCGAACCCAAGAAGGAGGGCGACAAGAACAACTACGCGCTGGAGCTGGAGCCCCTGCTGTACGAGCGCGTGCGCACCGAAGAAGACGTGAAGACCGTCATCGAAATGGCGCAAAAGCTGGAGGGCATGACCCGCAACATCGGCATGCACGCCGGGGGTGTGCTGATTGCCCCGGGCAAGCTCACCGACTTCTGCCCGCTGTACCAGCAGCCCGGCAGCGAGTCGGCCGTGAGTCAGTACGACAAGGACGACGTGGAGGCCATCGGCCTGGTGAAGTTCGACTTCTTGGGCCTGGCCACGCTGACCATCCTGGAGATCGCCAAGGAGTTCATCATCCTGCGCCACCCGGGCCAGGAGAACTTCGCCTTCGAGAACATTCCGCTGGACGACAAGCCCACCTACAAGCTGTTTTCTGACGGCAAGACCGAAGCCGTGTTCCAGTTTGAAAGTCGCGGCATGCAGGGCATGTTGAAAGACGCCAAGCCCAGCCGGCTGGAAGACCTGATTGCGTTGAACGCGCTGTACCGCCCAGGGCCTATGGACCTGATCCCCAGCTTCGTGGCGCGCAAGCACGGCCGCGAGGAAGTGGAGTACCCGCACCCGGCGGTGGCCGAGATGCTGAGCGAGACCTACGGCATCATGGTCTACCAGGAGCAGGTGATGCAGACCGCGCAGATCCTGGGCGGCTACTCGCTTGGCGGCGCGGACATGTTGCGCCGCGCCATGGGTAAGAAGAAGGCCGAGGAAATGGCCGAGCATCGCGAGAAGTTCCGCGCCGGTGCCCTGGCCACCCACAACATCCCAGAGGCCAAGGCCGACGAAATCTTCGACTTGATGGAGAAGTTCGCCGGCTACGGCTTCAACAAGTCGCATGCTGCCGCCTACTCGCTGCTGGCGTACCACACGGGTTGGCTGAAGGTGCATTACCGCGCCGAATTCTTCTGCGCCAACTTGACGGTGGAAATGGACGACACCGACAAGCTCAAGCTGCTGTTTGAGGACGCGGTGAAGATGGGCCTGAGCTTCGAGCCGCCCAACATCAACCTGGGCCGCTACCGCTTCGAGCCGGTGACCGACAAGCTGATCCGCTACGGCCTGGGCGCCGTGAAGGGCTCGGGCCAGCAGGCGATTGAGGCCATCGTGGCGGCACGCGAAGCCGGTGGGCCGTTCAAGAGCCTGTTCGACTTCTGCGTGCGGGTGGATAAATCCAAGCTGAACAAACGCACGGTGGAAGCACTCATCAAGGCCGGCGCCTTTGACGCTATCGAGATCAACCGCGCAGCGCTAATCGCCTCCATCGACCGTGCCTTTGCCTTTGCGGCAGCCACGCTGGCGAATGCCGACCAGGGCGGCCTGTTCGACATGCTGGAAGACGACAGCCACGGCTCCAGCACGCAGGAGCCGGACCTTGTCGAAACCCCGATGTGGGGTATCAAGGAGCGGCTGACGCTGGAGAAAACGGCGGTGGGCTTCTACCTGTCGGGGCATTTGTTCGACGAGGTGCGCAAGGAGGTGCGCCGCTTCGCCAAGCGCGAGATTGCCGATGCAGTGGACAGCCGCGACATCGTCATGCTGGCCGGCATCATCAGTGACCTGCGCGTTATCAACGGCCAGCGCGGCAAGCTGGGCCTGTTCCGGCTGGACGACGGCTCCGCAATGATCGACGCCCGCGTCAGCGATGCATTGATGCAGGCCAACAAAGACCTGTTCAAGGACGACGAACTCATCATCGCCATGGGCAAGGTGCAAACCGACCGCTTCGGCGGCGGTGGCCTGCAGATGAGCATTACCGAAGCCTGGAGCCTGGCCACCGCGCGTTGCCGCTACGCTAAGTTCCTGCGTCTGCAGCTGCCACCGAACGCCACCGGCTCCGGCCTGGACATTGCCAAGCTGGTGAAGGATTTCCCGCCGGTACGTGAAACCACCGAGCAGGGCGACGTGGTGCATGGTCTGCCGGTGCGCCTGTCGGTACAGCGCCAAACCCCGCAGGGCGTGGCCGTGGCCGACCTGTTGCTGGGCGACAAGGCCCGTTTCTTCCCCACCGATGCGGCATTGGCCCAGTGCCTGGCGCAGGCAGCGCAGGCCGTGGTGGCCTACGAGGAATAGGGCGTCTGGTGCAGTTTGCTATTAAATGAATAGCTGCTGCTGCAGGTATTGCCTGCGCTAGCGGCCGTTTTTATCTATAGCCGCCTGCACCGCATCGGCCACACTCCAGAAGCAGACGGTACTGGCGCTAGGGCCGGGCCCGCGTAGCAGCAACTCGCGCACGCTTTCTTTCACCCGGGCCAGCAGCAGGCGGTGGCCTGTGCGCAGGGCCCAGCTGTGGAACTCTGCCAGGGTCTCCACGGCGGTGCTGTCCAGGTCGGTGCTTTCCTCCAGGCTGAGCACGATGGTCAGCGGCGCCGCCTGGGCTTCGGCCAGCCGGCGCACCTCGGCCAGGATCTGCTCGGCGTTGGCAAAGAACAGCGGTGCCTCCGGGCGCACCACCAGTACGCCAGGGTGCAGCCGGGCTTCCGGGTGGCGGGCCGCGTCGATGAAGTCATGCGTGCCCGGCAGCTCGCCCAGCACGCTGACCCGCGTTTGTGAAAAGCGCCGCATGGCCGCCACGATGGACAGCAGCACGGCCAGCAGCATGCCTTGCAGTACCCCCAGGGCGATGACGGCCAGCACGGCGCAAATGGCCAGTACCTCGTCCCGCCCCAGGCGCCACAGGGTCAGCAAGGGGCGCGGGTTGAGCGCATGCGTCAGGGCCGACACAACCACCGCGGCCAGCACTGGCTGCGGCAGCAGGGCCAGCCAGGGGCCGGCCAGCAGCACCAGCACAAAAATGACCAGGGCGGCCAGCAGACCGGCGGGTTTGCCTTGCGCTCCAGCATCCTCGTTGGCCGCGCTGGCAGAGAATCCGGCGCCCACCGGCAAGCCCTGGAAGATGCCCGACGCCAGATTGGCCGCACCCAGGGCCGCCAGCTCGCGGTTGGGTTCCACCACGTCGTTGTGCTTGAGCGCCAGCGTACGTATGGAGCCCCAGGACTCGGCGTACAGAATTACCACCAGCGGGACCGCCAGCTCGGCCACACGCAGCCAGGCGTTGTGGTCCAACGTCGGCCATGCCAGATGGATGTGGCCCATGTCAATGGCGCCCACCAGGGGCACGCCGTGCGCCGGCAGGTCCAGCAGCGCAGCGGCCGCCATGCCCAGCAGCATCACGGCCAACGCGGCGGGAAACAGGGCAATGCGTTTCAGCAGCCGCAGGCAGACATAGGCCCCGCAGCCCAGGCCCAGCGTCCAGGGGTTCCAGGCCGGTAGGTCCCGCAGCAGCTGCCACAGAATCTGGGGGGCGCTTGTGCCATGCGCGGCCACGCCCGCGATATGCGGCAGCTGTTTGATGACGATGGTCACGGCCAGGCCAAAGGCAAAGCCGCGCAGCACCGGCCGCGAGATGAAGGCCGCCAGATGGCCTATGCGGGCGGCCGCACTCAGTGCAAACAATGCGCCCACCAGCAGCACCATGGCCGATGACAGCATCAGCGCGCTGGCGGTGTTAAAGCCCGCTGCCACCAGCGTGGCAACCGCGGCGGCCAGGATGGTGGCGGACGAAGAAGTGGGCGACACGATGGCATACCGGCTACCGCCCAGGGCGGCATAGGCCAACAGCCCTGCCACGCTAGACACGATGGCGTGCTGCGGCGCCACACCGGCAATGCCCGCGTAGGCAATGGCTTCGGGGATCAGCAAGCCGGCCACGGACAGACCGGCGACCGCATTGCGCAGTGGGCTGTCGGGTAGGGGAGGGATGGCTGGTTCCTGCAGGCCCATGGAGTGTGTCTTTCTGTGTGCGGAGCGCCATTACACACCAGCAGCACACCTGGGCCTGAGAGGCTTCCACAAGCTGCCAGTCTATTCAAAATACTGTATATTTAAACAGTTAACTGAGAAAACACCCCATGCCCGGCAACACCGTTCCCTTTCTCGACACCGTCTGGCGTGCCAGCGAGTTGAGCCTGGGCGCCATGGCCACGGTGTCCAGCGGCCATGCGCTGCTGGATGCCGCCTTGCCCGGCAGCGGCTGGCCCTGCGGCAGCCTGACGGAAATCCTGCAGGCCCAGCACGGCGTGCACGAATGGCGCCTGCTGCTGCCGGCCCTGCGGGCGGTGGCCGGCACGGTGGTGCTGGTGGGCAGCCCGCTGCTGCCGAATATGCCGGCGCTGGCCTGCCAGGGCCTGGCCATGGATGCGCTGCTGCGCATAGACGCCGAGCGTGCGGCAGACCAGCTGTGGGCTACCGAGCAGGCGTTGCGCTGCCGCGATGTGGGTGCTGTGCTGGTCTGGCTGGCCCATGCGCGCTCTGACCAACTGCGCCGCCTGCACATGGCCGCGCAAAGCGCCAACCAGGCGCAGGCACCGCTGGTGTTCGCGTTCCGCCCGCTGCAGGCGCAAGACGCTTCCTCGCCCGCGCCGCTGCGTATCCGCATGGGCAGTGCGCCCAGGCACCGGCTGGAGATCAGCGTCCTGAAGCGCCGTGGCCCGACGCTGGACCGCCCCTTGCTGTTGCTGCCGGCGCTACCGCCGGCGCTGGTGAAGCCGGCACGGGTGCCGGCGCCTTCTTCCCCCCCGCTCCATGCTGTGGATCGCCCTTACACCCGTTCCATCATCGCTTGAGGTGGCGCAGGGGCCGATCGCCGACATTGGCGCACTGCTGCAGGCGCTGGCCTGGGCGATGCTGCAGTTCAGCCCGCGCGTCTGTCTGGTGGAGCAGGCGGTACTGCTGGAGGTAGAAGCCAGCCTGCGCCTGTTCCACGGCAAGCGCGATCTGGTGCGGGCGGTGCAGCAGCAGGTGGCGTTGTGGCAACACTGCCATCTGGCGGTGGCGCCTACTGCGCTGGGCGCATTGGCATTGCTGAAGCAGCACAGTGGCCCGCTGGCGGGCTGCAAGCCGCAGACCTTGCAGAGCACGCTGGACAGCTTGCCGCTGCATTGCCTGGCGGCGTTGGCCAGCCATCTGCCGACCCTGCAGCGCCTGGGCTGCCGCAGCCTGGGCCAGGTGCGGGCGTTGCCGCGCGCGGGCGTGTCGCGGCGTTTTGGTGCCGGCGTGCTGGATGCACTGGACCGGGCGTACGGGTTGAAGTCGGAAATCTACCCCTGGGTGGCGCTACCCGAGCAGTTCCGCCTGCGGCTGGAGTTCAGCGGCCGCATCGAGGTGGCGCAGGGCATGTTGTTTGGCGTGCAGCGCCTGCTGCTGCAGCTGAAAGCCTGGCTGCAGGCGCGGCAAAGTGGCGCTATCGGAGTGCGCCTGCATTGGGAGCACGATATGCAGCGCCGTAGCGAGGCGGCGGCCGGGTCTATGGAAGTCCGCACGGCCGAGGCCACGCGCGATACATCCCACCTGGCCAAGTTGCTGGCAGAGCATCTGGCCCACACCCCGCTGGCCGCACCGGTGGTGGCCATCACGCTGGAGGCGCTGGGCGTGGAGCGACTGCAGGTCGGTAGCCAGAGCCTGCTACCGGGGGACCAGGTGCGCGGTGAGTCGCTGCAGCAGTTCATCGAGCGTGTTGCCGCCCGGCTCGGGCCGCAGCAGGTGCTGCGTGCCCAGGCCGTGGCCGACCACCGGCCACAGTACATGCAGACCTGGGCCGCGGCCAGCACTGCGGCGGCCGGCAAGCCAATCACGCCGGACCCGGCCCAGGCCTCGCACCCGCCCTGGATACTGCGCAGCCCGCTGCCGCTGGGCATGGACGGCCACCGGCCGGTGTACCAGGACCCGCTAACCCTGCTGGCCGGGCCGGAGCGTATTGAGTCCGGCTGGTGGGATGAGCAGGGGGATGGGCACGGGGGCGACCTGACCTTGCGCGACTATTTCATCGCCCACAGCGCGACATCGGGCCTGCTCTGGGTGTACCGCGAACGTCTGCGCGGTGCGATGGGCTGGTATCTGCACGGTGTGTATGGATAGCCGCGCCACCTCCAGCGCCATGGCCTTGCCGGGTTATGCCGAGCTGCACTGCCTGAGCAACTTCAGTTTCCAGCGCGGGGCCTCGCACCCGCAGGAGCTGGTGGCGCGCGCCCTCAAGCTGGGCTACACGGCTTTGGCGATCACCGACGAATGTTCGGTGGCCGGCGTGGTGCGAGCCCATGTGGCGGCGCGCGGCACGCCGCTGCATCTGCTGGTCGGCACCGAATTCATGCTGCAGGGGGAGGGCGGCGGTACGCTGGTACTGCTGGCGCGCAACCGGCGTGGTTACGGCCAGCTGTGCGAATGGATCACACGGTGCCGTGCCGGCAGCCGAACCGAAAAAGACCCCTACCGCCAGGATGCCGCGCATTGGGAAGCCCACGCCGGCGCATTGAATGAATGCCTGGCTTTGTTCGCACCGCAGCGCCGGATGGATGAAATGGATGTAGACCACATCAGCGCCCGCGCCGAGTGGCTGCAACGCCTGTTTCCGCAGCGCAGCTGGATCGCGGTGGAATTGCTGCAGCGCATGGACGATGCGCGCTGGCTGCACACGCTGCAGCAGGTCGGCCAGCGCAGTGGCTTGCGCCTGGTGGCAGCCAGCGGGGCGTTGATGCATGTGCGTTCGCGCAAGCGCTTGCATGACGTGATCACCGCCGTCCGGTTGGGCCGACCAATGGCTGAGTGCGGTTTTGCGTTGGAGCCGAATGCCGAGGCCCATCTGCGCACCCGCGTGCGGCTGGCCGGCCTGTACCCGATCGAACTGCTGCAGGAGAGCCTGCTGGTTGCCGCGCTGTGTACCTTCAAGCTGGATGAGCTGCAATACGAGTACCCGCAGGAGGTGGTGCCGCAGGGCCACACGCCGGCCAGCTTTTTGCGCCTCAGCGCGCTGGCCGGTGCGGCCCAGCGCTACCCGGGCGGCGTGCCGGACGGTGTGCTGCAGCGGCTGGAACATGAGCTGGCGCTGATTGGCGAGCTGCGCTATGAGAAGTATTTCTTGACCGTCTACGACATCGTGCGCTTTGCGCGCAGCCAAGACATCTTGTGCCAGGGCCGGGGCTCGGCTGCCAATTCGGTGGTTTGCTACTGTCTGCATGTCACCGAGGTGGACCCGATGCGCAGCAGCCTGCTGTTCGAGCGCTTCATCAGCCGCGAGCGTAACGAGCCGCCGGACATCGATGTGGACTTTGAACACGAGCGGCGCGAGGAGGTCATCCAGTACCTGTACACCCGCTTCGGTCGGCACCGCGCGGCACTGACGGCCACCGTGGTTAGCTACCGCTCGCGCAGTGCCATCCGCGACGTGGGCAAGGCACTAGGCTTGCCGCTGGACATGCTGGAGGCACTGGCCCACAACCATGTCTGGTGGGACGACCCCGAGGCTATGCCCGAGCGCCTGCGCGAAATCGGCGCCGACCCGGCCGCCAAGGCCATCGCGCTGCTGCTGGAGCTGGCGCCGGCTCTGGTCGGCTTTCCGCGCCATCTGTCGCAGCACACCGGTGGTTTTGTGCTGACCGGCGACCGACTCACCTCCACCGTGCCGGTGCGCAACGCGTCCATGCAAGAGCGCACCACTATCGAATGGGACAAGGACGACATTGACGCACTGGGCCTGCTGAAGGTGGACGTGTTGGCACTCGGCATGCTGACGGCTATGCACCGCTGCCAGAACTTCATCCGCCAGTGGCGCGGCTATGTCTTTACGCGGCAGCACATCAAGGACGGCGACGACGCCACCTATGACATGTGCTGCGCCGCCGACACCATAGGTGTTTTCCAGATTGAGTCGCGGGCCCAGCAGAGCATGCTGCCCCGGTTGCGGCCGCGTGAGTATTACGACCTGGTGGTGCAGGTGGCCATCGTGCGGCCCGGGCCGATCCAGGGCGGCATGGTGCACCCGTATCTGCGGCGGCGCCAGGGGTTGGAGCCCAAAACCTTGCCCAATGAAGCGCTGGGCCCAGCCCTTGAGCGCACGCTGGGTGTGCCGATCTTTCAAGAGCAGGTAATGCAGATCGCCATGATCGCCGCCGGCTTCAGCGCCGGCGAGGCGGATGAGTTGCGCCGCGCCATGGCCGCCTGGAAGCGCAAGGGCGGGCTGGAGAAATTCCACCAGCGCATCATGGATGGCATGGCTGCGCGTGGCTACGCGTCTGAGTTCGCCGAAGCCATCTTCCGTCAGATGCAGGGCTTTGGCGACTATGGCTTCCCTGAGAGCCATGCCGCCAGCTTCGCGCTGCTGGTCTACGACAGCGCCTGGATGAAATGCCACGAGCCGGCCTGCTTTCTGGCGGCCATGCTGAACTCGCTGCCCATGGGCTTTTACGGCCCGTCGCAGCTGGTACAGGACGCGCAGCGTCACGGTGTCGAGGTTCGGCCGGCGGACGTGACGCATAGCGACTGGGACTGCACGCTGGAGAGCGGTGGGCCGCTGCAGCCGGGCCGGTTGCCGCAACCCGCGGTACGTCTGGGGCTGCGCCTGGTGTCTGGCGTGTCGCAGAAGCCGATGCAGCGTCTGATGGAGGCGCGTGCCGTCCAGCCGTTCCGTAACACCGAAGACCTGGCCCTGCGCGCCCAGCTGGATGCCGCCACGCTGAACGCGTTGGCCCGTGCCGATGCGCTGGCCAGCCTGTCGGGCCATAGGCGCCAGCAGGTGTGGGACGCGTCGGCCCTGCACGCCACACCAGCGTTGCTGCGCGATGCACCGGTATATGAGGATCTGCTGGCGCTGGAGGCAGCCCCTGAGTCCGAAGAAATCGTTTGGGACTACGCGGCGCTGGGCATGACGCTGCGGCGCCACCCGGTGGCCCTGCTGCGGCCGTATCTGCGCAGCAAACGCCTGCTCTCGGCCGCAGAGCTGTTTGCGCTGCCCGAGACGGCGACGGGCCGCGTGGTGCGCGCCTGCGGCCTGGTCACTGTGCGGCAGCAGCCGGGCACGGCCAAGGGCATTGTGTTCGTGACGCTGGAGGACGAAACCGGTAGCGTCAACGTGATCGTGCGCAAGAGTCTGCGCGATAGCCAACGGACGCAGCTGCTGCACTCCCAATTGCTGGCGGTCTACGGCCAGTGGCAGCGCGTGGGCGAAGTACGCCACCTGCTGGCGCAGCATTTGCGCGACGCCAGCCATCTGCTGGGTGAACTGACCACCAGCAGCCGAGATTTCCATTGATGCTTATGCAAAAAATGCTATCAAAATGATGGCGCCTAGCGCAGACAATACCTGCGCTAAAAGCATAAATGGCTATGCTGTTTTTGCTATCAAAAATATTGCATAGGCTAGTGCTTTGTGTCGTCATTGGATTGACACATTACTGTCATCAAATGAGGGGACACTTGCGATTAGCATCGCGCGCCGCGTGCCTTGTATAGCCTCTATAAAGACCTGATGTCTCAGCATAAAAAACCTCCCGCTGCTTCCGCCAATTTGCCTGCCGTGCCCTTGCTGGACCGCGACCACAGCATCCTGGCCTTCAACGAGCGGGTGCTGGACTGGGCGGTGCGCGCCGACGTGCCCTTGCTGGAGCGTTTGCGCTATCTGTGCATTGTGTCGTCCAATCTGGACGAGTTTTTTGAGGTGCGGGGTGCACCGCATCTGATCGCTGCGCAGAACAACGACTACCAAGGCGTCTACAGCGTCCATTCCTTCAAGAAGCTGGCTGCTGCGGCGCACGACCTGGTGGCGCGCCAATACGCTTTGTACAACCAGCATCTGATGCCGGCCTTCGAGAAAGAGGGCTTCCAGATCATTTCGCACGGCGAACGCAATCCCGAGCAGCGACGCTGGGTCAAAGCCTACTTTGACCGCGAGGTACGCCCCCTGCTGATGCCGGTGGGTCTGGACCCGTCGCACCCGTTTCCCCAGGTGGCCAACAAGTCGCTGAACTTCATCGTGCGGCTAACCGGCGAAGACGCTTTTGGCCGCGAGAACGACATCACCATCGTCAAGGTGCCGCGCGTGCTACCGCGCTTCATCCGCATGCCAGATGCGGTGTCGGGCAAGCGCGTTCTGTTTGTGTCGTTGTCCAGCGTGATCCGGGCCCATCTGCAAGAGATGTTTACCGGGCGCACGGTGGGGCAGTTTTCGCAGTTCCGCGTCACCCGCCATTCCGACCTGGCGGTGGACGAAGACGAGGTACGCGACCTGCGCACCGCGTTACGCCAGGGGCTGGAGATACGCCATTACGGGCAGGCTGTGCGCCTGGAGGTGTCGGCGGACTGTTCGGAATACCTGTCGGCCTTTCTGCTGAAACAGTTCAAGCTGCCCGAGCAGGCGCTGTACCGCGTGCATGGCCCGGTGAACCTGGCGCGCCTGACGCAGCTGATCGATCTGGTGAACCGGCCGTCCATGCTGTTCCCGCCTTTCCATGCCAGCTGGCCCCAGCAGCTGACGCAGGGGCAGTCATTTTTCGACCGGTTGAAGCAGGGCGATGTACTGATCCACCAGCCGTTCGAGAGTTTTGACGCGGTGCTGGCCTTTTTGCGCGAGGCCGTCAACGACCCGCAGGTGCTGGCCATCAAGCAGACCATCTACCGCACCGGCGCTGATTCCGAGCTGATGGCCTTGCTGCGCGAGGCTGTGCGCCGCGGCAAGGAAGTCACCGTGGTGCTGGAGCTGAAAGCCCGTTTCGACGAAGAGGCGAATATCAATTGGGCCGAGATGCTGGAATCCATCGGCGCCCAGGTGGTGTATGGCGTGGTGGGTCTGAAGACCCACGCCAAGATGCTGCTGGTGACGCGCCGCGAGGGCAAGCAGCTGCGCCGCTACGGCCATTTGTCCACCGGCAACTACAACCCGCGTACTGCGCGGCTGTACACCGACCTGAGCTATCTGACGGCCGACCCGGCCCTGACCGGCGACATGGAGCATGTGTTCGTGCACATTGCCGGCCTGAGCAAATTGCCCCGCTTGCAGCGCCTGTGGCTGGCTCCCTTCGAGCTGCACGATAAATTGATCGACAAGGTGCGCGCCGTCGGCAAGGCGGCCGCCCAGGGGGTGTCGGGCCGCATCGTGGCCAAGATGAATGCGCTGACCGACGAGCACCTGATCGCGGCCCTGATGCTGGCAGGCCAGCAGGGTGTGAAGATCGACCTGATCGTGCGCGGTGCCTGCATGCTGCCCGCGCAGGAGCCAGGTAGCACGGAGAATATCCGCGTGCGCTCTGTCATCGGGCGCTTTCTGGAGCATTCACGGGTGTTTTATTTCCGCAGCGCCGAGCAGGAAGATTTGTACCTGTCGAGTGCCGACTGGATGAACCGCAATATGCTGCGCCGTATCGAGCTGGCCTGGCCGGTGACCGACCCGCAGCTGCGCCAACGTGTGATTGATGAGTGCCTGGTGCCGTATCTGCTGGACCAGCGCGATGCCTGGGACATGGTTGCGGGCGGCCAGTATGTGCGTGTGCAGCAGCCAGAAGGTCATGGCGCGCAGGCCGCGCTGATGGGGCGTTATGGCCTTCACCGACGGGCGCACGACGCGTAAACACCATGGATCTGGTCTTGTGGCGCCATGCCGAAGCTGAAGAGGGGAGTGAAACTCTGGGCGACATGGACCGAGCCCTGACCTCGCGCGGTAGCAAGCAGGCCCAGCGCATGGCGCAGTGGCTGGACCGCCATTTGCCCGAGAGTACGCGGGTGCTCGCAAGCCCCGCGCGCCGCACGGAGCAAACCGTGCAAGCCCTGGGGCGTCGCTACAAGCTGCGTCCGGACCTGGCCCCGGGCTGTTCGCCAGAGCAGCTGCTGGCTGCAGCGCAGTGGCCTGAAAGCAAGTCTGCCGTGCTGCTGGTGGGGCACCAGCCTACCCTGGGGCAGACGATTGCCCAATTGCTGGGCCTGCGGGAGTTGGAGCTGCCGGTGCGCAAGGGTGCGGTCTGGTGGCTGCGCCGGCGTGAGCGGGACGGCCAGGCGCAGACCGTGGTTGTCTCCGTACAGGGGCCGGAGACAATTTAGTTCACCTTCCAGCGCCACGGCATGGCAGCCTGGACGCCAAATGCGTCGCCGAATCAGGCCTTTTTGGCGACCTTCTTGACGGTTTTTTTAGCGGCTGCCGACACATCTGCGCTGGCGGCTGCAGGGCGGCCGGTTTTGATGGCGGGTACGGCTTGCAGGGCGGTGCGCAGTGCGCTGTCTGACATGGCGGCCAGGGCCTTGATGCCGGCACGCAGCAATTCGCTTTTCTTGGCGGGTTGTGCCAGTTTGATAGTGCGTTGCTTCAACTCGTCCAGCACCACATATTCGGCTTTGGGAATGGTGAAGCTGTCACGTACCAGCTTAGGCTTCTTGACCTTGGTGGGCTTGCTGGCAGCAACTGCCTTGGGCTTGGCAGCGGCGGCAGCCACCGGGCTTTTCACAGTCTTGGTTTTTACGGCCTTTGCCTTGGGTGCGGGCGCTTTGGCTGCGCTGCTAGTCTTGACGGCAACCGGTTTGGTGGCGGCCGGTTTGGCAACAGGAGACTTTTCTACAGCAGGCGCGGCTACTGTTGTGGGCAAGGTGGGGGCTGCGGTGGTGCTTGCAACTTTGGGGCTGGTAGTCATCAAAAAAATCCTTTAAACGATTTATATAGTTTATATGGTTTTTGATGATTTGCAAAAAAACAATAGCAGATGCACCCCGTTTCATCGCTCTGTCACAGCACTGTATTAACTTGAACGATTGTCATGACCGGTGGAGTGGAATGGTGAATGCTTCTATGGTGGATGCGCCGAGTTTGAGTCTGGGCTATCAGCCGGAGCGTGTGCGCCTGGGGCAGGGCGTTTTGGCTCAATTGATGCGTGTCAATGCCTTGCACTCGGTGTTTCAGCCCATCGTGGATTTGCGTAGCGGCAATGTTTATGCGCATGAAGCCTTGATCCGCAGCTCGCCAGGTGCTGCGTTGCTGGGGGCCGATGCGCTGTTTGCTGCAGCACGCTCTGAAAATCTGCTGTTCGAGTTTGAGCTGTATTGCGTGCGCGTTGCGCTGGAAGGCTGGGGGCGCCTGCAGGAGCCTGGGCGTCTGTTTGTCAACATCAGTGCCGATGCGCTGGTGGAGGTGGTGAGTCGCCAGGGCTGCCAGAAATTGATCGATACGGTGCGTGGCTATGGTGTCTTGCCGCGCATGCTGGTGCTGGAGTTGACCGAGCATGAGCGCGTCAATGATATGGCGCAACTGATTGGCGTAGCCCGCGAGGTGCGCGCGGCGGGCATGTCTTTGGCGCTGGATGATTTTGGCGATGGCCGCTCCAGCTTACGCCTATGGTCACAGGTCAAGCCCGAGATTGTGAAGATCGACAAGTACTTCACCAAGGAAATTTCGCAGCACGCTGACAATCTGCAAACGCTGCAAGCCTTGAAGCAGATCGCCACCATTTTTGGTACCCAGTTGGTGGCTGAGGGCATTGAAACCGAAGATGATTTGCGGGTGCTGCGTGACCTGGATCTGGCCTATGGCCAGGGCTATTTGCTGGGGCGGCCTGCTGCGTCGCCACGGGTGAAAGCCAAGAACGAGGCCATCCAGGTATTGAGCGACTCCCTGGTGTCAATCTTCCCGGCGTCGGGACGGGTTTCGCGCTCGGGCGTGCTGCGTGGACTCGCCGTTCAAAACGCACCCTGCGCCGGCATCCACACTACCAACGACCAGTTGTCGGCCATGTTTCTGCGCCATCCCGAGTTGCATGCGATTGCTATCGTGGACCAAGAAAGACCTTTGGCTTTGGTGAACCGGCACCAGTTCATGACCCATTACGCCACGCCGTACTACCGGGAGGTGCACGGCCGCAAGCCTTGTTTGCTGAACGCCAACCATGCGCCGCGCCTGGTGGAGCGTGACCACAACGTGGATGAGCTGGTGGGCATCCTGACGTCCCAAGATCAGCGCTATCTGACCGAAGGCTTCATCGTGACTGAAAACGGGCGTTATTTGGGATTGGGAACTGGCGACCAACTGGTGCGCTCGGTGACCGAGGTGCGGCTGGAAGCCGCGCGCCATGCGAATCCGCTCACTTTCTTGCCGGGCAATATTCCTATCAGTCAGCATATAGAGCGCCTGATGGAAGCCGGAGCCGACTTTGTGGCCTGCTATGCCGACCTGAACCATTTCAAGCCTTTCAACGACCATTACGGGTACTGGCGTGGCGATGAAATGATCCGCTTGGTGGCTAAGCTTGCCTTGTCGCACTGTGACGCCAAGCGCGACTTTGTGGGCCATGTAGGTGGTGACGATTTCATTTTTCTATTCCAAAGCAATGACTGGGTACAGCGCTGTGAAATCATCGTGCAGGAATTCAGTGAGCGGGCCTTGGCCCTGTTTGACGATGCTGCACGCCTGCAAGGCGGCATTTACGCCGAAGACCGCCAAGGCATACCCCGTTTTTTCCCTTTCACCACGTTGTCGATTGGGGCCATCCGCATACGGCGCGGCCAGTATGCGCAGGCCGAAGATGTCGCCAATGCCGCTGCGTTGGCCAAGCATGATGCCAAGATGCAAGGCACAGGGCTGTTTATCCGTGACGCAGCGGTACACCCTGCTGCAGAGGCTGTGGCACGGGCCGCGCAGCGTGCAGATTTGCTGGCGAATGTGTGAATAAATTCGCCGGGCTCCAAATCAGCCCAAAAGTCGTTGTAGAATAGAAGACTAGTCGGGGCGTAGCGCAGCCTGGTAGCGCATCTGGTTTGGGACCAGAGGGTCGAAGGTTCGAATCCTTTCGCCCCGACCATTAATAGCAAGGGTTAGTAGGTGAAAGCCTACTAACCCTTTTGCTTTTGTGCGCCCTCAGCCGGGTTTTGCATATTTCATATCAATGGCCGTGCGCCAAGCGCTGCGCCTACGGTGCCTTTTTGATTCTCATATTTCTGTCCCGTTTAGACGGCCATGATGATGATGTTCGCCTAAACAGCCCTGGTCTTGATAGCCCAGGTGCAGGGTCTGAGGATATTTCTGTCCCGAGATTCAGTGAATCTTGCTTGCTATTAAATTTGTAGCTGCCTGCGCAAGCGTTGTTTGCGCTGGAGGCTGATTTTCTTGCAATGGGATTCCTTGCCGCAATTTGTCGCCATGCAGGCTTGTTGCAAGCCTGGCCTACTTGGCCTTGCATGCAGCTTCGGATCCATGGCCTGCGCATATGCGCCGTTGGCACAGTTTGGCTTCGGTTCCACCCAGGCGTTTGCAGCGCTTGATCAGTGCGGCCGTGCTGTCGCCTGTGTGGCGTTCCACGATGTCTTGTGTGAGTTTCTTCACTGCTCGTTTGGGGGGATTTTGTGCGGGCGGAGGCTCTACTTCGGTATGGGCCACCAGGGCTGAAATCAAACTGACGTCGTTGTCGATTGGGTCCATGGATTTGGAGGGCAGTGGCGGGATGGGCTTGCTGCGTTCTACTGCCACTTTGACGGGTTCTGCACGTTGGGTAGGTTGTGCCGTTACATGTGGCTTGACGGGGGCGGTAATTGGCGTCGAACCTAATGCAGCACTAATCGTGTTGCTTGGCACTTGGACGCCAGCTTCCAGCAGGTTTGTAAGCGGATCCAGATGGCTGTCCTTTGCATTGGAGGCAGTTGGACTGGAGGATTTTTCATCAACATTGATGATGGTTGCTGCTGGCGGTGCAGCGGCCAGTACGACTTCGGGCACCGCTGGCGCTGAGGGCGCAGTCGTTGCAATAGGCGGTGTTGTGGCCGGGGTGTATTTATCTACCGTTGGTGCATTTGATCCCGTGCGGTTGATGAGCCCCCACACAGCCGTAATGGCAACACCACCAAGCAATAACCAAACCAAACTTTTCTTCCCCAAGTTTGAGGAGGAATTCTGACGCTCCTTTGCGGAGACGCTACCAAGAATACGCGCGTGCTCCTTGTCATTTGACTCGGTTGCAGAGAGAAGACTGGGCCGACTAGGGCTGGACTTGGGCTGTTCAGGGTGCTGCAAAATGCATGTTCCTCATTGATCTACATTGCAAGGCTTTTGGTGCTTTTCGTCACTCTTGGTGTGTGCTTCTTATTGGCTTGCTTTATTGCCTGGATGATTCTATTCACGTCAGGACGCGATACGGTGCTACGGCAAGTTGAAGGCATGGCCGCAAAGTGCGTGCACAGCATACATCGTGGGCTGCGTTCTAAAGACCGTGCTGTGGGTCAGTTGGGACTGTCTTTTCATGCTGCACTAGTGGGACTGGCGCGCAGCTTTCAACGGCATTCTTTGCTATGGGCCGGAGGGCTTTTTTTAATCTTGCTTCCGCCATTTGTGGCATTGCTTTTCAGTGACAAATCCATGTTGCAAGGTTTTGATGATTCCAGCCGCAACGCGAACGTGCAGGTGTCGGAATTGCTGCGGGGCGAACTACTGGTTCCACCGCCACCTTTGCCTCCAGACTTTTTTACGTCACAAGAAGTAACAATGGTGCGGCCTATGTTGGTTTCGGCAAGTCGCAACTGGCAATTACTCAATAGTGAGTACACCCAGCGGCTGCTGCTGGTGTTCAAAATCATGAAAGAAAAATACGATTACGACATGACAATTTTGGAAGGTTATCGCAGCCCTGAACGACAGAACATGCTTGCAGCATTGGGCCCCAATGTGACCAATGTCGCAGCATTTCAAAGCTACCATCAGTATGGCCTTGCTGCCGATTGCGCTTTCATGCGCTATGGAAAATTGGTGATCAGTGAAAAGGACCCATGGGCCATGCAAGGCTACCGTTTGTATGGCGAAGTGGCTGAGTCGGTGGGGCTGACCTGGGGCGGGCGCTGGAAGATGATGGATCTGGGTCATACCGAACTGCATTTACCCGGCGTTCTGAAGAAACCATGAAGACTTCTGAAATCATCTCGTGTGCTCTAGACGCCACGTTGTGCCAGATAGACTAAGACGTTAATAGAAGATAGAAGAACAAGGGATTCAAATGGGAAAGGCATTTATTGTTTTAGGCGACAAAACCTCGCATGGCGGGACGGTCGTGTCGGCATCGGGCCAAACCGTTACTGGTGGCGTTGGTGTGGCGAGGATTGGCGACAAGGTAACCTGTCCTATTAAGGGGCACGGTGACAATCAAATTGTGAGCGGTGACGCCATGCTGATTGTGGACGGTGCACCGGTAGCGCGTGACGGCGACAAAACTGCTTGCGGCGCTACCTTGATAGCAAGCCAAGGCTTAACTACATCTTGAGCGCAAACGCATGCCGATTGTTTTGAGAGTGGGTCGCTGATGCTGGCTTGGTTCAAGCGCAGCGCACTGGTGGTGCTGTGCTTCGTCGCAGTGTGGTTGCTGATGATGGTGTACTGGCGTAACAACCACAGAATGCCGGCAGCTTCGGAAGCTGTCTTGTATTTGTTTGTATTGCCTGCAGCTTTTTTGTTGTGTGTTTGGCTGTTTCGCAAGTCAATGGCTTTAGTGGTAGCCCGCGCAGAAAAAGCGACAGTCGCCGCAGCGTCTGCGGCTGCTGTTCATCCTGCCGTGCATGCGGATAATTCTGCGGCAGAACGTGATTGGCATTTGGCGGTTCTGGCCACTGCTTTGCGGTCACCACATGGCGCATCCGCTGAGGAGTTGGCGGTTGCCTTGAAGTCTCAGGATATACGTTTGCAACTGGATACCGAGTTAACCACGTTGGATGGTTTTCCAGTTAAAACCGGGCGCATCACCGATCTAGACAGTGGTGCTGTTTTGGATGCAGTTACGTCTTGGCAAGGTGCTGCTCACGAACCTGTACAGAACTGGTCGGATGAGCAGTTGCGTGCCTTGAGCATGGGTACTGATGTGCTGCAAGAGCTGCTGCCGCAGTTGCTTTCTCACCCGCATCTTGCCGCTTACATCCAGAGTGCAAAGACGGGGTCTGCCGTGCGCGATGGTGTGGCTTTGCCAATGCTGCAGTTGCTGGCGTTTTGGCCCCATCGTTGGACGGACGAAATGTGCCAGGCGTCGTCAAGGTGGTTCAAGCACCAGTTGGTGCAGCATGGCTGGCCGCTTGAAAAACTGGAGTTGGTGGGTACGACTAAAGCAGAACCCTTGGCGCAGTTGGATGCGGTGTTGGTGCAGGCCCATCGTCTCGCTGCGCCATGCCTATGCGTGGTTGTTGCGTGTGAATCCTGGATAGGCGAAGAAAGTATTTTGGCCTGGGATCAAGCAGGGCAGCTGCGCAAGGCCAAGGTCGAGTCGGGACAGACACCAGGAGAGGGGGCCGTAGGCTTTTTACTGGCCGACATGCAGCAGGCTCAGCTGCTGGCTGCCGGTGCTCCATACGCAAAAATGCGCCGTATGGCTTTGGGGCGCAGAGATAAATCGGCAGATGCAAGTGGGCGAGTTAGCGGCGAATTGTTGGTGCAACTGGTACAGGATGTCATTCAAGCGGCGGGTATTGCGCCTGAGAAGATAAGCTTGATTACCAGCGATGGAGATCACCGTCGGCTGGCGGAGTTGCTCAGCCTGGAAGCCAGTGTTTTTCCTGATCTGGACTTTCGCAGCCAATGTTTGAAAGTAGCTGCAGACTGCGGCAGTGCTGGCGCTGTATCTAGCTTGACTGCGCTGGCGTTGGCGCACCATGAAGCAAGTGTAGAGCAAAGCATTGCCTTGTGTATTGGCTGCCAGGACGCTTATGAACGTGTGGTGATGGTCGTACAGCCTTGTACTCCCTAACCCGTCGAAACGACTGTGTCGTAGACGCCAATGGCGTTTCGCACCAGTCCCAACAATGACATTGACTACAACATGCAACGAATCTGGCAGTTTTTGACCAACACGAACACGTTGGTGGTAATTGGGTTCGCCGCACTGGCGGGCTTCTTGTTTTTGGGTGCCAGTACGATGCAGCTGGCAGCAATTTGGGCGGTCGGTTTGTTTTTGGTGGCGCTTGGTCTATGGCTGGCTTTTCAGCTTTTCAAGCGCTGGCGCGCCAAGCGAGCAGCCGGACAGCTAGGCGATATGCTGGAAAGCCAGGCTGATAAATCGGTGTCTAAAAGCAGCAATTTCCAGCGTGATGAAGTTGAGCTTATCCGCAAGCGCATGCTGGATGCGATCAACACCATTAAGACATCCAAGCTGGGTTTGCGCTCGGGCGCTGCTGCTTTATATGAGCTGCCCTGGTACATGGTGATTGGCAATCCGGCAGCTGGTAAAAGTACGGCAATCGTCAATTCAGGCTTGCAGTTTCCGTTGGCAGACAAGCACGGCAAGATCATTCAGGGCCTGGGCGGTACACGCAATTGCGATTGGTTTTTCACGACAGATGGCATATTGCTGGACACGGCTGGGCGGTATTCGGTGTATGACGAAGACCGTGCGGAGTGGTTTAGCTTTCTGAGCCTGCTGAAGAAAAACCGTAAGCAGGCGCCTATTAACGGCATCATCATGGCGGTAAGCATTGCCGAGTTGGTTGGCAGCAGGCCAGAAGCCGTGATTATGCTAGCGCAGAATTTACGTGCGCGTGTACAGGAGTTGACCGAGAGACTGGAGGTGTTTGCGCCGGTCTACGTTATGTTCACCAAGGCGGATTTGATCACTGGATTCAATGAGTTCTTTGCCGGTAGCGAGCTGTCTGAAAGTGAGCGTGTTTGGGGTGCCACCATGCCTTATGCACGCTATAGCAGCGGCCAGGAGATCGTCAATTTCTTTGATACCCGGTTTGACGAATTGCATGATGGTTTGAAGGATATGAGTTTGGCCAGTATGTCCATGAGTCGGGGTGAACGCCTGCCCGCGGGCGTGCTGACTTTTCCCTTGGAGTTTTCTTCTATCAAGGGGGTTTTACGATCCTTCATCACCACTTTGTTTGAGGAAAATCCTTACCAATTCAAGCCCGTATTCCGTGGCTTCTATTTCACGAGTGCCTTGCAAGAGGGGAGTGCCTCTGGCTCCTCGGCGCAGCGCATTGCCGAACGGTTTGGTTTGCAGTTGCGCCCTCAAGAACAGACCGAAGTGCGGTCACAGCATGGTTTCTTCTTGCTGAATTTGTTTAAACAGGTGATCTTTGCGGATAAGCAATTGGTTGCGCAATATGCCAGCCCTGCCAAGACACGCATGCGTTATGTCGCGTTCTTTGTTGCAACAGCTTTGGTTGGCCTGGCATTGGGCGGCTGGAGCTGGTCCTATGTGGGTAACAAACAGCTCGCCGCGAATGTACAGGCAGATCTGGACAAGGTGGTAAAGCTGCAAGACAAACGGTTGGATCTGCAGTCGCGATTCGAGGCTTTGGAAATTTTGCAAGATCGGATCGAGCAGCTCAGCAAGCTTCACGCAAGCCAGCCTTTGTCAGTTGGTCTAGGGCTGTACCAGGGGGACCTGCTGGAACGCAAGCTGCGCGAGGAGTACTACGCCGGCATCAAGGAAGTCATGCTGAATCCGGTAGCAGCGAATATCGAGGTCTATCTCAGCGAGGTCAATGCTGGCGCCGACAAATTGGAGCCGATGTCACGTCCTCCCCAGTTTGCCAACGTGTCCACCACAGACAAGCAGGCAGGAGCTGCACAAAGTTCACAACAATACAAGGACGTCTCGCCTGCCAGTGTGGAAGACGCTTACAACGCACTCAAAACTTACTTGATGTTGGGAGACAAGTCGCGAGCGGAAACGGGCCATTTGAATGACCAGATCACCCGCTTCTGGCGCGGTTGGCTGGAGAGTAATCGCGGCAATATGCCCCGAGAGCAGCTTATTCGTAGCGCAGAGCGCTTGATCAGTTTTTCCTTGGAACAGATCAACGACCCATCTTGGCCTGTGATGGATAACAAACTGACTTTGGTGGACCAGACCCGTGAGAGCCTGCGGCGTGTGGTACGTGGCATGCCAGCACGGGATCGGGTATATGCCGAGGTCAAGGCGCGCGCGTCCACCCGCTTTCCCAGTGTCACCGTGGCCCGCCTTGTCGGAGATCAAGACAAGGAATTGGTGCTGGGGAGCTACGTCATTCCCGGAACCTTCACACGCGATGCCTGGGAAAAGTACATCGAAGAAGCTTTCAAGGATGCCGCCAACAAGGAACTGCAAAGTAGTGACTGGGTGCTGAAGACGGCATCCAAAGACGATTTAACCCTGGAGGGCAGCCCCGAGCAAATTCAGAAGGCCTTGGTCAACCAATACAAGACCGAATACGCCAAAGAGTGGCAGAAGTTTGTACAAGGTGTGGCGGTGGTCGACCTGAATAGTTTTGAGTCTGCAGTCACGGCAATGAATCGACTGGGTGACCCCGTTACCTCGCCCATCAACAAGATTGTGACAACGGTTTACCAGGAGACATCTTGGGATAACCCGTCCTTGGTCAACGCAGGCCTCAAGAACGCCCAGTCGGGAGTCATCGATTGGTTCAAGCAGACGGTGCTGGGGCAAGCGCCGGTACCTGTAAACGTCAACCTCAATATGGGAGCCACTGGCGCAGAAATTCCTTTGGGGCCTGTAGGCAAGGAGTTTGCGGGCGTGGCCAAGTTGGTGGTCGTTAAGGATAAGGATGCATCGCTAATGCGCGGCTATATGGAAACTCTATCCAAGCTACGTACCCGCTTCAACCAGATCAAGAACCAGGGAGATACGGGACCTGGAGCAAAGCAATTGATGCAACAGACCCTGGAAGGCAGCAGTTCCGAACTGTCGGATGGGTTGAAGTATGTAGATGAACAGATGCTTACCGGCATGAGCGATGCACAGAAGCAAGCTATTCGTCCCTTGCTGGTGCGACCGCTGATCCAGGCTTTCGCGGTCATCGTTAAGCCTACAGAGGCTGAAATGAACAAGGTTTGGCTGGCGCAGGTGTACGAACCCTTCCAAAAGACCTTGGCAGGAAAGTACCCATTCACTGTGGACTCCAAAATCGAAGCAAATAGCGCCGAGATCGGAGCGATCTTTGGTGCCGATGGCGCCATAGCCAAATTTGTAACTACTTCCATGGGGCCATTGGTGGTGAGGCGTGGCGATACCTTGGCGCCCAAGACCTGGGCCAATATGGGGATCAACTTGTTGCCGTCTGTCTCGGCAAATTTCGCAGGCTGGGTTGCTCCGCAGGCTGCGGCAGGCGCAGCAACGCAGGCTGGTGGAGCCTCAGATCCGCAAACCGTGTTCCAGATACAACCCTTGCCAGCGCCTGGTACGACGGAATACACAGTGGAGATCGACGGCCAGATGTTGCGGTACCGTAATACCCAGGCCCAATGGACCAATTTCGTGTGGCCCAATGCGCAAGGTGTGCCCGGTGCCAAGATCACGGCGGTGACGTTTGATGGACGTACCGTGGAGGTGGCCAACCAGCCTGGCCGTTTTGGTTTGGAGCGGCTGATTAATTCTGCGACCCGCAAGCGCAAAGATGGTGGCGTATTTGAATTGGGCTGGAGTAATGGCTCAGTGGCAGTGGCGATGGACCTGAAAATTATCAGTAGCTCGCAGGTCTCCGGCGCAACCTCAGACAAAGGCGGAAGTACGCCTACCCTGCGTGGGATGAAGTTGCCCGAAGCCATTGCGGGCGGTACGGCGGCTCCTGCTGACCCGGTTCAGGCTGTGAACCTACCGGTGCCTGTTGCTTCTAGCACTGTGGGAGCCTCGCAATGAGCAGCGCTGCCACTCCCACCAAAGTGGGTTACTTTGGAAAGCTGCCTTCACGTGGAGACTTTGTCAAAGCTGCAGACAATAGTGCGCTCATCGGCTTGCTGGACGATTGGCTGGCCCAATCAATGGAGCTGTTGTCTGTAGATCCACGCTGGAAGATCATCTACGACGCAGTGCCGCCATTGCACTTTGTTTTCATGGGCCCGCGCAGCAAGCGGGCTGTTGCAGGGCATTTACGGGCCAGCACCGATCAAGCGCAACGGCGCTTTCCATTTCTGACAATGGGCACGATGGATATTGAAGACCCGTCTGCCTTTGTCAAACGTAGCCCACTGATCTTGTCCAGATTGTGGACGCGTCTGGAGTCTTTAACTGAGAACGCTACGTCGTCTCAGGATCCTGCTGCATCTCTGCAGAGCCTGGCGACTGCGACCGTGGATCTGGAGCTGAATACCGCAGGGTATGACGCAGCCTTTGCTGATTTTCTGGAGATGCAAACTATTGGTGCTTTGGACAGTTTGCTCGCACGTTCTGGCTTCGCTGGTAATGCCCGTCAGCTGATTCTGGCCCTGGGTTTGTTATTGCAGCCTGTCATGGCCAGTAGCTCCAGCCGTTTGGATAAAAGCCTGGTTTTGCCGTTGCCAAGCGATCCCATATATCGGCCATTGGTGGCAACTTTCTGGATGCATTTGATTGTCCCGTTTTTACAGCGTGCTGATTTCGAGCTGGCTTTGTTTTTAACCCAAATCCATGGGAACCCAAGCATGGTTCTAGGTTTTGGCGGTGCATCCGCTCGCACCTTGCATGCGGTGTTGGACCCCCAGGTTGGTAGTGAACAGCATATTGCTTTTGATTCTGCCGACTGGATTGAAGAGCAGTTGGCTGCTGACTATGGCTTGAAGAAGCTGTCCAGCTATTTATCTTTGCCGAATCTGTCTTTGAAGTCCGCACACGATTCGTTTCGTGAAGCGTTTTTGGGAGCTTGATGCCATGCGTCGCCTGTGGTTTTTTCTTTTTTTGATTCCGAGCTGGATCGGCGCGCAAACAGTGGCTCCTCCTGTCGTTACGCCAAATCCTGGTCAGGTTTTGGCTGCTGGCACGGTGCCGGACGAAGCTACCAAATCCAGTGTGTTGGCACGACTGCGCGAGTTATATGGTGCAGATAAGGTGGTGGACCAAATTGCTATCGGTTCTGTCGTGTCCCCTGCCAATTGGAGTACTTATGTGCAGAAAATTATCGGCCCCAATCTCAAGCTGGTCAGCCGTGGTCAGCTCAAGATTGACGGTACGGCCGTCAGCGTGCATGGCGAAGTGGCGAACGAAGCACAGCGTCAACAGGTAGCCAGTGCGATTGCCACCAGCCTCAATCCGACCTATACCGTCAACAATGGACTGCGCGTATCGGCGTCGGAACAGGGCATTTTGGATAGTACTTTGGCCAACCGGATTGTGGAGTTCGAAAGCGGCCAGACGACACTGACGCCTGCTGGTAAGACCATTCTGGACGAGATGGCTCTTGCCTTGCAAAAACTCAAGGACCGCAAGGTAGAAATCATCGGCCATACTGATGACAAGGGGCTGCGGGCCAGCAATCTGGCATTAAGCCAGGCGCGTGCAGACGCGGTAAAAATTTATCTGGGATCTAAGGGTATCAATGTCGCGCTGCTATCCACCTCGGGGCAAGGCCCCGACCGACCCGTAGCCAGCAACGATACGACCGACGGTCGTGCCCGCAATCGGCGCATCGAATTCCGAATTGCGCAGTAAACAGTAACGCTTCAGCCGATGAGGTTCTTAGTGCCCATCGGCGGGCGGCATCTGCAAACCCAGCAGTTCTTCGATATGCGCCATGGATGCGCTGTCTTTGATGACTGTTTTCAGCCAGGCATGCAAGGGCAAGTCACCCCAGTGTGCAGCCTTTTCTGCCAGATAGGCAACAGGGCTATGGGGTTCCGTTTGCCTAAAGAATTCTGCCACTGCACGTAGTTGTGCTAAAGCCTGGGTCCGGTTCTGTATGGGGCCATTGCGCATAGTGGCGAGAGTTGTAGTAGTAGGTAGCGGCTCGGTTACTGCGGTTTCAGCTTCTTCAGTAGGGGCGGCTTGGATGCCGATATCGGCCGCAAAGCGGGCGATGGTGCGCATTACCTGGTCCAGGCTATTCTTTGCAGCAGAGAACGTCGGGCCATCCATGCCAAGGCGTGCATCGACCGACTTTTCCATTTGCTGCAACGCGTCCAGGCAGTACTGCGAATCGGCAAGCAGCTCCTCGTAAAATTTGCGCGAGCTTTTGTGCCGAGCTGCTTCTAAGGTGGCCAGCTTTAAGCCTTCTTCCGGACGTCCACCTGCAGCGATGATTTTTTCGGCCTGCACGGCGCGTGTGCGTGCTGATTCAAAATCAGCCAGGGAAAACGCCGAGTCCTTGCCTTCGGTCAGCGGCATCTCGCGTAGCAGCGGTACCGCACGCGCCAGAATCCAACTCAGGTTGCCAACCCGTATGTCCTGGTCGTCATCTTCGGCCAGAGGGTGTATGTCGGCCCAATAGCTATCACATAGGCCGCTAATCAGGCTGAAACCATCGCCCAAGCCACGAAAGCGTTGGGTTTTAGCGCTTGCTTCGGTAAACCATACAGCCAACCGTAGATCTTTGCTTCTGGTGGAGAGCAGCGAAGTACAAAGTTGCACTACAGCATTCCAATCCGCTTCTTTGAGCGTGGTAACCCACTCACCCTGGTCCAGAGTGGGGTCGTCAAAGCGGCGTGCTTGTGCAATGGCATCCAGTTCTGGGGAGAAAGAAAGATCCTCACCGCAAGGGTGTGCATCGCTGATAGGTTGAAGAAGCGAGCTGACGGCCGACATGCTTTTAAGGGCTCCTGACATTGGAGAGTTAAGCCCCTGGCTTGGGGCGCAATGGACTTTTGATTATCTCGGCTTCTGGTCGCTTTTATATGTGACGCATGACCTAAGAAGCGACCGCTTCCACCTGGATGGGCTGCCCCAGGCTACGCAACACATCTCGCACCATCTGCGCGCGGTCTTTGGGCTCGGGCAGTTCGCGTTCAATGCGCAGCTTTTCGTTGCCAGCCAGCTTGATGTGCTTGTTCTTCTGGATCAGCTCGATGATGCGCATGGGTTCGATCGGCGGATTGGTCTTGAAGGTGATGTTGATCACGCCGGGCGCCGCATCGACCTTGACTACGCCATAGGGCCGCGCCAGCACCCGCAGGCGGTGGCCGTCGATCAGGGTCTGCGCCTGGGCAGGCAGTTTGCCGAAGCGGTCGACGATTTCTTCCAGCAGTGCGTCGATCTGGTCGGTGGTCTTGGCCGTGGCCAGCTTTTTGTAGAAGCTGAGCCGCAGGTGCACATCGCCGCAGTAGTCGTTCGGCAGTAGGGCCGGGGCGTGCAGGTTGATTTCCGTCGTGACGCTGAGCGGGCTTAGCAGATCGGGCTCGATGCCGGCTTTCAGGCAGCGCACGGCTTCGTTCAGCATCTCGTTGTACAGCTGGAAGCCGACTTCCAGCATATTGCCGCTCTGGTTTTCGCCCAGCACCTCGCCGGCGCCGCGGATTTCCAGATCGTGCATCGCCAGGTAGAAGCCAGAGCCCAGCTCTTCCATCTTCTGGATCGCGTCCAGGCGCTGGCTGGCCTGCTTGGTCAGGCCCTCCAGGTCCGGCACCATCAGATAGGCATAGGCCTGGTGGTGGCTGCGGCCCACGCGGCCGCGCAACTGGTGCAGCTGGGCCAGGCCGAACTTGTCGGCCCGGGCCATGACGATGGTGTTGGCACTGGGCACGTCGATACCGGTCTCGATAATCGTTGAGCACAGCAGCAGGTTGAAACGCTGGGCCACGAAGTCGCGCATCACCGATTCCAGCTGACGCTCGGGCATCTGGCCGTGGGCCACGGCGATGCGGGCCTCGGGCAGCAGCTCTTCGAGCTTTTGCCGGCGGTTCTCAATGGTCTCGACTTCGTTGTGCAGAAAGTAGACCTGGCCGCCGCGCTTGAGCTCGCGCAGCACCGCCTCGCGGATTACGCCATTGCTCTCGGAACGCACAAAGGTCTTGATGGCCAGCCGGCGCTGGGGCGCGGTGGCGATCACGCTCAGGTCACGCAGGCCTTCGAGTGCCATGCCCAGCGTGCGCGGGATTGGCGTGGCGGTCAGGGTCAGCACGTCGATTTCGGCTCGCAGCGCCTTCATCTGCTCTTTGTGGCGCACGCCAAAGCGGTGCTCCTCGTCGATGATCAGCAGGCCCAGGTTCGCGAACTTGGTCGATTCACTGAGCAGCTTATGCGTGCCCACCACAATATCCACACCACCTTCTGCTATGCCTTTGAGAGCGGCTGTGATTTCCTTGCCCGAGCGGAAGCGCGATACCTCGGCCACCTTGACCGGCCATTTGGCGAAACGGTCCACCAGGGTCTGGTAGTGCTGCTCGGCCAGCAGCGTGGTGGGCGCCAGCAGCGCTACCTGCTTGCCGCCGGTGATGGCGATGAAGGCGGCGCGCAGGGCTACCTCGGTCTTGCCGAAGCCGACATCGCCGCAGACCAGGCGGTCCATGGGGCGCGGGCTGATCATGTCCTGGATGACGGCATGGATCGCGGCTTTCTGGTCAGGTGTTTCTTCGAATCCGAAGTCGTTGGCAAACACCTCGTAGTCGTTGGGCGAATAGCGGAACGCATGGCCTTCGCGGGCCGCGCGGCGGGCGTAGATGTTGAGCAGCTCGGCGGCCGAATCGCGTACCTGTTCGACGGCCTTGCGCTTGGCCTTTTCCCATTGGCCCGAGCCGAGGCGGTGCAGCGGCGCCTCGTCGGCGCTGACGCCGGTGTAGCGGCTGATGTGCTGCAACTGGCTGACCGGCACATACAGCGTGGCCTTGTCGGCGTATTCCAGGAATAGAAATTCTTGCAAAACCGGGGTGCCGTCGGCGTTCTTGCCCTGGCCCAGGTCCAGGTGAACCAGGCCTTTGTAGCGGCCAATACCGTGGGCCGAGTGGACCACCGGGTCGCCCAGGCTCAGCTCGCTCAGGTCCTTGATCAGCGCTTCGACATCGCTGACCTGTTCCTGCTTCTTGCGGCGGCGCGTGGTCGGGCCGGCGGCGAACAGCTCGGTTTCGGTGACGAAGTCGATGGCCTCGGCCAACCAGCTGAAACCGGTATTTAGCGCGGCGGTGGCGATGCCGACTTTTTCGCTGCTGGTCTGGAAGTCTTCCAGCGAGTCGAAGGCCGGCGGGTTTACCTGGCTGGCACGCAGCAGGTCCAGCAGGCTTTCGCGCCGGCCATTGCTTTCGGCCAGCAGCAGCACGCGGTGCGGCGTGCGCTGGATGTGCATCTTCAACTGGGTCAGCGGGTCTTCGGCGCCGCGCGCCACCGACAGCACCGGCAGGGCTTCAAAGCCGGTGTCGCTGCTGCTTTCCACCGTGCGCAGGGCCAGCTGGGCGTGCTGGTTCGTCAGCGCGTAGAACTGCTCGGTGCCCAGGAATAAGGCCTCGGGCGGCAGGGCGGGGCGGTCGATATCGCCTTGCACCAGGCGGTAGCGCTCTTTGGTGTCTTGCCAGAAGCGCAGGATCGATGGCTCCAGGTCGCCGTGCAGCACCACGGTGGCATCGGCACCGATGTAGTCGAACACCGTGGCCGTGTCTTCAAAGAACAGTGGCAGGTAGTACTCGATGCCGGCGGTGGCCACGCCATGGCCCATGTCCTTGTAGATGCGGCTCTTGGTCGGGTCGCCGTCCAGCAGTTCGCGCCAGCGGCTGCGGAACTTGGCGCGGGCGTCGTCGTCCATGGGGAACTCGCGGCCCGGCAGCAGGCGCACTTCGGGCACCGGGTACAGGCTGCGCTGGCTGTCGGGGTCGAAGGTGCGGATGCTGTCGATCTCGTCGTCGAACAGGTCGACACGGTAGGGCACGGCGCTGCCCATGGGGAACAGGTCGATCAGGCCGCCGCGCACCGCGTATTCGCCGGGGCTGACCACCTGGGTCACGTGGCTGTAGCCGGCCAGGGTCAACTGGGCCTTCAACTTGGCTTCGTTCAGCTTCTGCTTGGTCTTGAACTGGAAGGTGTAGCCAGCCATGAAGCTGGGCGGCGCCAGCCGGTACAGCGCGGTGGTGGCCGGCACGATGACCACGTCGGCGCCAGTGTCCTTGTCGCGCTGGCTGATGCGCCATAGCGTGGCCAGGCGCTCGCTGATCAGGTCCTGGTGCGGCGAAAACGTGTCGTAAGGCAGGGTTTCCCAGTCGGGGAACATCGCGCAGCGCAGACTCGGCGCAAAGAAGACGATTTCTTCCATCAGCCGCTGGGCGTCGCTGGCGTCCGAGGTGAAGATCGCCGTCAGCGAGCCCTTGGCCTTTTCCCGCCGAGCCAGCTGGGCCAGCAGCACCGCGTCGGCCGAGCCTTGGGGGCGGGGCAGGGTATAGCGTTTGCCGGGGGTGAGTTTGGGGAGGTCCATGGGCTGCAATAGGGTTTGATTCTGGAATGCAAAAACACCCCCCGGCACGAGGGCGGGGGGTGTGGATAGGGCTGATTTTAGAATGCAGGCAATGTCTACCGATACCCTACCTGCAGTACCCCGTTTTTTTGCCCTGATTCCTTGTGCTGGTATGGGCAGCAGAGCCCTTGTAGCCGGTGCCGCGCCAACCCCTAAGCAGTACCAGCTTGTCGCTGGCCAGCCTATGGTGATGCACACCCTGGCTGCCTTTGCCAGCGTGCCACGGATTACCGATGTGCTGGTGGTGGTGGCGATGGGGGACGACTTTTTTGAGCACCAAAGTTCAACCTGTGTGGTGTCTGATTGCGGTGGCGCGACCCGGGCCGAATCGGTTTTCAATGGCTTGCACGATCTGTTTGAGCAAGGCGCTCAAGGCCATGACTGGGTGCTGGTACACGACGCTGCGCGCTGCCTCATCACTCCGGCGCAAATCAATGCACTGATTGATGCCTGTGAATCGGATGCCGTGGGAGGCTTGCTGGCGCACAAATTGGCCGACACACTGAAAAGCGAAGACCAGGGGCGTGTGGCGAGCACTTTGCCGCGTAGCGATAAATGGTTGGCTCAAACCCCGCAGATGTTTCGCATTGGCATGTTGTCACAGGCGCTGCAGTCCGCTGGGGCCGAGGTGACGGACGAGTCCAGTGCCATGGAGTCCATGGGCCTGGCGCCCAAACTGGTGCCGGGCAGTGCCCAGAATTTCAAGGTAACGTACCCTGACGACTTTGCGCTGGCTGAGGCTGTGCTGCGCAGTCGTTTATCTTCCAGGAGTTTTTAATGCAGTTTCGGATTGGAGAGGGCTGGGACGTCCACGCCCTGGTAGCTGGGCGTAAGCTGATATTGGGTGGCGTTGAAATCCCCCACACCATGGGGCTGCTGGGCCATTCGGATGCAGATGCCTTGCTGCATGCCATCACCGATGCGGTACTGGGCGCCGCTGCGCTGGGCGACATCGGCACACATTTTTCAGATACCGACCCGCAATACAAAGGTGCCGACTCTATGGTGTTGCTGGTCGAGGCTGTGCGCCGTGTGCAGGCCAAGGGTTATCGCATTGGCAATATCGACAGCACCATCATTGCCCAGGCGCCGAAAATGATGCCGCACATTCCAGCCATGCGTGAACGCATTGCTGCGGCGCTGGGGCTGGAATTGGATCAGATCAACATCAAGGCCAAGACGGCTGAAAAGATGGGGCCAGTGGGCCTGGGGCAGAGCATCGAGGCCCGGGCCGTCGTACTACTGTACTGAAGATATCCTGGGTTTGTTGGCCCTTTGCAATTTGATATGGGCGGCCAGACCGCCCGAAGAGCTATTGGTCAATTCAAACTCCCCACCCATACGCTGTATGGCCTTGTCCACAATCGACAAGCCCAGACCGGCCCCAGTGGCGGCGGTACGGGCAGCATCGCCCCGGAAGAAGGGTTTCAGCAGGTTGTCCAATTGTTCGGGGTTTACACCCTGGCCGTGGTCGCGCACCTTCAGCAGTACCCAGTCATCACGTGATTTGGCGGCAATGTCCACTTCGGCAATGCCGGAGCCTTCGGATTTTCCGTAGCGGCGTGCGTTCTCCAGTAGGTTGGAGATCACACGTGTCAGTTCCACCTCGTCGGCCAGCACCATCAACGCCTCGTCTACATTGAGGTTGATGCGCATATCCTCGTACTCGCGCACGGCATACAGGCTGGACTCGATCACCGCATTCAGCGACACCATTTTGAGTTCCACATGGTCTGGGCGTGCGTAGTCCAGGAATTTATCGATGATGGCATCCAGTTGCTCGATGTCGGCCACCATATGTTCACGGGCGTCGTAGTCGCCCACGCTCATTTCGGTTTCCAGGCGCAGTCGTGCCAGCGGCGTGCGCAGATCATGCGATATGCCGGCTAGCATGACCACGCGGTCCTGTTCAATCTTGGCCAGCTTTTGCGCCATGCGGTTGAAGCCGATATTCACCTCGCGGATTTCACCGGTCACGCCGCGCTCATCCAGGTGGCTGGCGTCAAAGTCACCTTCACGCACGCGGCTGGTGGCGAACGACAACTGTTTCAACGGGCGGTTGATGAGGCGGGCAATCAGGGCGGCACCAGCCAAGGATAGGCCGCCGATGGTCAGCAGCCAGATCAGCCAGGTTTTGTTGCTGGCAGGATTGAAGCGTTCACGGTCTAACTGCAACCAGTTGGGGTCGCCATTGATTTGAAAGCCTATCCACAGACCCTCAACCCCGTTCACGCTGCGCGCTACAACAGTCGCTGGGCCTAGCAGGTTTTTGAGTTCTTGTGCGATGCGTTCGCTCAGGCTGTCGTGGTCAAAGGGTTGGAACTGGTCGGTCGGTTCACGCGGCAGGATGCGCAAACCTTCTTGTTCGGCCATGGCCTTGATTAACGACACCCGGGCTATGGGGTCGGTATGCATCAGTGCTGCGCGGCTAAGGTTGACTTGTGAGGCGATCTGCTGCGCTGCCTGGATGGCACGTGGCGCAAAGTCGAGCGCCCGCAGTGTCATCAGCCAAGCAAGCATGCTGCCCATGAGCAGCGCCGCCAACAAAAAGAAGGTACGCCAGAACAGGCTGACGACCACCATCTGGCGTGACAGGTGTGACTTTTTGGTGCGCGTTTCCAGCGGCGCAGGAGCACTGGCATCAATCTGGTTGGACCCGCCAGCGCGGTAGCTGGAAGACTGGCCGGTCCGCGGAGTTTTTCTCAAAATGGATTAACCCGCACCATCGGGTACGAATACATAGCCCACGCCCCATACGGTCTGAATGAAACGGGGGGCCGCAGCATCCACTTCCACCAACTTGCGTAAGCGGGACACCTGCACGTCCAGGCTGCGATCAAAAGGCTCGAATTCGCGTCCACGCGCCAGCAATGCCAGTTTTTCGCGTGACAGTGGCTGGCGCGGGTGGCGAACCAGCGCTTTGAGCATGGCGAATTCACCGGTGGTCAGGGGGAGTTCTTCACCGTTGCGGTTCAAGGTGCGGGAGCCCAGGTCGAACGCAAACGGGCCGAAATTGATGATTTCGTTGTCTATCGATGGTGCTCCGGGCGCTTCCTTGGTCGGGCGACGGCGCAATACAGCGTGGATGCGGGCCAGCAGCTCACGCGGGTTGAAGGGTTTACCCAGGTAGTCGTCTGCGCCTACTTCCAGGCCTACGATACGGTCAATGTCTTCGCCTTTGGCGGTCAGCATGATGATGGGCGTGCGGTCATTGCTGGCACGCAGGCGGCGGCAAATGCTCAAACCGTCTTCGCCGGGCATCATCAAATCCAGCACAATCAAATCGGCCGTGTCGCGCAACATGATGCGACTTAATGCTTTGCCGTCTTCGGCCAGCATGACTTCAAAGCCTTCTTGCACCAAGTAGCGGCGCAGCAAATCGCGAATTCGGGAGTCGTCATCGACAACCAAGATCTTGTCGGGTCGGCTGGCAGTCTGGTTCATAGTCCGTGTACTGTAAATATGTAACAAGGGGGGATTCTGCAGTGTGTAACAACGGAAAATCCTGGATAACGGTGGCTTCTGACAGACTGTTACAACTTTTGCAGGCCCTTAGCGGCCTGGTTTTGTAGCATTTTCACCAAAAATGGGATGTGCTTTTCGGCCTGATTTTCGATACCCACACCCCAAGGAAACAATGCAAAAAATCCCATTAATTGCTACTAAATTTATAGCTGCAAGCCTATTTGTAATATGCGCGAGTCCGGTATTTTCTCAGGAGTCAACGAGTGTCGCCCCGCTTCACAATGTGGTGCAGTTGTCTGCCAGTGGTGCAGTGGAAGTTCAGCAGGACTGGCTGACCGTTGTGTTGGCAACCAGCCGCGACGGTGCGGACGCCGTTGTTTTGCAAAATCAGCTGAAAGTGGCCCTGGATAGTGCATTGGTCGAGGCCAAGAAATATGCCCAAGCCGGCCAACTGGACTTGCACACGGGCAATTTCAGTCTGTCGCCGCGCTATGGCAAGGACGGCAAAATCCAGGGATGGGTGGGCACAACCGAGTTGGTGCTGGAAGGACGAGACTTCAGCCGCATCGCCAGCACTGCCGGCAAGATCAATACTTTGACTATGTCGAATGTGGCTTTCAGCCTCAGCCGCAGCCAGCGAGCACAAGTCGAGGGCGATGCGCAATTACTCGCCATTGAGCAGTTCAAATCCAAAGCCCGGGACATCGCCAAGGGTTTTGGTTTTAGCGGCTACAGCTTGCGCGAGGTTTCTGTGAACACCAATGACACCGGTCCCACACCCCGTATGCGTCCCATGGCCATGAGTGCCAAATTGATGGAGTCCGATATGCCAGTGCCAACCGAGGCCGGCCGCAGCACCGTGCAGGTGACGGTGTCAGGTGCCGTCCAACTGACGGGGCCGTGATGCATTTCCGTCCCCTGGTCATCGATCCAGCGGAGGTCGAAATCACGGCTGTCCGTGCCCAGGGGGCAGGCGGGCAGAACGTCAACAAGGTGTCGAGTGCGGTACATCTGCGCTTTGACGTGCGGGCGTCCTCATTGCCGGAGGATGTTAAGGAGCGCCTGCTGGCATTGCGGGATGCCCGCATCACCCAGTTGGGGGTGGTGGTGATCAAAGCCCAGCAGCACCGAAGTCAGGAGCAGAACCGGGTCGACGGCCTGCAACGCCTGCAGTCCCTGGTGGAATCCGTGGCATTAGCCCCCCGCGTACGTCGAGCGACCAAGCCTACCTACGGCTCGCAGCAACGCCGGCTAGAGGGCAAGGGGCTGCGTTCCAGTACCAAGGCACTGCGCGGCAAGATCCGTGATGGATCGTTGTAGCCAACAGGTCCTAAGCGATCTGGATGCGTACCAGGCCGTTAAATGAAATACGCAAGGCATCGCCACGCGGGGGGGTGGCGTCGGCGTCCCAGTCGCTAAGCACCCAGCGCTCCAGGTCTGTGCCCAGCGCATGTTGCGCCGGCCGGTGGGTATGGCCGTGTACTAACACCCGGGCGCGTGCCGCAGCCAGCCATTGGCAGGCTGCCGGGCCATCCACGTCGGCGTAGACCACGCCGCTATGCTTGCGGTTTTCGCTCTGGCTGCGGATGTTGCGGGCGATTTGCTGGCGTTGCGCCAGAGGCTGTGCCAGAAAATTGCTCTGCCAGGCGGGGCTACGCACCATTGCTCGGAACTGTAGGTAGTCCACATCGTCCAGGCACAAGGCATCGCCATGGCTAAGTAGCCAGCGTTGCCCGGCGAACTGCAAAACCGTAGGGTCGTCCAGCAGGGTCAGCTGGCAGGCATCGGCAGCCCGCTGCCCGAACAGAAAGTCCCGGTTGCCGTGCATGAAGAAAATCGGACGTTGTTGGGCGGCTGCCTGTAGCACCTGAAGGCAGGTCGCATCAAACCCTATTGGATCGGCGTCCACACCGTCGTCACCCACCCATACTTCAAACAAGTCACCCAGAATGAAGACGGCATCGGCCGTGGTGCTTGCCATATAGCGTTGCCACGCAGCAAAGGTGGCCGGCTCAGCGGCCTGCAAATGCAGGTCCGAAATGCAATCGACCGTGCGCCAGTGGGCAGGAGCTAGCAGCTCGGCCACTGGAGGCACGGTCGACGCTGGCGCGATGGAGGTCGGCGCCATGCAGTCCTTACAGTGCGACGGCTTTTTCGATGACCACGTCTTCCACGGGCACATCACCGTGGCCGCCGCGGTTACCTGTCTTCACTGCCTTGATGCCGTCCACAACTTCCGTGCCGGACACGACCTTGCCGAACACGGCATAGCCCCAGCCGGAGCTGGAGATTGCGGTGTGGTTCAGGAAGCCGTTGTTGGCCACGTTGATGAAGAACTGGGCCGTAGCCGAATGCGGATCGCTGGTGCGGGCCATGGCAACGGTGTAGTTGTCATTCTTCAAGCCGTTATTGGCTTCGTTGTCGATAGGGGAGTCCGTACCCTTTTGCTTCATGCCGGGCTCGAAGCCACCGCCCTGGACCATGAAGCCAGGAATCACGCGGTGGAACACGGTGTTGTTGTAGTGGCCCTTGGCCACATAGGCCAGGAAGTTAGCGACCGACTTGGGTGCCTTTTCCTGGTCCAGTTCAAGGGTGATGACGCCGCGGTTGGCGATGTGGAGTTCGACTTTGGGGTTGCTCATGGCAGGTTTTCCTTATGGAGGTTGAAAGCGCTTTCGTGATCCCGGGGCGCCTGGCAACCCGGGCGGGAAAGTTAGAGAGGAGTGGCAGTACGGATGCTGATGGTGGTCACGGGAACGTCCTGGAACGGCCCCTTGCTGGCGGTAGCGCTGGTGCGGATCTTGTCAATCACGTCCATACCCGACACCACTTTGCCAAACACTGCATAACCGTAGCCGTCCGGCTGGGGGGCGTTCAGGTTGCTATTGTCTTTGACATTGATGAAAAACTGGGCGGTGGCTGAGTTGGGGTTGCCGGTACGCGCCATGGCAATCGTGCCACGGTCGTTCTTCAGCCCGTTATTGGCCTCCAGCGGAATGGGCGGGCGGGTTGGCTTTTGCTGCAAGTCGGGGGTAAAGCCGCCGCCCTGGACCATAAAGCCGTCGATCACACGGTGGAAGATGGTGCCGTCGTAATGTTTGTCTTGCACGTATTGCAGGAAGTTCGCCACGGTCTTGGGTGCTTTGTCGGGGTAGACCTCGACCACGAAGTCGCCGACGGAGGTGGCAAATTTGACCCGGGGTGCGTCGGCGGCAAATGCGGGAGCAGCGAGGGCACAAGCCCAGATGGCACCGGCAGTCAGCCAGGCGCGCTTGGAAGTAGAAAAAGCCATCATGTAGAAATGCTATGCAAAAAGGGCGCTGCAGCCTCATGAGACTGCAGCCGTGAACGCAGAGTTACTTTGCTTTGGGGGCGGCAGCGGGTGTCAGCACATCTTTCAGCAAAGCGACTTTTTTGGAGGCTTGCGGATTGTTGGCATTCAGCTGCAGCGACTTGCTATAGGACTGGCTCGCCAGCTTGGCGTAGATATCGCCCAGATTTTCATGGGCGGTGGCGTAGTTCGGGTTGATGCGGACCGCCATTTCCAGGGCCGTACGGGCCTTGTCGAAATCGTTCTGTCCGGCGTACAGCACGGCCAGATTGTTATAGGGCTCGGGCAGTTCGGGGAACTCCTGGGTGAGCTCCGTCAGGGTGGTGATTGCATCCGCGGGGTGGCCTGCTGCGCTTTGCACCGAAGACTTCAAGAAGCGCATTTGCGGGTCCCGTGGCTTGACAGCCAGGTACAGGTCTACTTTGGCCTGTGCCTCTGTCAGCTTGCCGGTGCGTAGCAACTGGTTCACATCGCTGTAGTCATCCGCGTAAGCTGCCGAAGTCGCCACCAGGGCGCCAACAGCCAGCACGCGTAGCACAGTAGAAAAACGGAACTTGGGGTGCAGCATAGGGCCTCTTGAAAAGCATGCGAAGACAGGCCCAAACGAGGGCTATATACTCGGAAGATTGTAGCCCAGGGGTTTCGCAATAACGGACCCGCCCCCACCCAGGCGCGGATTTCAAGCTGCCTCCCTTGTCCAGTGTTACCCAGTGAAAAGCCCGCAGGACCGCCATGCGTCCTGCGCCAACCCTAGATTCCATGAGTTTGCGCATATACAACACGCTTTCGCGTGCCACGGAAGAGTTTTCGCCGATCGAGCCAGGCCATGTGCGCATGTATGTATGCGGCATGACGATTTACGATCTGTGCCACATCGGCCATGCCCGCATGATGATGGCGTTTGACGTTGTGCAGCGTTGGTTGAAGGCTAGCGGCTTGCGCGTGACCTATGTGCGCAACATCACCGATATCGACGACAAGATCATCGCCCGCGCAGTGCAGCGCGGCATCACCATCCGTGCCCTGACCGACGAGATGACCCTGGCCATGCACCAGGACATCAGCCTGCTGGGCATAGAGCCGCCCAGCATCGAGCCGCGTGCAACGGAATACGTGCCGCAGATGCTCAACCTGATCGGCATGCTGGAGCAGAAAGGCCTGGCCTACCGCACGCAGCAAGGCGATGTGAACTACGCCGTGCGCAAATTTCCGGGCTACGGTAAGTTGTCCGGCAAGTCGTTGGACGAACTGCATGCAGGTGAACGCGTGGCGGTACTGGATGGCAAGGAAGATCCCCTGGACTTCGTCCTATGGAAAGCCGCCAAACCCACCGAGCCCTCCGACGCCAAATGGGACAGTGACTTCGGCCCCGGCCGCCCCGGCTGGCATATTGAATGCTCGGCCATGTCCTGCCAGACCCTGGGTGAAAGCTTCGACATCCACGGCGGTGGTGCCGATCTGCAGTTTCCGCACCACGAGAATGAAATCGCCCAGAGCGAAGGCGCGTCGGGTAAGCCCTTGGCTCGCTTCTGGGTGCACAACGGTTTTGTCCGGGTGGACAACGAGAAGATGTCCAAGAGCCTGGGCAACTTCTTCACCATCCGCGACGTGCTGCAGAAGTACGACGCTGAAACCCTGCGTTTCTTCCTGGTGCGTACCCATTACCGCAGCCCGCTGAATTACAGCGATGCGCATCTGGACGACGCCCGTACCGCCCTGAAACGCCTGTACACCGCACTTAGCCTGGTCGAACCCGAAGTGCCCGCACAGATCGACTGGACCCAGCCGTTTGCTGCCCGTTTCCAGGCCGCCATGGACGAAGACTTTGGCACGCCGGAAGCCCTGGCCGTGCTGTTTGAACTGGCATCCGACGTGAATCGCAGTCAGTCGCCAGCGCAGGCCGGCCTCTTGAAGGCCCTGGGTGCAACCCTGGGTTTGCTGCAAGGCAGCGCCAAGGCCTTTTTGCAGGCTGGTGCCGGTCTGGACGATGTCGCCATCAAGGCGCTGATTGTCCAGCGCGCGGAGGCCAAGGCCGCCCGCAACTTTGCCGAAGCCGACCGTATTCGCCAGGAGCTGCTGGCCCAGGGCATTGCCCTCAAGGACTCCGCCAGCGGCACGACCTGGGAGGCAGCGTAGTGCTTTTTTTGCGAATGATTTCGCCCGTTGGCGCAAGTGGAATGTGCGATGGCTGCTACTAAAAATATAGTAAGAGACAGCCCTACCGTATTCACTCCGGCCTACTGGGCAGATGCCCGCAAGCATCTGGTTAAAAAAGACCGGGTGATGAAGCGCTTGATTCCCCAGTTTGGCGACGTTTGCCTGGAGACCCGGGGCGATGCTTTCACCACGCTGGCGCGCAGCGTCGTGGGCCAGCAGATATCGGTTAAGGCGGCGCAAACGGTGTGGGGCAAGTTTGTCAAACTGCCTGAACAGATGGTTCCACAGAGCGTGCTCAAGCTCAAGGTGGACGATATGCGCGCCGCCGGCCTGAGCGCGCGCAAGGTGGAATACCTGGTGGACCTGGCCCTGCATTTCGATGCCGGCAAGCTGCATGTCCAGGCTTGGGAGGATATGGACGACGAGGCCATCATTGCCGAGCTGGTGGCCATACGCGGCATCGGCCGCTGGACTGCCGAGATGTTCCTGATCTTCCATATGATGCGGCCGAACGTGCTGCCGCTGGACGATGTGGGGCTGATCAGCGGCATCAGCCAGAACTATTTTTCGGGCGACCCCGTCAGCCGCAGTGACGCACGCGAAGTGGCTGCCGCCTGGGCACCGTACTGCAGCGTGGCAACTTGGTATATTTGGCGGTCTTTGGCCCCGGTGCCTGCTGCGGACGCGGCGAAATAAACACCTACTAGCTTTCAGGACTGGGGCGCGATGCACCTCCAGTCCTGAAAGTTATCTCACTACCTTAGGAGAATGACCTTGGCAAAAAGAACATTTCTGGATTTCGAGCAGCCGATTTCCGACCTCGAAACCAAGATCGAAGAGCTGCGCTATGTGCAGACCGAGTCTGCCGTGGATATTTCGGAAGAAATCGACCAGCTCAGCAAAAAGAGCCAACAACTCACCAAAGACATTTACAGCAACCTCACGCCCTGGCAGATCACCAAGATCGCCCGTCACGCCGAGCGTCCCTACACGCTGGACTATGTCAACGAAATCTTCACCGACTTCGTCGAGATGCACGGCGACCGCCACTTTGCCGATGACCTGAGCATCGTGGGCGGCCTGGCGCGCTTCAACGGTACGGCTTGCATGGTGATTGGCCACCAAAAGGGCCGCGACACCAAGGAGCGTGGCCTGCGCAACTTTGGCATGACCAAGCCCGAGGGTTACCGCAAGGCACTGCGTCTGATGAAGACCGCCGAGAAATTCAAGCTGCCGGTGTTCACCTTTGTGGATACTCCCGGTGCCTACCCCGGCATTGACGCGGAAGAGCGTGGCCAGTCCGAAGCCATTGGCCGCAATATCTACGAGATGGCGCAGTTGGAAGTGCCCATCATCACCACCATCATCGGCGAAGGCGGCTCTGGCGGTGCGCTGGCGATCTCGGTGGGCGACCAGGTGGTGATGCTGCAGTACTCCATCTATTCCGTCATCAGCCCTGAAGGTTGCGCCTCCATCCTGTGGAAGACCTCTGAGAAAGCCGGCGATGCAGCCGACGCCCTGGGTATTACCGCGCACCGCCTCAAGGCCCTGGGCCTGGTGGACAAGATCGTGAACGAGCCCGTGGGTGGCGCCCACCGTGACCACAAGCAGATGGCAGCCTTCCTCAAGCGCGCCTTGAACGATGCGTACCGCCAGGTCAGTGATCTCAAGGTCAAGGAACTGTTGGACCGCCGTTACGACCGCCTGCAAAGTTACGGCCGCTTCACCGATACCAAGGCCGAAAGTAAATAAGCAAGCAAGCCGCGATTACCTGCATACATGCCCTGGTGGACCTGTTCACCAGGGCATTTGTCCTTTAGAGCTGAAAAGCTACCCAGCGCACCGCCGCTTCCAGTAGTTCGCGCGCCAGGCCGGGAGCGCGTGGTTTGTAGGGTTTGGTATTGGCCAGCTGGTGTTCGATCCATTGGGCGAAGGTCTGCACCACGGGCGCATCGTAAAAGGCCACCATCAGTTCGTAATTGAGGAACAGGCTGCGCTCGTCCAGATTGGAAGAACCCACCAGTGCCATGTCCTCATCGATGAGCACGGCCTTGGCGTGCACCATATGCGGCGATAGCCATATGTGAGCCCCTGATGCAGCGAGCTCGCGAAGCGCGGCGTGGCGCGCAATATCGGCCAAACGGTGGTTGGAGTGGGCGGGTATCAGCAGGGTCACGGTCACGCCGCGTCGGGCTGCCAGGGCCATGGCCACGAGCAGGGTCGAGTCGGGCACGAAATAGGGCGTTACGGCCAGTATGCGGCTTTTGGCTGTGAAGCAGGCCGACACCAGCAGCGTATAGACCGTGTCTTCGGTCTGGTCCGGACCACTGGGCACCAGACGCGCCCGCGAGCCCGTAGTGTGGGCGAGGCCTGTTGTGGGTGGCGGTGCGGCTTCGGTCACGCCGGTGATGGCGAAGTTCCAATCTCTGTCGAAGCGTTGTTGCGCCTGCTGCGCCAGGTCGCCGCGCAGATCAAAACTAAGGTCTATCCAGACCGGTTTGTTGCGGAAGGTCTGGGTCGACCTGGTGTCGCCCTCAAAGTACTCGGCCGCCAGATTGCGCCCGCCGCACCACAACCATTGCCCGTCGGCTAGCACCATCTTGCGGTGGTTGCGCAGATTGGTACGCCCGCGCAAGGGGGAGCGCAACGGCGGTACGAACAAGGCCACTTGAACACCTGCCGCGCGCAGCTTGTTCAGCTTGACGGGGCCGCCCAGGTAACGGCCTATGCCGTCTAGTAGCAGCCGTACCTGGATGCCTTCACGGGCGCGCCGCACCAGCAATTCGCAGATCTCATCGCCCAGCACATCCTTGCCCAAAACGAAGGTACAGATGTCCAGGCGCTGGTGCGCGCCGTGGATGCCCATCCGAAGGGCATCCAATGCCTGGCTGCCATGCGCGTGCACGGCCAACTGGCTAAACGAGGCCGCGTCACCCAGGCTCAGTGCCCTGGCCAGCCGCTCGGCCTCGGCGGGCGGGGCATTGTGGCTGGATGGGGTTGTAGGCGGCCTTCTCAGGCGCTTGGGACTAACAACTTTTCGGCTGCCAAATACCAGATACAGCGGCAAGGCCACATAGGGCAGAAGCACCAGGGAGACCACCCAGGCGATACCCGCGGACGGATGGCGGCGTTGTTTCAGCGCGTGTGAGCCTGCAGCGTAAATGCCCAGGCCCAGCAGGACGATCAGGCTGTGCAGGGTAATCCATTGGCGGGCGAATATGTCGTGGAGCACAGCTTGTGTAAGACCGGTTTCAGGCCAGGTAAAGACGCTACAAAGTTATACACAGTCTAGTGCGTACCCGGTTGCAATCCCGCGCAAACAGGTTTGCAATAGCCCATGGCTACGTGAAAGGAGACGATATGCGAACCGAACTTCTGCAACCCGCTGCCACCATCGTCGCAGCACTGATCAACAAGGAGGCCGACCGCAGCTCCACGGGCCACCGCCTAAGCTGCCAGGAGCTGCTGGTCGCCACCTACCGCAAACTCGAAGCCGCGGTGGAGCAGATAGAACAGGAAGACAGCAACAAACACCGGCGTGAGTAGCCGGTAGGAACCGGGCCGATGGCCTAAAGCTGCCGGCCCGCCTTGTCCAGCCACATCTGCAGGCTGTCGTGCAGGTCGGTGTGGCTGAACGAGCAGCTTTCTTCACTGAACAGGGCGCTGGATTCAAGCCGATCCAGCAGGCCCAACAACACCTCGCCGTAGCGCGGGGGCAGGGCGGCCAGCAAGTCCGGGCATTGCCGTGCAGATTGGCTGAACGCGTGGATGTCCAGGCTTGCATTGCGCAAGGCGTCCAGGCTTTGTTGCAAGCCGGCAAGTTCAGTGCGTGCGCTCATCGATTTGAATAAAAAGTGGCCCTGGCGCAGATTCTATCTGCGCGAGTAGCTATCAAATATATAGCGCGTGTTAGTCATGCAGTGAGGACAGGAACTGTTTCAGCTCTGGCGTTTGCGGGTTGCCGAACAGCTCGTTGGGTGGCCCCATCTCGTGTACACGGCCCTGGTGCATGAAGATCACGCGGTCGCTGACCTTGCGGGCAAAGCTCATTTCGTGGGTCACCATCAGCAGGGTCATGCCCTCGTCGGCCAGGCTTTCCACTACGCGCAGAACCTCGCCCACCAGCTCGGGGTCGAGAGCGGAGGTGATTTCATCGCATAGCAGTACAGCCGGCTCCATGGCCAGAGCCCGGGCAATTGCCACGCGCTGTTGCTGGCCGCCAGAAAGCTGGTCGGGCCAGGCGTCGAACTTCTCGGCCAGGCCTACGCGGGCCAGCAGCTTGCGGGCCTGCTCCATGCCGGGTGCTTCGGCCTGCTGCTTCACCAGGCGCGGAGCCAGCATCACGTTCTTGCCTACGGTGAGGTGGGGGAACAGATTGAAGCCCTGGAAGATCATGCCCACGCGCTGGCGCAGTGCACGCATGGCCAGGGCGTTGTCATGTAGCAGGGGCTTGCTGTCTACGGTGAGCGAGCCGCTCTGGAATTCCTCCAGCCCGTTGATGCAGCGCAGCAGTGTGCTTTTGCCTGAGCCGCTTTTACCGATGATGGCTATCACCTCGCCGGGCTGGACTTGCAGGTCGATGCCCTTGAGCACCTCGTTGCTGCCAAAGGATTTACGCAGGCCCTTGATTTCGACGATCGCGGGTGCGGACACGGGTTTAGCGACGGGCTGCATGCAGCTTCCTTTCAAGCATCTTGGCGTACAAACTGACGGGGAAACACAAAATGAAATACAGCAGAGCCACGCAGCTGTAGACCACAAAGGGTTTGAAGGTGGCGTTGGTGATCATGGTGCCGGCCTTGGTCAGCTCGATGAAACCGATCACCGAGGCCAGGGCCGTACCCTTGATGACCTGCACCAGGAAACCCACAGTCGGGGCGATGGCGATCTTCACCGCCTGGGGTAAAACCACGTAGCGCAGGCGTTCACCAAAACTCAAGGCTAGGCTGGCTGACGCCTCCCACTGCCCCTTGGGGATAGAGGCCACGCAGCCGCGCCAGATTTCGGTCAGAAAGGCGCTGGTGTACAGCGTCAATGCGGTTGCGGCAGCCACCCAGGCGCTGGTATTAACGCCAAACAAGGCAATGCCAAAGTAGGCCAGGAAAAGCTGCATCAGCAGCGGCGTACCTTGGAACACCTGTACATAGGCGCCTACGGCCTTATCGACGCCTTTGACCTGGCTGAGCCGGGCCACCAGCAGCAGTGCGCCGACGATGCCGCCGCCGATGAAGGCCATCAGCGAAAGCCCCACCGTCCAACGCGCAGCCAGCAGCAGGTTGCGAAAAATGTCCCAAACGGAAAAATCAACCATGTGTAGATCCTTTGGGAGGTTAGCGGCCAAACACGAAGCGTGGGCCCAGCCAATTCAGTAGCTTGCGCATGGAAACTGACAGCGCCAGGTAGATGGCAGTGGCGATGATGAAGGCCTCGAACGCGCGGAAATTGCGGCTCTGGATCAGGTTGGCGGCGTAGCTCAGTTCTTCGGTGGAAATCTGTCCGCACACCGCCGAGCCCAGCATGACGATGATGATCTGGCTGACCATGGCCGGCCAGACCTTTTTCAGGGCAGGCGGCAGCACCACCCTGGTAAAGATCTGCAGGCGAGATAAGGCCAGGCTCATGGCCGCTTCGATTTGCCCCTTGGGTGTGGCGTCGATGCCGGCGCGGATGATTTCCGTGGCGTAGGCGCCCAGGTTGATCACCATGGCCAGCACCGAAGCCACCTGGGGCGATAGCTTGAAGCCCAGCGCGGGCAAGCCGAAAAAGATGAAGAACAGTTGCACGATGAAAGGCGTGTTGCGGATCAGCTCTACATAGGCTCCCACCAGCCATTTGAGGGCCAGCGGCGCGGGTGCATTCTGGCTGCGCACCCAGGCGCAGGCGATGCCAACCACGGCGCCAATCAGCGTGGCCAGCAGCGTTAGCAGCAGCGTCCAGCCCACGCCCTTGAGCAGCAGCGGCCACTGCTCCAGCACGGCAATAAAGTCAAATTGGATGCGCATGGGCTGCCTCCGAGGATGGTGTTGGCTGGGGTCATGCGCCTCAGCGGCGCACGGGGTGGACTATGGTGCGGGCGAGCCCCGCAGAATGCGGGGTGGCCTGTTTACTGCGGCAGATCACCAGCGGGGCGGCCCAACCAGCGCTCGGCCATCTTGTCGATGTCGCCGGATTTCTTGGCGTCGGCGATGATTTCATTCACCTTCAGGCGCAGCTTGTCTTCCCCCTTGGCCACGCCGATGAAGTTGGGAGAGTCTTTCAACAGCAGCTTGTATTCGGTGCCCAGCTGCGGGTTCTTGGCCATCAGGTTGCCGGCGACCGAGGCGCCCGTGGCAATCACCTGCACCTGGCCGGAGACGAAGGATGAGACGGTGACGTTGTTGTCTTCGAAGCGCTTGATGTCGGCACCGGCTGGGGCCAGCTTGGTCAGCTCTTGGTCTTCGATGGCACCACGGGTTACGCCGACGCTCTTTCCGTTCAGGTCGGCAAAACTCTTGATGGCCAGGGATTTGGGTGCGAACACGGCTTGGAAGAAGGGCGAGTAGGCGGACGTGAAGTCGATCACTTTTTCACGCTCTGGGTTTTTGCCCAGGGTGGAGATCACCAGGTCAGCCTTTTTGGATTGCAGGTAGGCGATGCGGTTGGCGCTGGTAACGGGTGCGAGTTCGATGGCCACGCCCAGCTTGGCGGCAATGTAGTTGGCCATGTCCACGTCCAGGCCCTGGGGTTTGAGGTCGGTACCGACAAAGCCGTAGGGAGGGAAGTCGGTGGGAATGGCGATAGTGATCTTCTTGGCCTTCATCACGTCGTCCAGCGCCGTTTGGGCGTGGGCACCCAGGCTGGACAGCAGGGCGATGGTGGCAAGGCCCAATTGGAAATGGCGGCGAGAGGTGGTCATAGCAAAGCTCCTAGGTAGGTGGATGGGTCTTCGGTGGGGTTCGCAGGTTTTTTGCGAGTTTTCAATGATCTTGTATGCAAGACTTGTGCCTCAGCGGCGAGGGCCGGCTTGCCTACCGGCGCCAGGGCGTCGCGCAACTGTGCCAACGGGTCGGCATTCACGGGCAGCTTCAGCGCATGTTGAACGCTGCCGATGTGGGCTGCCATCAGGGCCTCAGCACGGACAATATCGCCCTTCTCCAGGGCGCCAACGATCTGCACATGGTCCTCGCAGGACTGGGCTGCGTTGTGCGACGACTGGTACAGCATGGCGATCAAGGTCGTGCGCGCGGTGTAGTCGCGCAGGGTGTCGGCCAATAGCGTATTGCCCAGGCATTCGGCCAGGCAGACGTGAAAGTCGCCCAGCAAGAAGCTGCGCGTGCCAATGTCATTCCCCTCCACGGCCGCCTGCTCTTGCTTGAGGTGCTGTTTAAGTCGTTTCAGTGCGGGTTTTTCAATGCCTTGTAGGCTGCGAATCAACCCGGTTTCGATGACGCGGCGGGCTTCAAAGGCTTCACGCGCTTCTTCTTGCGAAGGCTCAATCACATACCAGCCACGGCGCGCGCTGACGGTGACGATGCCGCGTGCGGCCAGGTGGGTCAGCGCCTCGCGCACGATGGTGCGACTGCAATCGAACAGCATGGCCAAAGGTTGCTCGCCCAAGCGGGAGCCAGGGGCCAGCTTTTGCGCCATCACGGCTTCGATAATGCGTTTGCTGATGTCGGATGCGGTGCTCATGGCTGCATATCATGCAGCATTTGTGCCAACTGGTATGCAAGATCGGTGCACCTATTTGGTGTGCTCTACCTATTTAATCCGTGCTTGGACGGGTCTATCTTGGTGCCAACGGTGTTGGCGTGGGATTTGCGATAGTTCTAAGATGGTGTTTTATTGAAAGGCCCACCATGTCGTTGCTGTATTACGGTAGCGCGCTGCTTTTGCTGTGCGCCTGTGGTGCTTGGGCTTTGTACGGGCTGCACAGTAGGGAGGTTGGGGGGCTGCGTTTGCGCTTTAATGCGGTGGCACGCAGCTCGGCGGACGCCATCTGTTTGGAGGATGCCCAGGGTGTGGTGCAGTACTGGAGCCCGGGTGCGGTAGTGATGTTTGGTTATACCGCCAAGCAAATGTTGGGACAGCGCAGTCAGATTCTGGTGCCCGTGGACCGCCTGGAAGAAGAAGAACAGCTGCGCAGCCATGCAACTGAATCGGTTCAAACCCTGGAAACCGTGCGCCTGCACCAGAACGGCAGCCTGATTCCGGTGGTCATTGCGGCGACCGCCATGCTGGACGCCCGCGGGCAGCTGGTGGGCTTGTCCAGGGTGGTGCGTGACACTTCGATGCAAAAGCTGGCGACCGACTTGGTGCGCACCATGTCGATGAACGACGCCTTGACCGGCCTGCCCAATCTCAGCCTGCTGCGTGACCGCCTATGGCGCGCCCAGTTGCACAGCAACCGGCAGCGCAGTTTCTTTGCTGTGCTGTATGTGGACCTGGACCAGTTCAAGCAGGTCAACGACAAGCACGGGCACGCCATTGGCGACAAGCTGCTGGTCGAGGTAGCCGTGCGCATGATGGCGGCCATACGCCAGAACGATACAGTGGCTCGTCTGGGGGGCAATGAGTTCGTAGTGCTTCTGGAAGATCTGGGTGCCGAGGAGGTGTTTGCGGTAAATCACGTCAATGCCGTGGCAGACAAGGTGCTGGATCTGCTGGACCGCGACTATCTATTGGGCGACTTGCGTCTGCGTTGCACGGCCAGCATCGGTATCCATTTGCTGCAGGGTGGCAATGGCAGCGTGGACCAGATCATCAAGGCCGCGAACACGGCCATGCGGGTGTCGCGCCAGGGGCGCCAGTCGGTGGCGCTAGGCGTTTTTCGGGGAAAGGTTTAAGACAGCATCAAGGCCTTGAACTCGCGGTCCAGCAATGCGGGGTCCGTCAGGTTCAGCTCTATCAGGCGACGCAGATGGGTCATGCTGTCCAGGTCGATACTGCGACACATCAGGCCGATATCGTTGCCGTTGATATGCGCCACCTCGGTAGACATGGCGATATGCGCTTCGAGCTTGGCCAGCGGGATGCTGAGCTGGCTGAACATGCCTACCCGGATTTCGGCCGGAGCGGCCAGGCGTACCAAAGCACCCTTGAAGGACAGGTCCAGTACCTCTACCTGATGGCGGGCCATTGGCGTGGTCAGAAATGCCGGGGCATCAAAAGACACGCGCATGAATTGGCGGCGCTCGTTGGACATAGTTGTCTCCTTAATCGGTCCGGTGATTTTGCGCCAAATCAGGCGCCGTCCAACGGGTTTGCGGGCTTTTTCGCATGGCGCTGGTGGTTGCAGTGGTCGTGGCTGATAGCCAGGTTTTCCTGGTGGCTGCTGCCACCCTCGCTCAGCGGCTGGATATGTTCCAAGGTAGCAGCCTCGGCTGCCACATGTTCGCCGCATACCCAGCAGGGCACCTGGCCGTGCAACTGGCGGGCCACAATGTTGTAGATTTTTATGCGGGTGTGGCCAAGTCGGCTCATGCGGCGCCTGCGCTGGAATAAGTGGAAAAACGAGTATGGGCTGAAATGCCCGAGAATGCTATGCAGTTTATAGCGGCTGGTGCAGGTACTGCTTGCGCTAGAGGCCGAAAAGACCTCAGGCCTGTAGATCGATGCCGCGAGGTGCGCCTTGTAAGCGCTGGAACACGTTCAGCGTTTTGGACAGGCTGTGCACGCTTTGCAGGTCGTTGCGGTTGCGCGCGTCGTCAATACCGGTTTGCAAGCGGGCAATGATGTTGTTGGGTTGGTCGTAGATTGACGGGATCTTGCCGTGAAAATTGGTTTTGCTGGACGCTGTGGGCATGGTATCGGCCAGGGTGACGGTGTCTTCCTGGTCCAACTGGCCCCTGCTGACCAGTTCACCCACGGTTTGACCCAGCTGGGAAGGGGTGATGCTGGTGAAGTCGTAGGTCGAGGATGCGTTATTGGAGCTGGTGCGGCTGGTTGATGCCGTATCGGTATAGGCGGCAGACAGCGCAGCAGCACCCGCCTTGCTGACCGGCGTTGCAGCGTACATATTGCCGCTTGCACCCATAACCCTCATATACGCCTCCATTGAACTTGCCCTCAGTTTCAACGAAATACGCCCAACCAATTTCTGGATGAACGCCGGAAAACGCCCCTATTTTAACTTTCAGAGCGTTGTAATCAACTATCAAAAATAATAGCGCTCTGCGCAAGCATCACTTGCGCGAGGCCAACAAAGCATGTTTGTTTTTAGGTCGGCTTACCTGCTTTTGCAAGCTTGGGCGCGGCCTTGACCAGATTGCAATGCAATTTCAGTGCCGCCATGGCTTCCACCAGGCGGGTATCGCGCTCGTCCTTCAGGTCGCGTTCGGTCTCTGCGACAAAGTTCTGCCACAGCGTCTGGTAGTCGTTGTGGTTCTCGTGCGGCGCATATTCGCGGATGAAGTCAGTGGCCAGCTGGGGCTGGTAGCTGCCTTTGCGGATTTTGCGCACCAGGCTGGCGGCCGCCGTTTCGGTCAGCGTGGTCTTGCGCGCCATACCGGCGGCAATGCACAGGAAGAGGGTGATCAACGAGCTGTCGTCGGTATGCCGCTGGGTTAACTTCAGCCACTGGTCGGAGATGGCCCGGTCCAATTCGCTGACATCTTCCACGCCTTCGTCCAGCCAAAAATAGCGGCCCATGAAGTTCAGCGACTGGATAAACAGTTTGCGCGGCTTTACCGAGGCGTCCAGTACCTTTGGCAGATCCTGCTCCACCATAGACTCCAGCGTGGCCTGCAGTACCGGACGCAGGTGGGCAGGGGCATCCTTGGGCATGGCAAGGTCTACCGGTTTGCCGGCTTCGGCACGTTTGCGCAACAGATTCACCACAGTTTCGAACTGCGGCCAATTCGGCATCAAGCTGCGACCGGCTGCCAGGGACAGCAGGCTGGTGCGGATGACGGCCTCCGAGTCGGTATCGGCAGCCTGCAGCTCGCGTCGTGCCACGCCCAATTTCTGGGCCAGCCAAAAGGCTGCGTCCAGGCGGGTCTGGATGGCTTCGCGCTTGGCCAGTTCCTGCTGGTATTCGGGCAAGGTCTTCAGCGTCCATTTGGCCAGCACCGGGATCATTTCGTCGCGGAAGCCGCCGCTATCGATCATGCTGAAGTGGGTGTTGTCCGGCATGGACAGCAAGCCCTTGAGCATGTCGGAGCCAGCCTTGGAGCGCGACAGAAAGGAGTTCTCCCGCAGCAGCTCGGCCGCTTGGCGCAGGTCGCCGGCGCAGTCCTGCTCCAGATGTAGGCTGACCAGGTTGACCATGCGCTCACGCGCCTTTTCCAGCTCCGGCCGCAGAAACTCAGTGCCAAAGTAGCGAGCGATCTGCACCATGCCCTTGGGCGCATCGTTGCGGATGGACTCAAGCTTGGCGTCGTCGATCAGTCCGTTCTGCAGGCCAAAGCGCAGCGCTTTCTCGAAGAAAGGCCGGTGGTCGTAGATCGAGATGCCGGCACTGGTTTCTTGCATGGTCATGGGCTTAGATCGCCGATTCTTCGTCGGGGTCCGCGGCTTTGCGCTGCGAGCCTTCGCCTTCGCCGTGGGTTTCGCGGAAGGGCGTGTGGCCGCCCTGGTGCAGGCTATCGTCTTCGTCTTCGGATTCATCCTCGAAGGCCTTGACGCGAGCCCGCAGTATCACCATCACCTCGATCAGGATGTCAGGGCAGTCGTTGCGCAGCAGCCAAGTGAATTCCATCCAGTCGTGGTCGGCGATCTCGTCGCGGTCCACCTTGGCCTCGTTGTACATCTGCACGACCAGCTCGCCTTCGGACAGCACGGCGCCGGTGTCTTCCGATGCTTCGAAAGTACCGGTGCGCAAAAAGCTCTCCACCCGGCCCCAATGGTCGGCCAGGTAGTCGGCCAGGGCATCGCAACCACCTTCGCGTTCGCCAATGGCGCGCAGGAATTCAACCGGGTCGTTGTCATCCCGGAAGATGACTGAATTCATCATGCCGCGCAGGTGGGCGTGGGTCAGGTCCTTGTACTGCTTTTCGATGACCACGGCGCGCGAGAACTGCTCGGGCGTGACCAGCAGGTTGATGACCGAGTCCTTAGACGGGTCGTATTCGCGTATCACCGCCAACAGGTCTTTCGGGGGCAGTTGGTCCAGTGCCAGCACCAGGGCCTGGTCGCCTTCTTCGTCGGCCAGTTCCACCAGGGCGGATTCGGCGCCAACGATGTCTCCGGCCAGGATCAGGCTTTGGGCTTTGACGATTGCGGGGTAATGCATGGGTAGGGCCTTTACTCTTTACTCAACGGACACTTATCTTGCTCACGCTTTGGGCGGCTTCGGGTCGAAGCCTTGCTCCTCCATCCAGGCGGCGCCGGCATCTTCGCGGTCGCGGGCGTCCTGCTCTTCGGGGTCGAAATCTTCTTCATCATCCTCGGGCTCGTCCACGGCGGCGCCGCGGTCATCGGCTCGGGTGTACAGGTATTCCAGGCAGGCGGCGACGGCCAGAAAGCGCTCCCCGGTGGGCTCTTGCAGCACGCGTGCGGCCAGGGTCTTGGCCCAGGGGGCCAGTTGGATGGTTTGTGAGAGTTTTGCCCAGTCGGGAAACTCTTCAGGTTCTTGCGCGACCAGCAGATCCATGGATTTGGTGTTGGAGAAGCTGAAGCCCTGGTGGAAGGCGGTGGCCAGCATTTCAGGACTGTCGTCCATCATGTGGACCAGAAAGTCCACCTGGCTGCGTTTTTCCTTCAGGCGCTTTTCCAGCACGTTCTTGCCTTCGGAGTCGGACACCAGGTCGTCCATTTCCGCGTCGTAGGCGCGGGCGTGGTCGGCAAAGTAGCGGGAGAGTTTCATTTCAAGGCCTCGTTCAGGTAGTTGTGCCAGATGCTGCGGGCGGTATCCAGCGGGTCGTCCAGCAGGCCGCGGCGGCGGTTGTCGTCATACGTCTTGCGACGCTCCTCGTCGGACAGCACCTCGTAGGCGGTTTGCACCGCACGGAACAGCTGGGGCGCGTCGGGGGAGGCGTTGCGGTCCGGGTGGTACTGCGAGGCGCGCAGCCGAAAGGCTTTTTTGATCTCGGCCAGCGTGGCGGCACTGGACAGCCCTAGCGCAGCATAGTGGTCTTGCATGGTTTTTCTTCACAAAAAAAGACAGCCCACATGGCGGGCTGTTTTTACATCTCGGCGCAAGCGCGCGGATGCAGGATTTTACCCGCTACAGAGCATGTGGGGGCTGGTGCAAGAATGCCAAGCCGTTTGCACGCGAAAAATGCTGTCGGTGCAGATAAATACTTCGCTGGGTGCTATCGAAAATGCAGCATTGGCGTCGCAGATCAGGACGCCAGCTCAGGTGGTCTGCTTATGAACATATCCAGCCTGAAATGGAAGGCTGCAACCCGGCAGATGTCCCTAAAGTTGAGAATGAACAAGAGCCTGCTATATGCCCACACACACCCTTATTCCGAAGGAGGACATCATTCAGGAGGATAATGTAGCCTCCTGTGTGGCCTGCGTGCCGTATGACTATGCCTCAGGGCATCCCGATAAAAGGTTTTATCCATGGCGAAAGCTGAATCCAAAACTGCCATGCTGGCCGACGGACTGCGTTACAAGTCCAAGGCTTCCGGCTCGCCCTTTGCGGCTGCTGCGTCGTTTGGTGGCGCCACCATGTCGTGCTTTTTGTGCGGCAAGCACCGTACCCGTTCGCTGATGGGTACCCGCAAGGTGCTCGGCAAGTCCCAGGCGGTTTGCTCTCCATCGTGCCAAGCGATGGATGAAGCCGCCAGCTAAATCCAACACCTGACCCCTGTTACGGCAAACTGCATTCGCGGTTGTGGCCTAATTGCGGGTTAACCAACTTTAAATGGAGTAATTGATGGCTAAAGAACCCCGCACCGAAGCAGAGCGTCGCGCTTCCCCCAAGCCCACGCCACTGCCCGGCTACACCAACCCCGTCAGCCGCGGTCAAAAGCGCAGCCTGGAACGCGGTGTTGCAACACGTAGCAAGAAGAACCCTGGCAAGCGTCCACACAAGGGCGGTTAATCTCCATCCTGGTGGCAACAACGCCGCGTAGGTGGGCCTGTATGGGTCGCCTACGCGGCGTTGTTGTTTCCGGTCGATCAATTTCAAGCAAAATCAGCCCCATGGTCAAACACAAATCCGGTCCTAGCGAATGGGTGACGAAAATGCTGGCGCTGATCCGCAGCGGCAATGCGACGGCGGCAATTGCACAAATCAAGGCTGCGCACAGCGCCAAGGATGTGGCTCAGCTGCGCACGCAGCTGCAACTGCCTAATGCACCCGCGCGGCATCCCAACGTCGATACAGCGCTGGACGAGCAGGCTGTGGCATTGGCCAGCCCACGGCTGCACCGGGCACCTTAACCATGGCTGAAGTCGATACGCCGCGCATTCGGGGCTTTCACGCCCACGTGTATTTCGACGCCAGCACGCTGGAGCAGGCCCGCGCCCTGTGCCTCGAGGCTGCCAGCAAGTTCAAGTTAGCGATGGGGCGGGTGCATGAGCAGCCTGTAGGGCCGCACCCTGACTGGAGCTGCCAACTCGCATTTGCTCCCTCGGTATTTGCCGAGTTGATCCCTTGGCTGGCGTTGCATCGGCGCGGCTTGGTGGTGTTCATCCACCCCATCACCGGTAATGATCTTATTGACCATCGGGACTATGCGATGTGGATGGGCGCAGTCCGGCCGCTGAACTTGTCGGTACTTTCAGGCTCGGACACTACCTATGAGCTTCCTGAAGATTAACGATGCCGACTTCTAAGCATTGGGTTCTATGGCTGCTGGCAGTTGGTGGTTTGGGTACCTTGGCAGGATGCTCGCTTCCCATGCGGTCCATTCCACAGCAAGAAAACTTCAACTCCAAAGGGCAGTTTTCCCGTATGTTTGATGCCTCACCGGCGCAGACCTGTGAGGCCGCTCGGAGGGCTTTGCTGAGCCAGGGCTACATCATCTCAGCCGCGAGCAAGGAACTGATTCAAGGGCAAAAAAGCTTCCAGCCTGAAAACGAAATTCATGTACAGGTGGATATTCGCGTGGTGTGTGTCTCGGAAAGCAAAAATGGCCGCATCAGTCTGGGTTTTGTGAGCGCGCTGCAAGACCGTTACGCATTGAAAAAGACCAACGCCTCCGCCAGTCTGGGGGTGGGTGCACTAGGGTCGTTTTCGCTGCCACTAAGCTCAAGTAGCGACGCCATGGTCAAAGTCAGCAGTGAAACTATCGCTTCTGAAACGTTCTACGATAGCTTTTTTTCCTTGGTGCAGCATTATCTGGTGCAAGACCAGGAAGACGATGATGATGACGAGCCCGCTGTCAAGCCTGCAACAAAACCACCCAAAGCGGGTGTAGAACACTGAGTCTGGGTTAAGTCAACGCGCGCAAACGCTGCGCTAGCGCGGTCACTGCGGATTTCGCTGGGGCTGGAGACGCAGGCGCCTCCAGTTGCGCCTGGATCAGGCGGTGTAAGGTTTCGACCTGTGGCGTGACACTGCCAAAGAAGCGCACCTGCTGGTCGACCAGAACCAGCAGGGTGGGGAAGTTGTCTACCTCAATCGGGTCTACCTGATCGGCCTGGTCTTCTATATCAATCCACACAAATTCGGCGCCGGGAAAGCTGGCCTTCATCTGCTCAAACCGGGCCTGGTATTCGCGGCAGCTGCCGCACCAATCGGCACACAAGCAAGCCACCCATAACGAAGAGTTGCTTACTATGGATTTAATAGCTTGTGACATAGATTCTGATTGCGCTAGCGGGTGATTTTAGGTCGAAGTTTATGGCTGCAATACTTCTATGGCGATGGCCTCTAGGGACTGGCGCAGCCAGCGTTGTACCGGGTCATGCTGGTGCCGCAAATGCCACAGCATATACATGGGCAAATTGGGGCAGGGCAGTGGTAGCGCGCAACTGTTGAAGTCGCGCAGCATAGCCCGGCCCAGTAGCCCCGGCATAGTGGCTAGCCAGGGGCTGCCCAGCAGAAAGGCGGCTATTCCAGCAAAGCCTGGCACGGTGACCGCCATACGGCGTTGTATGCCCTGTGTTTGTAGCCATTGGTCTATGTCTAGTGTGCGGCGCGGCTGGTACAGCACGCTCACATGCTCGCTGGCCAGGTAGTCAGCCAGCGTGCTCGGTGCGGCACGCGCGGTCGCGTCATAAAACACCCGGTAGGGCGTTTCAAACAAGCGTTTTTGTACGATGTCCGTGGCATCGGGAGGTCGGGGGGACAGTACCAGTTGGCAGCTGCCATCGCGCAGCATTTCCGCGCTGGGTACGCCCGAGGGAATGGTGTGCAAACTCACCATGGGTGCTTGCTGGCGCAGTTTGCGCAGCAGCGGGGGGAGCAGCAGATCGCGCTGCATATCGTTGGCGGCGATGGTGAAGCAGACTTGCAGGGCAGCAGGGTCAAATTGCTCGGCGGTGGCGAGTCTTTGCATGTCTTCCAGCATTAGGCGAGCTGGCTGGGCCAGGGCTTCGGCCCGTGCGGTGGGGACGATGCCACGCCCCGACTTCACGAACAGCGGGTCGCCCGTAATGCCGCGCAGCTTGTCGAGCAAATGGCTAACGGCGGATTGCGTCACGCCTAGGCGTTGGGCGGCACGGGTGACCGAGCCTTCTTCCAGTACCGCCAGCAGCAGTTGCAGCAATTGGCCATCCAAGTGTGAGTAATCGAATTTGCTCATGGGTTTGATCTTAATTATCGACTTTATTGAATGTGTGGCGGCGGGAATACTTCCCATCACCCACTTCACAGGAGACAACCATGGTCCACGTCGATATACCCGGCACCACCTTGTTTGATAGCGTCCAGGCCCGCAAGGGCTATGCACTGAACAAGATGTGCTTTTCGTTCAACACCGCCGAAGCCCGCGCAACTTTTCAGCAGGACGAAGAGGCTTATATGCGGGCTTTTGGCTTGAATGCCGAGCAGGCCGAGGCGATTCGCCAGCGCAATGTGCTGGCACTGATAGAGGCTGGGGGCAATGCCTACTGCCTACCGCCGCGCGCTGTTACAAGCTGGGCGAAGCCATAGGACGGGCCGTGGCGTCCTGGGACAGCGACGCCCGGGTGGTCATCATCGGCACCGGTGGCCTGAGCCATCAACTCGACGGCCAGCGTGCTGGCTTCATCAACAAGGCATTTGATTTGCAGTTCATGCAGAGCCTGGTCAGCGATCCGGCCTGGGCGACCCGCTTCAGCATCCATGAGTTAGTCGAGAAGGTGGGCACCCAAGGTATTGAGCTGCTGATGTGGCTGACCACGCGGGCTGCTTTACCTGGACAGGCGCGGTTGCTGCATTCGAACTACCACATTCCCATCTCCAACACCGCCGCCGGTTTGATGTTGATGGAGTCCATCACTTAAGCTGTGCGCACATAAAAAAAGCCCCTGCCAGCGTGAACCGGCAGGGGCTTTTTTATGGGCAGTGCTCTTACAGCGTGTCGATGAAGCTGCGCAGCTTGTCCGAGCGGCTGGGGTGCTTGAGCTTGCGCAGTGCCTTGGCTTCTATTTGGCGGATGCGCTCGCGGGTCACGTCGAACTGTTTGCCGACTTCTTCCAGCGTGTGGTCGGTGCTCATTTCGATACCGAAGCGCATGCGCAGCACTTTGGCTTCGCGTGGCGTCAGACTGTCCAGAATGTCCTTCACCACATCACGCAGGCCGGCTTGCATGGCAGCTTCGATAGGCGCGGTGTTGGCACCGTCTTCGATAAAGTCGCCCAAGTGGCTGTCGTCGTCGTCACCGATCGGCGTTTCCATGGAGATCGGCTCTTTGGCGATCTTCATGATCTTGCGGATCTTGTCTTCCGGGATCTCCATCTTTTCAGCCAGGATGGATGCATCGGGCTCGAAACCAAACTCTTGCAAGTGCTGGCGGCTGATGCGGTTCATCTTGTTGATGGTTTCGATCATGTGCACCGGAATACGGATGGTGCGTGCTTGGTCGGCGATGGATCGGGTGATCGCCTGGCGAATCCACCAGGTGGCGTAGGTCGAGAACTTGTAGCCGCGGCGGTATTCGAACTTGTCCACCGCCTTCATCAGGCCGATATTGCCTTCCTGGATCAAATCCAGGAATTGCAGGCCGCGGTTGGTGTACTTCTTGGCGATGGAAATCACCAGGCGCAAATTGGCCTCAATCATTTCCTTCTTGGCATCGCGCGAGGCGGCTTCGCCTTCGTTCATGCGCTTGTTGATGCCTTTCAGTTCGTCCAGCGGCACCACGACACGGGCTTGCAGGTCGGTCAGCTTTTGCTGGATATCCTGCACGGGCGGAATGTTACGGCCCATGATCGCGCTCCAGGGCTTGCCTGCAGCGGTTTGCTTTTCGATCCACTTCAGGTCCAGCAGATGCGATGGCACTTTGTTGCCCATCTTGTCGCGGCCGCTGAAGTCGGCGATGAAGTTTTCTTGCGGATAGCCGCATTTGTCCACCAGGATGCGACGCAGCTCGCGTTCTTTCTTGCGCACGTCGTCCACCTGGCTGCGCAGTAGATCGCACAGCTTTTCAATCGTCTTGGCGGTAAAGCGGATGGTCATCAGCTCTTCGCTCAAAGCGGCCTGGGCCTTGACGTAGTGCGGCGTGCCGTAGCCTTCCTTGTCGTAGATCTTGTGGACCTTCTCGAACAACTCGCGCAGGCGGTCGAAGCGGGTCAGGGCTTCGTTTTTCAGCTCTTCCAACTTCTTGGTTAGTGCCTTGGAGCCGCCCTTGCCGTCGTCATCGTCGGCCGCGTCGAATTCGTCGAAGTCTTCTTCGGCCACGTAATCGTCGGCTTCGTTCGGGTTGGAGAAGCCGTCCACGATGGTGGAGATGACAACCTTGCCTTCGCGGATCTGTTCGCCCAAGGCAAACACTTCGGCCAAGGTGGCGGGGCTTGCGCTGATGGCTTCCATCATGCGCATCAGACCGCCTTCGATGCGTTTGGCGATTTCAATTTCGCCCTCGCGGGTCAGCAGCTCAACTGTGCCCATTTCGCGCATGTACATGCGTACCGGGTCGGTGGTGCGGCCGAATTCGCTATCCACCGTGCTCAGGGCAGCTTCCGCTTCTTCTTCGGCTTCTTCTTCGGTCGCCGCAGTCGGTGCGGTGTTGTTCAGCAGCAGGGTTTCGGCGTCGGGCGTCTGCTCGTACACCGCTACGCCCATGTCGTTCAACATGTTGACCACGACTTCCAGCGTTTCCGCATCGACCAGCTTGTCGGGCAAGTGGTCGGAAATTTCGCCGTGCGTCAAATAGCCGCGGGTCTTACCCAGCTTGATCAGGGCCTTCAGGCGCATGCGGCGCTTGGCCATGTCTTCTTCGGACAGGACGGTTTCGTCCAGGCCGAATTCCTTCATCAGCGCGCGTTCTTTCGCCTTGCTGATCTTCATGCGCAGAGGCTTGATCTTCTCACCGGTGGGGCTGAGTTGAACCGGCGCTTCTTCCACCGGGTCTTCTTCGATTTCGATCAGATCGTCCAGATTGATTTCCGTCGAAATGGAGCCTTTGGGCTTGGGGCCGCGCTTGGCACCGGTCGGCTTGGGCTTGGCCGCTGCCGCGGTAGTGCTGGCGGTCGCTGCAGGAAGGGTTACGACCTTGGGGGGGCGGCCAGGTTTTTTCTTGGCTGCGGAGTCTTCAGCGGCTGCTACTACTTTTACGGCAGGGGTCTTCGATGCGGGCACGGATTTCACTTTCAAGGCGGACTTGGCCACGACCTCGGGTGCGGCTTTTGCCGTACTTTTGGTTTTTGCTGCGGGTGCTGCAGCGGATTTGACGGGCTTCTCGGACTTTTGAGCGGGCATGGGCAGAAACCTCAGGACAACAGCAAACAAACGAAATAAACCCGGAAACCGCAGGTTACCGGCGCGGGCGCGTGGGAGAGAGAGTTTCTCGTTGGCAAGATGTCTGGGCGATCATTTGGCATGCAGTCCTTGCGGAGGAGCCGGCGCGCGCTGTGGCGTCGATTGGCGGTGTCCGGAGGTGCTGCTGTCGCTCTTGCCGAGCAGTTAGCCTTAGATTATAGCCTGCTGGCTTAAATTCAAGTGCTAATTGCGGTTTATGTCACTTTGGTGGCCATAAGCTCCAGGCGGCGCCGATTGATGGCCCGATAGCGCTCCAGGGCCTCGGGATCAGAGGCCGCGGCGGCAAGAGCTTCGGTTTCCTGTTGTTTGAGCTGGTCGATCAGCATCAGGTTCAACAAGGCCTTCAATTCGTTCAAGGCCTCGCGCCCAGGCGTGGCGCCGGGGTCTATGGGCTCGGGCGGAGGGCTGGTCTCCAGCCCAGACATGAGCTTCAGCGCCAGGCTTTCGAATGCTTCTTCGCGTAGGCTCTCTCGTAGATTGCCCCAGGTTTGGGGCCCGTGCTCGTGTTGCTGTATCTCTAGCCACACAAATAGCGCGCCGTGGGGCAGGGGCAGGTCGCAGAGCAGCGCATGTTCCTCATGGGAAAGATCATTCCAGGCCGAGCTATTGGCTAGTAGCAGCCGGGCCGCATGGTCGGAACGACTCGCGGGTTGGCGACGGCCTTGGCGATCCGATCCAACAGGGGGTGGTTTGGGCTCGTAGCGCCGGCCAGGTGTATATGGAGTGCTACTTTTTTTGTAGCTCTTAACTTCGGTGCGGGTGCTGCTGATGGCTTTGCCTTGCCATACATCGTTGAGTTCGCTGCTGTTGAGCTGTACCAGATCGGCAATTTCTGCCAGCAGTTGGCGTTTGAGTGCGCCCTCAGGCAGTTGTCCCCATAGCGGCTTGGCATTGCTGGCCAAATGGGCTCGCCCCTCAGCGGTATGCAGTTCGCAGCCCTCACGGACCGAGTCGATCAGGAAGCGGCTCAGCGGAATGGCCTCGGCGATATAGCGGGCAAATGCATCCTGGCCAAAGCTTCGGATGTAGCTGTCTGGGTCGTGCTCTGGCGGCAGGAATAGAAATTTACAGCTGCGTACATCGGTCGCCATGGGAAGTGCGCCGTCCAGCGCCTTGCGCGCAGCACGTCTGCCAGCGGCATCTCCATCGAAGCTGAAAACGACTGAATCGGTAAATCGGAACAGCTTTTGCAAATGGTCGCTGGTGCAGGCTGTACCCAGTGTGGCGACCGCATTGGGAAAACCCAACTGGGCCAAGGCCACGACGTCCATATAGCCTTCTGTAACAAGGGCATACCCGGCGTCGCGCAGGGCATTGCGCGCTTCAAACAAGCCATACAGCTCGCGCCCCTTGCTGAATACCGGGGTTTCGGGCGAATTCAGGTACTTGGGCTTGTCGTCGCCCAGCACCCGGCCGCCAAAGCCGATGCATTCGCCCTTGACATTGCGGATGGGAAACATGACCCGGTCCCGGAAGCGGTCGTAGCGCTTGTCTTCCCCATCTTCTCCGGTAATGACTAGCCCACTTTCCACTAGCAGCGGGTCGTCGTAGTGCGGGAATACGCTGGCCAGGCTGCGCCAGCCCTCCGGGGCGTAACCCAGGTCGAATTGCTTGGCAATTTCTCCGGACAAGCCTCGGCCCTTGAAGTAGGCAATGGCCCGGGACGATTCTTTCAAGTGCTTTTTATAGGCCAGGCATGCCTTTTCCAGCACGTCTGTCAGCGTGGCCTGTTTTTGCTTTTGTTCCGCCGCACGGGCCCTGTCTTGCGGCGATGCCTCGTCTTCCGGCACTTGCATGCCGTATTGCTGGGCCAGGTCTTGCACGGCCTCGACAAAAGTCATGCCCACGTGGTCCATCAGGAACCGAACGGCATCACCATTTTTACCGCAGCCAAAGCAGTGGTAGAACTGCTTGGTGGGACTGACGGAAAAAGACGGCGACTTCTCGGAATGAAAAGGGCATAAGCCCATGAAGTTGGCGCCCCCCTTTTTGAGTTGCACGTAGCGGCCCACGATTTCGACGACATCGGCGCGGGCAATCAGTTCCTGGATGAAGGTATGGGGAATAGTCACCCCACTATTGTCCATGCAGCGGGGCGATGTCGGTGTCAAGGCCGGTTTTTTGCTTTTGGGGTGGCGGTGAAATGCCCTGGCTTTACCGCCTTCCGCACTTATTCAAGTTGCCACGCCGATCTGATAATCTATAAATGCGGCGAGGCAGCACCATGCCACTATCGTCTCCTTGGTAAATTCATGACTTTTATGGCGTCTTCCTTGATTTTCCAAAATGGTTAGAGCTTTTTCCCTCCAGTTTGACGACAAAAGCAAGCTTGAGGCACAGCCGTCTTTGAATGCATTGCCTCCTAGTCGGCGCACTACGGTGGTGCGATCGGCGGTCGGCAGCTTGGCGCCGGTTTTGCAGCCGCGGACTCGCTATACCGTCGGGGCACCTGTCGCACAGCATCCCGAGCACGCCTCACAGCAAGCCGAACCCCAATTGGAGCGTCTTCGTGTAGATCCATCCTTGCGCTCCCAGGCTTTACCAGCCCCTTTGCTGGCATACACGCCCATGGGCATGCGCTCATTCATCAGTGCAGGCGAGGGCGGGCCTACCGTCGTTTTCGAATCTGGCCTGGGTGACGGCAAGGAGATTTGGGGCAATATTTTTAATGAAGTCAGCGCTGTCGCCCGAGTGTTTGCCTATGACCGGGCCGGCTATGGCGGCAGTGACCCATCCAACTTGCAACGTGACGGCCACCAGGTGGTGCAAGAGTTGCGGGCGTTGCTGCAGGCGGAGGAAATCAAGCCGCCTTATATTCTTGTGGGGCATTCTTTGGGTGGCACATTTGTCAAATTGTTCGCCCGCATGCATCCTGGTGACGTGGCGGGAGTGGTGTTAGTCGATGCCCGTCATTCTGAATTCGACAAACGCTGTAGGCAGCAGGGCGTGCACCGCTTGCTCTACCAGCCTCCACAGCTCCTGTTTGCGCTTTCTTCACGAGCGACCCGCGCGGAGCTGGCGGCGTCCGCCTTGACCATGCGGCAAGCGCGCCGGGCAGGGCCTTTCCCCCCTATTCCTTTGATTGTTCTTTCGCAAGGCAAGGCCACATCGAACTGGCCCGAGCGCTTGGGCAAGGTTTGGAACGCCAGCCAGCGCAACCTGGCCAAGATGTCTAAGCTTGGTCGCATGCGGGTATGCGAAGACAGCGGGCATAACATCCACCAAGATCGACCGGAGATGGTTACGACCGCAATTTTGAGCGTATTGTCTGCTGCGCGCTACGCCCAGGCCAAGGCTAAGCGTTGATGCTATTTATTTTGTAGCTGCCAGCGCAGGTGTTTACTGCGTCAGCGGCTATATTTGTTTATGCTGGACGATGAAACCTCAGGGGAGGGTAATCGTGAGGTTGGCTGGGCGTGGGGCCAAGCGCACGATGTCGTTGTAGCCGTTGATGCCATCCTGTGTGGAGCGTTGCAGCATCCAGCTTAAAACACCGTAGGCGGACAAAGCCATCAAGGCAAATATGGCGCCTATCACCCATATAGGAACGTCATTGCGAAGCCGATTGGCAATAGCGTCAGGGCGAGCCCAATGGGGGGCGAAACCGGCGCTTTTTCCCTTTATGTGACTGATTTCGTCTCCCAGGCGAGCCGTAATGTAGTTCAGCTTTTCCAGCCCCTCAATGACGTATTTGCCCTGAAAGCCCATCAGCAAGCACATATGAAATACTTCTAATGCATGAATGTGCGCGGCACCCTTGGCCCGCATGGCTTCCAGCTGGTTGAAAAAGTTTTCACCTGCCAGCTGATCGCCAAACAACGCCAACTGCAGAGGCCGGCGTTCCCATGCATCGCGGATGGCAAATTGCGAGCGCAAAACGATTTCATCCACGCAAGCGCAAAAAGCATATTTAGCTGCGTGTACATCTTCGGCGGAGACATTCAGTTTCTTGGCTCCTTGCTCCACGACGGTTAAAAATTTCTGCATTCTTGCCAGCAGTGTCTCGCTATCCTGCGGTGCACTGCCACCTTTGAGCAAGAAGAGTGCGTAGAAGCCGTCGTACATCAAATCCAATAGGGAGTTTGCGTGCACAGGGGCTTCGCTAGCAAAGAATGGGCTAGAGGATGGCGCTGCAGATGCACCTAGCAGGGAGGGAGCGGATGAGGTCATGCGGTTACTGCCAAAAGTTCAAGCTTGAGTCCACGAATACCTGCGGGTACGTAAATGCAGATGGACTGGGCCTGCAACATACGCTCATACATGGCCCCTTTGGGGTCGATTGCAAAATAATAAGTATCAGGTCGCACCGGTACGGCAGCGGGTACCTGGGGTGAGTACACCAGTTTCACACCTGGCATGGCCGCCAGCACAAACTTCTCCACATCATCTGGCGCTCCGGTTTTGAAGCGAAGCGGCACGATGTCAATTAGTTCAACAGCGGGTATGTCGGCGCCGACCGCGAGGTACAAGGCCGTCTTGTCGTCGATTTTTCCGGAATCCAGCATGCCATGGTGGTAGGACGGCTTGGCCTCTGACAGCGCGATTGCAAAATAGCGCGATGAAATAACGGTGTCCAGCAGCTCTCGGATGATGCCATCCAGCTTGGCAAAACCGGGGCCCGGATCCTGGTGTACATAGGGTGGCAGATCGCTCAGCGCGTAGTTTTTGGAGAAGGTCATTAACGAGCCTGTAAGAGTCAACAGTTGCTCGTAGAGTCGCTCGGGGTGCAACAGAGGATTGTTTTGGTAATGGCTCAATGCAGCATAGGCCGTGCTGGCAGTGTGTAGAAGCCAAAAAGACGAAATGTCTCCAGAGCGGAATTCAACTACGTTCTTACTGGGTTCCCTGTGGTGTCCATATAGCGCGCTGACTTTGGCTTGTAACGCATCCATTAGGCGCCGTAGCCTGAGTACCAAGTGCGGCGCGCTGCCAACAGATAGGCTGGGTGGGATGAAATGCGGGTCCAATTCAAAGCCGCCTTGGGTGGAACGGCGTAATCGAGCGATAGGCAGGCAGACCATGGCGTCACGTGGTTCCAGTTCGGAAATAAGTCGCACCGACTTTTTGAGGTAAACCACTTCGGCTTTGGCCGCATCCGTGAAAAGGTCGGGTGTCTCATGATTGGCCTGGGTGTAGCGGGACGACTGTTGACCATTCGCATTTGCCACGAAGTTGCCGCCAAAACTTTTGAGCGCTGGCAGTGCCGCATAGTAGGTAATGGTTTGCAGCGTGGGTGGCAGATCTGTCAAAGCAACGGCTTCTGGTAAATCGTCACCGTCAGGCGCGCGGTAAATTTCACCGTCCTGAAAAATAACGGACAGGTCCAACAACCGAAAAGAGTTATTGGCCAAAGCATCTCGGTCAATTTTGAGTTGCTGGACACCCCAGGCATAAGGGTTAAGCGCTGTAGCGGTCTGGTGCAGACGACTTTCGTGGTAGCTATCTTGGCGCTGGAAATGCTGTGGACGCAGGAACAAGCCCTCGCCCCACAAAACCTTGTCAGATTGATTCACAGTATGGATCTCTTTTATATATTCGTTTTTAGTAAAACTATTGTGGACACCGTACTGGTGCCAGCATGGGATTTTTGCTTTGTGTGTCGGTCGAAGTAGTGCCAACCCCCACGGTCAGAACGCAAGCATGCAATCCTAGAACGATGCCGGATTTTTCTGCCTGTGCCGCGGGGAAATCAACCCTCCAGCGTGATGGAACTGGGTTTCTAAATAATGCAACAACGCCAATATATCCGGCTTCATAGCTGACTTTTTCAATTGCCTCGTAACGTTGGCCTGGTATTAGTGTAATTTCTCGAACTTCCAATAAATCAGCACCTAGTGCTTCTTTTTCCTTTTGAGAATTCAAGAAAGCGTCATAAGGGGCTTGAGAGAATGCAGTGTTTTGTTTGAGTTTGTAAATCTTTGCAATAACCGCAAGTGGACGTCCGGATGCATCCAGGTTCAAAGTATCGCTGGCGTGCAGTTTAATCGGTACATTGCGAGGCACCTTTAAGGCATCCGGCACCTCAGGAGCATCCGGCTTTTTAAGGCCAGTGGCCTCGAGTGCGGAATTAGCTACTGCCCCCAAAACAGAGACAGCAGATGTAGCCGAGCATCCTGCGATCCCCAAAAAAGAAAGAATCATCAGGATCTGATAAAAGAATTTTTTCCACAATTTTGATGAAGAAAATGATGTTTGTCGAAAGTCGGATTCGCGCACTTGTATTGATCCAATGCTAAGAGTGATGTGTGCTTTTTATCGATTAAACAAAGCAAATTATGCCGTCCAAGTACGTCTTTGCTTGCAGTTCTAGAGGCTCTAACTGCGCTTCATTGATCAACTGAAAGCTTCTGAAGGTTTCTGAAAACGAAGTTGCAAGATGGAAGACCCGAAAATTTCGCATGCAACCTGCGCTAACATAGACAGATTCGCATTTTCAACAATGAAAACATTGTTTTGTACTAGGAGCATTACGCGTGCATATTCGTAAATTGAATTCTGCTTATTTTTTGTTGCTGGCATCTCTTTTAGGGGGGTGTGCCGCACCAGTTAAAACTCCCGAACCTGTTAAAGTGACCCTGGAGTCTGCGGTAACAGATGCAAATGCTGCTCAGGCAGCAGGGCAAACGGATCAGGCATTAAGTTTATTTAAAGATGCTGCCAATAAATTTCCTGCTGATAAAACACCATGGTTACGCATGGCACAGATTAAATTTGATAGTGGAATCTATGGCGAAGCCATCATAAATGCGCTGGAGGCATTGCAGCGAGATCCTTCAGATAAGATTGCCAATAGTATTGTGACCGTGAGTGGTTTACGTCTCGCAACAAAATCTCTCGCCGATTTGCGTACCCAAAATGCGCTGTCTGGTACCGTCAAAAATGAAGCTCAAGACCTTGCCAAGTTGCTTCGCGAAAATCTTGGTGAAACTGTTTTGGTGCCTTCTCCAGCAGCTACGGCTCCCCGGCCACGTGTATCGGCCCCCCTTGCGGTGAAGCCGGTGGCGGCGAGCTCCAAGCCTACCAGCGCTTCGGCCAAGGTCGACACTCCAGACTCGGGGAAATCTAATCCATTTGGTGGATTAAAGTAGTTCGGTTGCCCGCTGCAAGAGATACATTGCTCCCCGCAGCATTTTAAATTTTTGTTACCTGTGGAGTGAACATGGCTAAAAGTGAAAGCATTCAAAAGAAACTTCAAAAAGTGCGTCCACCACGGGTGCAAATGACTTATGACGTCGAAATTGGTGATGCTATTGAAAAGAAAGAACTGGCATTTGTGACCGGTGTTGTTGGAGATTTCAGTGGTAACTCTGAAATTGCCATGGCCAAGTTAAAGGATCGCAAATTTATTAACATTGACCCGGACAACTTTGATGAGGTTATGAAGGGGTTGGAGCCGCGAGCTGCATATCGCGTAAAAAATGAGTTGAGCGAGAAAGGCGGTGAATTTTCTGTGGATCTGAAATTTAAATCCATGGAGGATTTTCGTCCAGAAGCGGTGGTGAGGCAGGTGGAACCCCTCCAAAAACTATTAGAGGCGCGTACAAAATTGGCTGATTTACGTAATAAATTGGCTGGCAGTGAGAAGCTTGAAGATATTCTCAATGATGTGCTTAACAATACGGAAAAGCTAGCGGAACTAAGTCAAAAAACTACCAAGTAATCGGGGTAATTATGTCTGAACAAAAAAATACAGCAGAGGCTGCCGTTGAAGTGCAGACTGAGCTTGGTTTGTTGGATCAAATCGTTGAGCAAAGTAAGGTTGCCAAGTCAAGTGCCGAGCACACCCGGGCAAAAGATATTATTTCTGAGCTGGTAAATCAGGTCATGGACGGCACTGTGGTGGTGTCAGAGAATTTGATGGCGACCTTGGATGCGCGTGTTGCCGAAATTGATCGACTAATTTCTAATCAAGTAAGTGCGATCATGCACGCAGTCGAATTCCAAAAGCTGGAAAGTAGCTGGACCGGACTGCATTACTTAGTAAAAAACACGTCAACTGGTCAAAATTTAAAAATAAAAGTTTTAAATGCCACCAAAAAAGAATTGATCAAAGATTTCAATTCGGCTTTGGAGTTTGATCAAAGTACGATGTTCAAAAAGGTGTACGAGGAAGAGTTTGGCACTTTTGGTGGGGCTCCATTTGGGAGCCTGATTGGTGATTTCGAAATTACGCGGCAGCCAGAAGACATGTATTTTATTGAGCAAATGTCGCGTATAGCAGCGGCCGCTCATGCTCCATTTATTTCTGCTGCGTCACCTGAACTGTTTGGGCTGGAAACATACAGCGATTTAGGTAAGCCACGTGATTTGGCAAAAATATTCGACACAGTTGAGTATGCAAAATGGAAATCCTTTCGTGAATCAGAAGACTCACGTTATGTTGGCTTAACCTTGCCGAGGTTTCTGGGGCGACTGCCATTTAATCCCAGAGATGGATTAACTGTGGAAGGTTTTAATTTTGTAGAAGATGTAGATGGAACAGACCACGAAAAATATTTGTGGTGTAACGCAGCATATGCTTTCGGAACAAAACTGACCAAAGCCTTTGAAGACTTCGGTTGGTGTGCCGCAATACGTGGCGTTGAGGGTGGTGGTTTGGTTGAGGATTTGCCAACCCACACTTTTAAAACTGATGAAGGTGAAGTCGCTTTAAAGTGTCCGACCGAAATTGCAATTACGGATCGACGCGAAAAAGAACTGAGTGATCTTGGTTTCATATCGCTTGTGCATTGCAAAAATACCGATTACGCGGCTTTTTTTGGTGCGCAATCTACGCAAAAGGCAAAAAGCTACAACACAGAATCAGCCAACGCCAACGCGGTATTGTCTTCTCAGTTGCAATATATTTTTGCGGTATCTCGTATTGCCCATTACATGAAATCCATGATGCGCGACAAGATTGGCAGTTTTGCTGCAGCATCCAATGTGGAGGATTTCTTGAATCGTTGGATTGCGCAGTATGTGCTGCTGGATGACAACGCTAGCCAAGAGGCAAAAGCACAATTCCCCTTACGGGAGGCGTCTGTGCAGGTTTCTGAAGTGCCAGGTCGGCCAGGTGTTTACCGTGCAGTATCTTTTTTACGCCCGCACTTTCAGCTGGATGAATTGTCAGTATCTCTCCGCTTGGTGGCTGAATTGCCTCAGTCCTCTAAGTCTTAACCGTTGTTTTATACAACATAACCGAAAGGTAAATTATGGCAATTGACGTATATTTGCAGATTGATGGCATTAAGGGTGAATCCACCGATGATTCACACAAAGATTGGATTGAGTGCCAATCCGTTGATTTTGGTGTTTTGCAACCAAAGTCCGCGACGGCATCTACAGGCGGCGGGCACACGGCCGAACGCTGTGAACACAAAGATATCGTTTTCACAAAACTTGCTGATTTGTCAACACCCTTGCTGTTGCAAAATAGCTCGTCTGGCAAAACGATTGCCAAGGCAAAATTTGAATTTTTACGCGCTGATGGCAAAGGTGAGCGCGTCAAATACTTCGAAATTGAAATTGAAAATCTGATTATCAGCAGCGTTTCCTCTTCTGTCGCTGAAGGTAGTATTTTGACGGATGTGGTTTCCTTGAAATACTCGTTGGTTAAGTGGAAGTACACGCAGCAGAAGATTGGCGGCGGCGCTGGTGGTAATACCTCTGGCGGCTGGGATCTGTCTAAAAACAAGGTTGCCTAAGATCTTGTCAGTTGAAATAACCACTGACTTCCGTTGGTGGTTATTTCATTTGGATATAAATATATATGAAAGGATTTTCTTCAGGATTGTTTGAGAAATTACTCGGTGATGGTGCGCGTTCTTCATCGCAGAGTCTCGTAAGGTTGTTGTCGCTAGAAGAATTGAAGGATGAGGTAGCCCGTGACCTTGAGTCCCTTTTAAACACGCGTGCTGTTTTTACGTTGGACAATTTAAAAAAATATCCCGAATGTTCGACCTCGATCATCAACTATGGTTTGCATGATTTTGCAGGTATGAGTTTGGCCAGTACGGATGACAGAGCCACTATTTGCCGCAATCTAGAGCAATCGATTGCTCGCCACGAACCTCGATTAAGAAGTGTGCGGGCTTCTTTGGAAGTTCAGGACGGCAAGATCAATAGATTGAGCTTTTCCATTTCAGCGCTTCTGGTTGTGAGTACAACCCAGGAGCCAGTTAGTTTTGATGCCGTATTGCAGCCATCGTCTTTGCAATATTCAATTAAAAAATCCCGGTATACGGCACGGATTGGAATTTAAGTTGCAAGAACTTCTTCCTTACTATGAGCGAGAGCTAGGCTTTCTAAGGCGGTATTCGCGCGAATTTTCGGAACGTTATCCGAAAATTGCGGGTAGTCTATTGATGGTGGGAGAGGTCTGTGAAGATCCTCACATCGAGCGCATGATCCAGTCATTTGCGTTGCTGAGTGCGCGAGTTTCTAAACGCATCGACGACGACTACCCCGAATTTACGGAAGCACTGTTTGAAGTGCTTTACCCACATTATTTGAGACCGTTTCCATCATGCGCGATTGCGCGCATGGATTCGGGTGTCAACATATCCCAGTTAACGGCTGCAACTCTAATGCCGCGAGGGACGGAGGTGAGCACCCGTCCGGTTAAGGGTGTTGAGTGTAGATTTCAAACCGCTTATGACGTGGTTGTTGCTCCTATTCGGCTGTCTCATGCGCAGTTCGATGCCATTGTGGCGGCTCCGGAATCCGTTGTGTTGCCACCCAAGGTCACTTCAAAAATCAGCATTCACATAGATGTTCTGTCAGAGCAGCTTGGCATTGGTCAACTCGGTATTGGCAAACTCAGAGTGTTTATCGATGGAGAGCCATCCTTTTGCGCAGCTTTGCGGGACGCATTGTTTACCCGTAGTGTGCGAGCCTATGTTGAGCTGCCTAAAACGACGCAATGGAAGACACTGCCCACCGTTCCAATTCGGGAGGTGGGCTTTGACGAAGAAGATGCACTGATTGATTTCCCTGCCAATTCGCATCCTGCTTACCGTTTGTTGACTGAGTATTTCTCTTTTCCAGAGAAATTCAATTTTTTTGATCTGGAGCTCTTGCCCATTTTGGCGCTGTTGCCGTTGGGGTGTAAGGGATTTATTTTGCATTTGGCGCTGGAGGGGCTGCGTTCAGATTCGAATATCGCGCGGATGTTGGGCACGCTATCGGCCAAGAATCTGCTGTTGGGGTGTGCGCCCGTGGTCAATCTGTTCAAACAACATGGTGACCCCATCCGCCTCACGCATACGGGTGCGCAGTATCCGGTGGTCGCGGATTCGCAGAATGCATTTGCGTTCGAGGTGTACGCAATTGACTCAGTCAAACTGGTTCGACAATCGCCCCAGGGTGAGTCTGTCACTGAATTCCGTCCGTTTTATTCTTTGCGCCACGGCCAGGTGCCGGGCAAAGAGGGGCATTACTGGGTCATGCGCCGCAATGAAATTGTGGCTCTCAGAAGCCCAGGGTATGAGGCAGAAATTTCGATTGTTGATATTGACTTTGATCCCGCTGAGATTGAGACGCAGACTTTGAGTTTGGAACTCACGGCGACCAATCGTGACTTGCCTGCCGCATTGGCCTACGGGCTACCAGGCGGTGATTTGTTTCTGAAGGGCGGCACGCTGGTCAAGTCCATGAGTTTGCTGCGCAAGCCCAGTGCCCCCCTGCGCTTTGAGCGCGGACGAGGAGCCCATTGGCGCTTGATTTCGCATCTGGCGTTGAACCATTTATCGTTGACCAAAGGTGGGGTTGATGCCTTTCGCGAAACTTTGACCTTGTATGACTTGTCGCGTTCCGCGACAACGCAGCGCCAGATCGGAGCAATCTTCTCCATAGAACACCGTGCGGCCACTGCGTGGTTACCTGGCAATCCATTCGCTAGCTTGGTACGGGGAGTTGAAGTGCGTCTGACGCTGGATGAAGAGGGTTTCGTCGGCAGTGGCTTGCATGTGTTTGCCAGCCTGATTGACCGGTTTTTAGGGCTATACGTACACGTCAACAGTTTTACCCAACTCGTCATTACATCCAAAAGAAATGGGGAGGAGCTGTTGCGATGCCGACCACGAAGCGGAGATTTGAGCCTAGCGTAGTTCAGCGCCTGCTCGCCACGCCATATCGCTTCCAGTTCTTCCAGTCGGTGCGGCTGATCGAACTGTGGTTTAAGAACAGAGGTGTGGGTTCGGAGCAGATGCTGTCCAACCACATACGCTTTGCCAATCGGATTTCTCTTGGCTATCCGGCTAGTGAAGTCGAGAGCCTTGCGGTTTTTCCTTCGGAGCCGGATGCGTCGGTGGTGGAGTCTGAGCTTGCAATGCAGAGCGAGGCATTCAAGCATTTCAGCTTGACGCCTACATTCATGGGTTTTCTGGGCGGCAATGGAGCCCTGCCAAACCATTACACCGAGCGTGTTGCTGCACATCAGGCTTTGGAAAAAGATGAAGGCCCACGTGCTTTTCTAGACACTTTTTCCAATCGTGCATTGGCTTTGTTTTACCGTGCCTGGCGTAAGTACCGGCTGGAGTTGCACTACGACCAAGCCGAGGGAAAAGACGGGTTTCTCCCGTTGTTGCTGTCGTTGTCGGGTCTAGGGCAAAGCTCTCTGCATAGCCGTCTGGGGAGCGACGGAGAGGGCGTTCTTGATGAGTCCATTGCGCGCTTTGCCGCCGCCGTGCGTCAGCGCCCCACATCCGCTGCGCTGTTGCAGCGCGTTTTAAGCGAATATTTTGCGGTACCCATCGCGCTAGAGCAGTTTGTCGGCATGTGGTACCACGTGCCACGTGAGCACCAGACGCAACTAGGGTCAACCAATGCCGTGTTGGGCACGGCTGCGATGGTGGGCTCGCGAGTCTGGCAACGTGACCTGCGGGTACGTCTGCGCGTAGGGCCGCTGGCCCGCGCAGATTTTGAACAGTTTTTGCCAAGGGCCAAGGCGGCTGTAGCTTTGCAAAAAATACTCACCCTTTTCACCGGCGTGTGTCTGGAGTACGAGGTGCAATTGGTATTGCGCTCTTCTGATGTATCCGGCGCCCGCTTAGGTGCGGATGGTCCAAGTGGTCGGCTTGGGTGGGATTTGTTTTTGACTAGTAAACCAGAAGTGCAGGACCGCGCGGACGTCTGTTACGACATCCATGCGCTGGCTGCACATTTTTAGACGCGAAAGTAGGCGATGGGCACCAATCTCAAAACACTGATCAGCAAACTCAACGACCACGCACGGCTAGCGACAGAACGCGCAGCCAATATGTGTACCAGCAGAGGTCAATACGAAGTCGATTTGGAGCATTTGTTCCTGGCTTTGCTGGAGCAGCCTCACAGCGACTTTGCCGTGATTGCCCGCAAGTCCGGCATCAGTGTCGAGAGCCTGCAATCAGATCTAGAGGCCGAAATCGGCCGCTTCAAAACTGGCAACACGCGCACACCCGTGCTGTCGCCACACCTGCAAACCTTGTTCGAACATGCCTGGCTGATTGCTTCACTGGACAACCAGTCTGCGCGCATACGCAGCAGCCATCTTTTGCTGGCTTTATTGACTCAGCCCGATTTGGCGCAGCTGGCTTACAGAGGGTCCAAGCTGTTTGTCAAATTCAAGTTGGACGAACTGAAGCACAACCTAGCCAAATTGACCGAGGGTTCTGAAGAAGGGGCCCGTGTGCAATCGATTACGCAAGAGCAGGGCGGCGATCCTGTCGGTGATCTGTCCGCTCGAACAGGCACCAAGACTCCTGCCTTGGACCAGTACACCACCAACCTGACGCAGCGGGCTCGCGAAGGCAAGGTAGACCCGGTGATAGGTCGCGATACGGAAATACGCCAGGCCGTCGACATCTTGCTGAGGCGTCGGCAGAACAATCCCATTCTGACCGGTGAAGCCGGTGTGGGTAAAACCGCCGTAGTAGAAGGCTTGGCTTTGCGTATAGCACAGAAGGATGTGCCCGAAGTTCTGCAAGGCGTAGAAATCCACACCTTGGACATGGGACTGCTGCAGGCTGGCGCCAGCGTCAAAGGTGAGTTTGAAAACCGGCTGAAAAATGTGATTGACGAGGTGAAGAAGAGCCCACACGCCATCATTTTGTTCATTGACGAAGCCCATACGATGATCGGAGCAGGCGGTCAAGCCGGCCAGAATGATGCAGCCAATTTGCTCAAACCGGCCTTGGCCCGGGGCGAGCTGCGCACTATCGCTGCGACCACATGGGGTGAATACAAAAAGTATTTTGAAAAAGACGCAGCGTTGGCTCGACGCTTTCAGGTAATCAAGGTGGAAGAGCCCAGCGAAGAACTGGCTTGTGCCATGCTGCGCGGCATGGCTGCGGTGATGGAGAAGCACTTCAACGTGCGTATTTTTGACGAAGCCATCACCGAAGCAGTGCGCCTGTCCCACCGCTACATCAGCGGCCGTCAATTGCCCGACAAGGCGATCAGCGTACTGGATACGGCCTGCGCGAAAGTCGCGCTGGGGCAAAGCGCGGTCCCGGCCGTGCTGGAAAATCTGCGAAAGCATCTGGACCGCATGCACACCGAGATTGCCAACCTGGAGCGCGAGCAGGCCAGTGGCAGCCAGCACGGAGAGCGGCTGCAAGAACTCTTCGTCCAACGCGATGCGGCCAATGCGGAGCTAGTGCTGCAGACCGCGCGCTGGGATACAGAGCAAGCCCTTGCACAAAAAATAAAGGCCGCTCGTCTTGCTCTGGAAGCGCTTGCAGTGCAGGCACCAGCCGTGGTGGTGGAGGGCGCTTCCAAACCGGCTAAAGCAACCAAGAAGCCGGCCAAAGCCAGTGATAGCCCGGAGCTGGCTGCTCTTCAGCAACTGTTGACAGAACTCAAGACCCACCAGGGCGAAACACCGTTGGTTCCCGTCCAGGTTGACGGTCATGTCGTAGCTGAAATTGTTGCCAGCTGGACCGGCATCCCTCTGGGCAAGATGGTCAGTGACGAAATCAAAACCGTGCTCAAGCTCAAGGACCTGCTGCAAGAGCGCGTTCTGGGCCAACCCCATGCCATCGAAGCTGTTGCCCAGCGTGTACGCACCTCGCGCGCCAACCTGGACGACCCCAACAAGCCCAAGGGCGTGTTCCTGTTTGTAGGCCCCAGCGGCATCGGCAAAACCGAGACTGCGCTGGCTTTGGCCGACGCTTTGTATGGTGGCGAGAAAAAGCTCATCACCATCAATATGAGCGAATACCAGGAAGCGCATAGCGTGTCTGGCCTGAAAGGTTCGCCACCTGGTTACGTGGGCTATGGCGAGGGCGGTGTGCTGACAGAAGCTGTGCGCCGCAACCCTTACAGCGTAGTGCTACTGGATGAAGTCGAGAAAGCCCACCCCGATGTGATGGAACTGTTCTTCCAGGTCTTTGACAAAGGTGTGATGGACGATGCCGAGGGCCGCGAAATCGACTTCAAGAACACCATCATCATCTTGACCAGCAATGTTGCCTCCAGCCAGATGATGCAGGCCTGCCTGAACAAGACGGCAGACGAACTACCCAGCACCGAAGCGCTGGAAGCCTTGATCCGGCCGCAGCTGATGAAGGCCTTCAAACCCGCTTTTCTAGGGCGGCTGAAGGTGGTTCCGTACTACCCCATTGGCGATGAGGTGCTGGCGCAAATCATCGAGCTCAAGCTATCGCGCATCCAGAAGCGCATTGCCGTCAACCACAAAGCCGAGTTTGTGTATGACGAGGCGCTGGTGGATGCAATCCTGGCCCGCTGCACTGAGGTGGATTCGGGTGCCCGCAATGTAGACAACATCCTGAACGGCAGCCTGTTGCCTGAAATATCAGAAAGCGTGCTGGCCCAGATGGCCACAGGCGGCCTTATCCGCAAGATCAAGGTCAGCGCCAATAAAAAGGGCGACTTCAAGTACGCCATACAGTAAGTGAACCGGTAAGCACATATGACCGCGATCAGCACCATCGCCAGTCTTGGCCCGCTCAGTGGCGTATTCAGCAGCATGCTCGACAGCTGGGGCCAGTCCGACCGTTTGCTGCGTTTGCACACCACGCTGCCAGGACAATTACTGCTGGCCGAACGTCTGCAGGCGGTAGAGTCCTTGTACCCTGGCAACCTGGGCGTGCAAGACGAAGCCGGGACCGGCTTGGCCGTGGACCCCGCGTTTTGCGGCACCCGTTGGTACATACGCTGCCTGAGCCAAGACGCCCATATCGACCTGTCCACGTTGTTGGGCCAGCCAGTGCTACTGGAGCTGCTTACCGATGCCAGCCGTACCAATTTGCGTCCCTTCCATGGCCATATCACCCATGTTGAGCAATTGGGTGCCAACGGCGGTCTGGCCCGTTACCAGCTGACCGTGGAACCCTGGCTCGCCTTTCTGGCGCAGCGCCAGGACAGTGCCAGCTTCCAGGACATGCAGGTCTTTGACATCCTGGACTCCATCTTCCAGGACTACCAGGGCCAGGGCGCTCTGCAGCCCCAGTGGCGGTTTGATATTGCCGACAAGTCTGCCTACCCCAAACGCAGCCTGACCACCCAGTACCAGGAAACCGACCTGGCCTTCATCACCCGGCTCATGGCCGAAGAAGGCCTGTTCGCCTGGGTAGAGCACAAGGGCGATGCCAACAGCCCCGCACTGGGCACCCACACCGTCGTGATAGCCGACCACAACGGCGCATTCCAGCCCAACGCCAGCGCGAATGTCGCCTTCACCCAGCCCGGCGCAGTCATGCAACGCGACAGTGTCGACCGCTGGCGCAGCCTCAGCCGCTGGCAGGCCCGCACGGTGCAACTCAGCACATGGGACTACCGTGGCGGTACCAGCCGCCCAGCGCTGGCCAGCAATACCGGCAATGGGGAATCCGATGCCACCGGCGCAATCCCCTTGGCCCACCGGGATGCCCCCGGCGCCTATGCCTTCGAAACCCCGGCCCAAGGCCAGCGTCTGGCCCGCAACCAGCTCCAGTCCCTGGATGTCGCCCGCCAGCTCTATACCGGAGCGGGCACCGTACGCAGCTTCGCCCCCGGCACCCACTTCGTGCTCAGCGGCCAGGCCGATCTATCCACGTTGTTGGAAGAACCACCTGAGGACGAACGCCGCTATACCCTGCTGCGTGTCGTTCACCTGGCGCACAACAACCTCAGCGCAGACCTGCGTGCCGCAGTAGACCAGCGCTTGGGTGGAGAACAGAAAGAGGCCTCGGGAATAAATGCCAAATCGGCCTCTGGCGCAGGTACTACCAGCGCAAGCAGCTATCTATTCAATAGCATGCAAGGGGCGTTGAAAGAGACGTTGGGTAGTCTCTCCGGCAGCGACAAACCCCTGTACCGCAACCGCGTGGACGCCATACGCAACACCACCCCCTACCGGGGCTCCCAGATGAGCAGCCAGGGCCAGTTGCTCCACCCCAAGCCCAGCGTCTACGGCCAGCAAACCGCTGTCGTGGTGGGCCCCACGGGACAGGTGGTCTACACCGACCGCGATCACCGCGTCAAAGTCCAATTCCACTGGCAGCGTGATGCCGCCGGCCAATACGGCAGCCACAGCCGCCAGAGCCACCCCAGCCAGCAAGGCCAAGGTGGAGCCCACACAGGGGCGCCTGCCAATGAACAAAGCGGCACCTGGGTCCGGGTCGCCGCCAGCCTGGCCCCCACAGCAGGCGCCAACTGGGGCGCTGTCGCTATCCCCCGCATAGGCCAGGAAGTCTGGGTGGACTTCATCGAGGGCGACATCGACCGCCCCGTCATCACCGGCAGCGTCTACAACGGCCAAGGCACTGCCGACGCCCAATACAACCAGGCCCCTAGTGGTGCTGGCAGCAGCACCGGCAACGCCCCCGCATGGTTCCCCGGTGAGGCCGACGGCCATGCCCACCCCGCAGCCTTGAGCGGCATCAAAACCCAGGCCTTGTCCGCCAGCCAGCAAGGCGCAGGTGGCTACAACCAACTGGTGTTTGACGACAGCGCCGGCCAGGCCCGCACCGCTCTGCAAAGCCATGCTTCCCCGCACCAGGGAACGGCTGAACTCAACCTGGGCCAGCTGCGCCACCAAAGCGACAACCAACGACTGAATCCGGTGGGCTTCGGCGCGGAACTCAAAACCCCGCACAGCCACGCCAGCCGGGCCGGCGCTGGCATGCTGCTGAGTACCGACGCTAGAGCTAACGTCAGCCGCACCCAGCTCGACAGCCAGGAGGCGATAGCTCAGGCCCAGGCCAGCCAACAGCTGCACACCAGCCTGGCCGAGACCGCCCAAAAGCACAAAGCCGAACTCAAAGCCCAGCTCGAACCAGCCAAGCTGCCCGCCGTAGAACAACAGGCCCGCAGCATAAACATCCTGCAAACCCAGGACCAAGACGCCACTGCCTACAGCGAACCCCTGCTCCAGCTCAGCGGCAAAGGCGGCATCACCACCGCCACCCCCGAAAGCGGCGTCTTCAGTGCCGGCAACACCAGCAGCATCACCGCAGGAAACGCCATCAACCTGGCCGCCCAAGGCAACAGCCACCACCTGATCAAAGACGGCATCAGCTTCTTCACCTACGGCAAAGTCAGCAACGCCAACCAGCCGAACCAGGAAACCGGCATCGCCCTGCATTCCGCCAGCGGCAAGGTCAGCAGCCAAAGCCAGAGCGGCCAGACACGGCTGACGGCTGACCAGGGGATTAAGGTAGCGAGTGTCACCGGTGCAATCAACGTCAGTGCGCAGCAGCATGTGTTACTGACCGCGGGTGGGGCGGGGCTGCGGATTGAAGGCGGCAACATCACCATCCAGGGGCCGGGGACCATGGCGTTCAAGGGCAGTGCGGTGGAGTTGACCGGGCCGGGGAGTGTGAGTGGCCCTGTACTGGATATGCCGCGTTCAAAACTTTATGCAGGCAAGTTCCAGGTATCAGAAAAACTCAATCAAGAGCCTGTATCTGGTCGTATTTATAGAAAAACGATGGAAAACGGTACGGTCATTTTTGGGCAAACGGACCATCAAGGGCACACCCAGTCCGTAGTGACATCGCAGGCTCAAAAACTCAAAATTACGATGGATACGAATGAAAAATTTCATAGAGCGAAGACGGAAGACGACGACGTAAATGATTGGTTTGGCGAAAGTGAGTCTTGATATGGAAAAGATTTATCAATGGTTAGTGGCCGGATTCATTGCTGGCGCGGTGGGAAATGTATGGGCCTTGGATGACATGCATTGGTATAAGAATGAAATACGGTGTGCCGAGGTGAAGATAACCGTGTATTCCGAGTGCCAGAATGCGCCAGATTTGGCGAAGAACACGGCTTGTTTTAACCAAAAAATAGAATTTAACCATCCTGATGGAAGACAGTATAAAAAAAATAAATTATTGGAGAGAGAGCCTGTTCGCGGGAATTACCATGCGCTTGCTTCTATTCGATGCGCCGCAGAAACGGAAGGGGAGCCCTATCTTTATATGATTTTAGATAATGGTGGTAATTGCGATGACTGTGAAGTTGATGCCGTGATGAATTTGCGAGGTCAATGGATGCGTTACGACCGTAAATGGCTTATTCAGGGAGGCGTACGGCGTGATATAGCGATGCGACAGGATGATTGGTTTAAGATGGAAGCTGTCTATTTGAAAAATAAAATTGAGGCGCAGGTCGGTCCATGACAAAAACTCACGTTAATGAACAATTAGATACCCAACGTGAACTACATGGTAACTCACGGAATGGAGGGGATGCGCCGCCAGAAATTCAACAGAAAATTGTTGATATCATCATCGAGGAGGCTCGTAAGAGGAAATTTAGTAATCGTGATATTTCGTACTACATAGCCGTTGCCAAACGTGAATCTGGTTTTAATCCGGATGCTGCTAATGACCGCTCCACAGCGGCAGGTATTGCGCAGATGCTTGATGATACGGGTGATACTTATGGGCTTAATGACAAAAATAGATTTGATGCTCGTGCTAATATTTCTGCTGGCCTACAGTATTTTTGGCATCTCAAAGAGAAAATAATTAAAGACTATGGTTCGGCGACAGGTCAGTACGAAGCGCTGATTTATTACTGCTACCACTACGGGGAATTCTCCATCAATCGACGTGAAAAAATTAATGGTAAGGTCGTTGTAAAGGAGCCTTATCCTTTTACGCAGCTGGAGGGCACGCCAAAATACCTGGATTCACAAACCGTAGTGGACGAAGCGGCCCGTATTGAAAAGATACTGAACGATACGCATGGGCTGCAAGTGCAGCTAATGGACATCATGGGCAAGCCCATGGTAGGGCGCAAGGTCGTTGTTGTCCAAAAAAGAGCTGTCAATACACAAACTGCGATACCGGTAACACCAACAGCCTCAACTGATACTCCAATTGTTCCGGCCGTTGAGAATGCTGAGCCAGCCGCCAGTCCCGGCAAGGTTGAGGGACAGTCTGCGGCAAATATATGTGTACCACCACCCTCTGAGCCCACTCCCACCATGACTTGGGAACTGGTGGCGCTAGAGGTTACTACAAACAGCGAGGGCCAAATACCGGAGGTTGCATCCGATACACAAGAGCGAGTATTAGTCTTGATTCCGAGAATAGATTACGAAGCATATAACAAGGCGGTTGCAGATTATTCCATCTGTGAAGATGGCAATAAACACCGACTTGCAATGAGCAGTGGCGAGCAAGGCGCTTTGCCGACGATTAAATCACCCGAACCAGTACCAGTCACGCCTGCACCTGCGACTGGACCCGTGAATACTCCCAAACCTGCTCCCAAAACTCCCGCGGTAAAAAAGAACAGCGAAACGCCAAGCCTTTCTGCGGCTATGGCGCAAGACAAGAAACACGCGCAATTTCCCCAACCCAGCCCTAGTGCCGATATTACATTTAATGATATTGTTATTGCTCTTAAGAAAAATTTAGGTTGGGAGAATGTATTTGAAACATCCTTTGCTTATGCGAAGCAATTTTATACACGACCAAAATTGCCGGCTAAATTATTGAGTGAAAAAACAATAGTAAAAAAAGAAAAAACACGCATTCAGGTTGTCAATAGTAGTATTAAGAATGTCGATGTTAAATCACCAAAGGTGAAAAATGCAGTTACTACAGCGATTGAACCAGTGATTAAAAAGGTGGAAATATCAGGAGATGCACCTTGGATGAATTTTGCTATTGAGGAGCAAGGAAAAAATGTTACAGAAAACACTCTTTCACATGTAAATAATAAAAATTGGCAAAAAAAACACGAGGAACGTACAGATGCTGAAACCACTTTAAAAAAGAAGCAGATTGAATTAAATCAAGAGAAGCGAAAATCCGAAAAAATCAAAGACACTAAAAAAATAGAAGAACTGGAAAAACAAATTCAAGAGCAAATATCTTTGCGTGATGCTGCGGATGAAGAAATGAAGGTTATCGAAAGTAAATCGAATAATTCAGATATTGTTAAATATCTACAGTCCACCAATCTTCCGAGAGATATGGCACGTGACGATGGGACCGCATGGTGTGCTTCGTTCTTGAATTGGTGCATAAAATCTGCGGGTTATAAAGGACTGGCAGACGGTGCAGCCAGAGCTGAGAATTGGAAAAATTGGGGCGAGAAAATTGACGAACCACGCTATGGTGCTATTACGATAGTTACACGCTCGGCAACACAATTTCATGTTGGCTTTTACACGGGAATTCAAGAGGTAAGTGTAAAGGATGGGCAAGAGGAGATTGAAGTTGTTGATAAAAAGGGGAATATTAAGAAAATAAAACGCGATAAGCACAAGATGGTTAAAAAGGTGCGTTTATTAAGTGGCAACTATTCAAATCAAATTATTGAAGCTGCGGGTTGGGCGGTTGATGCCTTGGATGATCCTAAGTTGCATTTGGTGGAGTATAGGTGGCCTACAGCTCAGGAGAAAAAATAATGAAGAAATTATTGGCGTTAATTCTTAATTTATTTTTTTGTGGTGTAATACATGCTACCACTTGTGCAGAGGATATGTCTGCACAACTTACCCATACACTGATGGATTATTCAAATTTTGCTTTGGTTAAAGATGCCAAGACAATGGAGCCATATTTTAACTTTCCATTGAAGCTTAATGGCCCCTATCATGGGGATAAACCAACACTAATAAGTAAAAAATTTTTTTTGAAAAATTATTCGATTATCTTCATAAAAAATAAGGTAACGAAAAATACAGAATTTTTCAATAATTTTAAAAAATCAAATTTTTATAAAACAACTGCGGACGAGTTGCAACTTTTTCAAGAATTTTGTGATGGACAATGGGGTTCTGTTAAGTATGTGCAGCGAGCGAATTTGGTGTTTCAGTGGTTCCCCAAGCTTGGCTGGAAAATAATTTCGATTGATTATCTTCCAGATGATAAAGATAACTTATTTGAAAGTGTGAATAATCCAGATTTGGAATACGCGTTCCCTCCTTGAAAAGCTGGACTCACTGAGTTGTGATGGAAGGATTTGCTGGATCTTGACTCAAGGCAATTGCAGGGAGCGCTCATCTCCTTAAATGTGACCGTCGCCCGCCAGCTCTACACCGGAGCCGGCACCGTGCGCAGCTTCACCCCCGGCACCCACTTCGTGCTTAGCGGCCAGGCCGATCTATCCACGTTGTTGGAAGAACCACCTGAGGACGAACGCCGCTATACCCTGCTGCGTGTCGTTCACCTGGCCCACAACAACCTCAGCGCAGACCTGCGTGCCGCAGTAGACCAGCGCTTGGGTGGAGAACAGAAAGAGGCCTCAGGAATAACTGCCAAATCGGCCTCTGGCGCAGGTACTACCGGCGCAAGAAGCTATCTATTTAATAGCATGCAAGAGGCCTTGAAAGAGACGTTGGGTAGTCTCTCCGGCAGCGACCACCGAATCAAAACCAAATTCCACTGGCAGCGTGATGCCGCCGGCCAATACGGCAGCCACAGCCGCCAAGTAGTCCGCTAACCGATCAACTGTTTCGCCAAGGGGGGACGTTCACCGGGCCTTAGCGCCAGCTACACTTCCGCCCCACCGCACCGCGTGGCCCTACCCCTGGAAACGCATGGAGTTTTTCACCCTATCTTTGTTGAACGGCCTGGCCTATGGGCTGATGTTGTTCATGCTCAGCGCGGGATTGACGCTGGTTTTCAGCATGATGGGGGTGCTGAATTTGTCCCATGCCAGCTTTTACATGCTGGGGGCCTACTTCGCCTACAGCCTGACGCAGTGGCTTGGCTTCTGGGTGGCCTTGGTGTTGGCTCCGGCTGCCGTGGGCTTGCTGGGCGCGGGGTTTGAAAAGTTCGTGTTGCGCCGCGTCCATGCCCATGGGCATATAGCCGAAATGCTGGTGACATTCGGGCTGAATACGGTGCTGATCGAACTGGTGCAGCTGGTCTGGGGCAGGGGGCCGGTGGACTACCGCATTCCAACCCAATTGGCGGGGCCTTTGTTCTATGTGTGGGGCTCGCCGTTTCCTGCCTATCGCGGTTTCATGGTGCTGGTGGCACTGGTCATGTTGGGCGGTCTGTGGTTGGTGTTGGCGCGTACCCGCGTTGGCCTGGTGGTACAGGCCGCGCTGACGCACCCGGATGCGGTGCAGGCCTTGGGGCACAACGTGCCTCGCGTGTTCATGGGGGTGTTTGCCGGCGGTGCTGCGCTGGCCGGTCTGGCCGGTGTAGTGGGGGGCAACGCTTTTGTGACCGAGCCGGGCATGGCTGCCACCGTGGGCTCTGTCGTATTTGTGGTCGTGGTGGTGGGCGGCATGGGGTCTTTGAAGGGGGCCTTTCTGGCGTCTTTGCTGGTGGGCATGCTGCAAACCTTGGCGGTAGGCATCGATGCCCCGGTACTCGGTTGGCTAGTTGCCCCAGGCACCTGGGGCGATGCCTTGTGGCGTATCAAGGTCAGCCAGATTGCGCCACTGCTGCCGTACTTGCTGCTAGTGCTGGTACTGGTGGCCAAACCGCAAGGGCTGTGGGGGCGGCGTGCTGACTAAGGTTGTGGTCTGGGGTAGTGCGGCGACGCTTATGCTTGTGGCGCCATGGGTGTTCCACAGCAGCCTGGGCCAAAGTTTGCTGACGCAGATGGGCATCGCCACCATCGTCTGCCTTAGCTACAACATTTTGCTGGGGCAGGGTGGCATGCTGAGCTTTGGCCACGCGGTGTACGCGGGGCTGGGCGCGTTTGCCGCCATGCATGTGTTGAACCTGGCGCTGCTACCGGTCAGCCTGGTGCCCTTGGTAGGTGGCGTGGCCGGGGCCGTGCTGGCCTTGCTGCTGGGTTGGATGAGTGTGCAGCGTTCTGCCACCACGTTTGCCATGGTGACGCTGGGTCTGGGCGAGCTGGTGGCGGCGATGGCGTGGTTGTTCCCGGCGGTCTTTGGCGGCGAATCGGGCCTGGCCGGCAACCGCGTGCAAGGTGCTGCGCCCTTGGGCATCAGCTTCGGTCCGCAAATCCAGGTTTACTACCTGGTGGCTGCCTATACCGGCGTTTGCACGGCGTTGATGTACTTCTTTACCCTGACCCCCCTGGGCCGCATGCTGAACGCCGTGCGCGACAACGCCGAGCGTGCCGAATTTGTGGGCTACAACGCCCGCCGTGTGCGCTTCATGGCGGTGGTGGTGGCGGGGTTTTTCGCTGGTGTTTCCGGCGGCTTGGCGGCCTTGCACTTCGAGATAGTGACTGCCGACGTGCTGGGCAGCCAGCGCTCGGGGGCCTATCTGTTGTTTACGGTGTTAGGCGGCACAGGATTCTTTTGGGGGCCGATCATTGGCGCGGTACTGATGGTGCTGTGTTTTGTGTTGTTGAGTACCGTGACCAAGGCCTGGCTGCTGTACCTGGGCTTGATGTTTCTGGCCATCGTGATTGTGGCGCCGGGGGGCATTGCCAGTGTGTTGGTGGCGCACCGGCTGCGGTGGCGTCGATGGCCGCGTTATGTGGCTTTAACCCTGTGTGCAGCGATGGCCTTCGCGGGCTTTTCCATGCTGGTAGAGATGGCCTACCAGCTGCAACTGCAGTCTTCGCTGGGGCCGGAGTTGCGCTGGATGGGCTTGCAACTGGACGCCAGCCGCTGGACCTGTTGGCTGGGCGCGGCACTGGTATTGCTGGCGGGCGGCGGCATGTTTATGGGGGCGCGCCGGATATGACGGAACCTGTGCCAGCACTGGAGCTGCAAGGCCTGCGTAAAAGCTTTGGCCCGGTAGACATCATCCGGGGTGCCAGCCTGGCCGTGGCGGCGGGCGAGCGGGTGGCGCTGATCGGCCCCAACGGCGCGGGCAAGTCCACCTTGTTCAACCTCATCAGCGGCAAACATGCGCCAGACAGCGGCCGTGTCGTGCTGCAAGGCCAGGCCATACAAGGCAAAACACCTTTCCAGATCTACCGGGCGGGCCTGTCGCGCAGCTTCCAGGTCAGCAACGTATTCGCACGGCTCAGCGTGTTTGAAAACCTGCGTTGCAGCGTGTTGTGGAGCCTGGGCTATGGCTACAGCTTCTGGCGTCGTTTGTCGGGCCTGAAGGATGCCAATGCCCTGGCAGAGCATTGCATGGCCCAGGTGCAGCTGAGCGCCAAACGTGATGTGTTGGCTGGCGAACTGGGTTATGCCGAGCAGCGCGCGCTGGAGCTGGGTATCACCATTACCGGCGGTGCCCACACTGTTCTGCTGGACGAACCTACGGCCGGCATGGGGGCCAGCGAAAGCGCGCATTTCGTGCAGCTGATACGCGACGTGATCCAGGGTAAAGCGCTATTGATTGTGGAGCACGATATGCAGGTGGTATATGCGCTAGCGGACAAAATAGCTGTGATGGTGGCGGGACAGATCATCGCCTGCGACACACCGGCCGCCATACGCGCCAACCCGCAGGTGCAAGCCGTCTACCTGGGGGCCTCCGCCTGATGCTGCAGATACGCCAGCTCCACGCCTACTACGGCCACAGCCATGTGCTGCAGGGGCTGTCGTTCGACCTGCGGCCCGGCGAAATCGTTGCCCTGCTGGGGCGCAATGGCGCAGGCCGGTCCACCACGGCCAAGGCGCTGATGGGCTTGGTCCGCGCAGAAGGCTCGGCGCTTTGGATGGGGCAGGAACTGCTGGGGCTGCAGCCGTTTCAGATTGCGCAGCGTGGCCTGGGCTATGTGGCCGAAAGCCGCGACATCTTTCCGCGGCTGAGCGTGCAGCAGAACCTGTTGCTGGGCCAGAAGTCCGCCGGCCCCAAGGGCCCGTGGGATCTGGATGCGATCTACCAGATGTTTCCCCCGCTCAAAGCCCGCCAGCATGCCCCTGGCGGCGTGCTGTCCGGCGGCGAGCAGCAAATGCTGGCCCTGGGGCGTACCCTGGTGGGCAACCCGCAGCTGCTGCTGGTAGACGAGCCGACTGAAGGCCTGGCGCCGCAGTTGGTGGCGCACATGGCCGCCACCCTGCAGCAGTTGCGCAGCCAGGGCATGGCGATTTTGTTGGTCGAGCAAAAACTGGCCATTGCCCTGGACATAGCTGACCGCGTATTGCTGATGGGGCGGGGGCGCATCGTGTTCGAGGGTACGCCGCAGCAGTTGCGTGAGGACGATGCCTTGCGTCAGGAATGGCTGGAAGTGTGAAATGCCTGCTGCAAGCCAGACATCAATTGATAAATAACTTTATGCACGGGTGCTACCGTAGTTCGCACAAGAGAAACTACGGAGTGAGCTTTGAACACACAGCGCCGCAATGGCTTACCATTTTTGATCACCTGCGCCACGGTTGTCGCGTTGGCTTCCTGCGGAGGCGGTAGCAGCGACGACACCGCATACACGCTGGCCGGCACGGTCAGCGGCCTGACGACTAGCGGCCTGGTGCTCGCCAATGGTTCGTCCTCGCTGGCGGTGGCCTCGGGTGCGACCAGTTTCACGTTCAGCGACAGCATGACGGGCAGCTATTCGGTCAGCGTGGCGACGCAGCCAGACGGGCAGACCTGCGTGGTCAGCAATGGCAGTGGCAACGGTGGCAGCAATGTGTCTAGCGTGGTGGTTACCTGCCGTGGCTATGTGGCCTTTACCAGCAACTGGTACAGCGGTAGCCTGGGCGAATTTAGCGTGGGCAGTACCGGGGCATTGGCTGCGCAGTCAACGGCCACGCTGTCCACCAACACTTACCTGCCGTCCAGCATCAGCACCAGTGCCGATGGCAAGTTTGCTTACGTCAGCTTCCAGAACAACAAGGCCATAGGCGTCTACAGCATCTCGGCCAGCACCGGCGCGTTGAGCCTGGTGGGCACCGGTAGCGCCGATAGCGCAGGGTACGGCCTGGCCATCAGCCCCGACAGCAAATACCTGTACGTCGCCAACTACGGCAGCGCCACGGTGTCGCAGTTCACCATCGGCTCTACCGGCGCACTGACCGCCATGTCCACACCTAGCGTGGCTGCGGGGGTGAACCCCTACGCGGTGGCGGTCAGCCCCGATGGCTTGTACGCCTATGTGGTCAACGCCAGTGGCAACAGCGTGTCGCAGTACAGCATTGGTAGCACTGGTGCGCTGACGGCCTTGTCGCCGGCCACGGTCAGCCTGAGCTCGGTGGGCACCACGCCGCTGGCGATTGCCATTGCGCCAGACAGCAACTACTTGTATGTGACCCTATCAGACAGCGCCAAACTGGCCCAGTTCAGCATTGGCAGCAGCGGCTTGTTGACGGCCTTGTCGCCCGCCAGCGTTAGCACCGGCACCTCGCCCAGCGGCATCGTCGTCAGCCCTGGCGGGCGCTATGCCTATGTGGCGAATTCGGGCGACAACACCGTGTCCCAGTACAGCATCTCCAGCGGCAAGCTGACTGCCATGGCTACCCCCACCGCGGCTACCGGCACCGGCCCCAGCGGAATTGCCGTGTCGCCCAGCGGCAGCTTTGTGTATGCGGCCAATTACAACGACGCTACGGTTACATCGTTCAGCGTAGGGTCCAGCGGCGCATTGACCTCGCTGGGGACTGCATCCACCAACGGCTCCGGGCCCAGCAGTATCTCGGTGCGCTAGTAAAACTGTCCCGACTGGGACAAACCAGTGCATGCGCTGACATGCACGAGGCCTAGAATTTAAATCGCACGATCGTTCGATTTAAACCTGAGGTTCCTCCATGGCGGCGCAATACCAAGTTCACGGCGACATAGCCGTAATCACTCTGAACAACCCACCGGTCAACGGCCTAGGCTTGGCTACCCGCCGCGCCGTGACGGACGGCCTGGCCCAGGCGAATGCCCATGCGGCCGTCAAGGCCATCGTGCTGACCGGCGCCGGCAAGGCGTTTTCCGGCGGGGCGGACATCAAGGAATTCGATACACCTGAAGCCATGCGCGAGCCGAATCTGCTGAGCATGATTCTGGCGATCGAGAACTCGGCCAAGCCGGTGGTTGCGGCCATCCATTCGGTGTGCATGGGCGGTGGGCTGGAGACCTCTTTGGGCTGCCACTACCGCATTGCGGCGCCGGGCTGCAACGTGGCCTTGCCCGAGGTCAAGCTGGGCCTGATTCCGGGTGCCGGCGGCACGCAGCGCCTGCCGCGCGTGCTGGGCGTAGAGGCCGCGCTGAACATGATCGTCAGCGGTGAACCGGTGAAGAGCGAGCTGCTGGCCTCGCTGCCCGGCCAGAAGCTGTTCGACAAGCTGGCGGCATCCGCCGAATCGCTGCTTGAGGAAGCGCTGATTTTTGCCCGCTCCATCGCCGATGCCCGGCCCTTGCCGCTGGTGCGCAACCTCAAATGCAAGCACCCGCAGGGCGATGCCTACTTCCAGTTCGCCCGCAACATGGTCAAGGGCATGGCGAAGGACTACCCGGCACCGCTGAAGTGCGTGGACGCGGTCGAAGCCGCTACCAAGCAGAAGTTCGACGCCGGCATGGCCTTCGAGCTCAGCACCTTCTTGAACCTGATGTGGACGCCCGAGAGCCGGGCGCTGCGGCATATCTTCGCCGCCGAGCGTGCAGCATCCAAAATACCTGACGTGCCCGCAGATACTGCGCAACGCGCTATCAACAGCGTCGCCATCATCGGCGCCGGCACCATGGGCGGCGGAATTGCCATGAACTTCCTGAACGCCGGCATTCCGGTCAAGCTGCTGGAAGCCAAGCCCGAGGCGCTGGAGCGCGGCCTGGCCACCATCCGCAAGAACTACGAAGCCCAGGTGGCCAAGGGCAAGCTGAAGCAGGACAAGCTGGACCAGCGCATGGGCTTGCTCAGCACCACCCTGAGCTACGACGACCTGGGCGATGCCGATATGGTGATCGAAGCCGTGTTCGAAGACATGGGCGTCAAAAAAGCCGTGTTCCAAGAACTCGACCGCGTGATGAAGCCCGGCGCCATCTTGGCGTCGAACACATCGACGCTGGACCTGGACCAGATCGCCAGCTTCACGCAGCGGCCGCAGGATGTGGTGGGCACGCATTTCTTCAGCCCCGCCAATGTGATGAAGCTGCTGGAAGTGGTGCGCGGCAAGGCCACGGCCAAGGACGTGCTGGCCACGGTGATGGCACTGGGCAAGAAGATCAAGAAGACCTCGGTGGTGTCCGGCGTGTGCGACGGCTTCATCGGCAACCGCATGATCGAGCAGTACGGCCGGCAGGCCGGCTTTCTGCTGGACGAGGGCTGCACCCCGGCCCAGGTGGACAAGGCGGTGGAGAAGTTTGGCTTCGCCATGGGGCCGTTCCGCATGGGCGACCTGGCCGGCAACGACATCGGCTGGGCGATACGCAAGCGCCGCTACGTAGAAATGCCGGGTATGAAGTACAGCAAGACGGCGGATCTGCTGTGCGAACTGGGCCGCTTTGGCCAGAAGACCGGCGCCGGCTGGTACGACTACCAGGCCGGCAAGCGCGACGCTGTGCCGAGCGCGTTGGTGGAAAAAATGGTGGCGGACCACCGCGCGTCATTGGGCATCACGCCTCGCAAGATCAGCGACGAAGAAATCGTCCAGCGCTTGGTGTATGCCATGGTCAACGAGGCCGCGCACATTCTGGAGGAGGGCACTGCCTCCAAGGCCAGCGACATCGACATGGTGTACCTCACCGGCTACGGCTTCCCCATTTACCGCGGCGGGCCCATGCATTACGCCGACCAGGTGGGACTGTTCAACGTGGTGCAGGCTATGCAGCGCTTTGCGCAGAACCCGTTGGACGATGCCGCTTTCTGGACGCCCGCGCCCTTGCTGGCCAAGCTCGCCGCCGAAGGCAAAACCTTCAATTAAGGAATACAGAACATGACCGCCGCCGTAATCGTTTCCACCGCCCGCACCCCCCTGGCCAAAAGCTGGAAGGGCTCTTTCAACATGACCCATGGTGCCACCCTGGGCGGCCACGCGGTGCAGCACGCCATCCAGCGCGCCGGCATCGAAGCCGCCGAAGTCGATGACGTGATCATCGGCTGCGCCACGCCCGAAGGCGCGACGGGCGCCAACATCGCCCGCCAAATCGCCTTGCGCGCCGGCTGCCCGGTGACGACATCCGGCGTCACCGTGAACCGCTTTTGTTCGTCCGGCCTGCAGACCATTGCCATGGCGGCCCAGCGCATCATTGCCAACGAAGGCGATGTGTATGTGGCCGGCGGCGTGGAAAGCATTTCCTGCGTACAGCAGGAGATGAACATCCACATGCTCAACGACCCCTGGCTGGTGAAAAACAAGCCCGAGATCTACTGGAACATGTTGCAGACCGCCGAGCAGGTGGCGCAGCGCTACAACATCAGCCGCGAGCAGATGGACGAATACGGCGCAGCCAGCCAGCAAAAGGCCGTGGCAGCCCTGGCCGCCGGGCTGTTCACCGCCGAAATCGCGCCCATCACTGTGACCATGGGCGTAGCCGACAAGGTGCGCGGCCTGATGACCAAGGAAGTGACGGTGAGCCAGGACGAAGGCATACGCGACGGCACGACCAAGGAAGGCATCGCCGGCCTGCGCTCGGCCTTGCCCGGCGGCCTAATCTCGGCCGGCAACGCCAGCCAGTTTTCTGACGGCGGCGGCGCTGTCGTGGTAATGAATGAAACCCTGGCCAGCCAGCGCGGCCTGCAGCCGTTGGGCCGCTTCCTCGGTTTTGCGGTGGCCGGCTGCGAGCCGGACGAAATGGGCATAGGCCCGGTGTTCGCCATCCCCAAGGTACTGAAGCGCCTGGGCCTGAAGGTGGACGACATCGACCTGTGGGAGCTGAACGAAGCCTTCGCGGTGCAGGTGATCTACTGCCGCGACAAGCTGGGCATTCCGGCCGACAAGCTGAATGTGAACGGCGGCGCGATTGCAGTCGGCCACCCGTATGGCGTGAGCGGCCAGCGCCTGACCGGCCACGCGCTGATAGAAGGCAAGCGCCGCGGTGCCAAGCGCGTGTGCGTGACGATGTGCATAGGCGGCGGCATGGGCGCGGCCGGGGTGTTTGAGGTTTTGTAGGCTGCATTGCTATTGAATAAATAGCTGCTGGCGCAGGTAGTGTCTGCGCTAGCGGCCTATTTCTTTTAAATGCGCGGGCACCGGTTCCGCGTGGGCTGCGGGCCATAATCCCGGCATGGAACTCCATCAACTCCGTGCGCTGTTGGCCGTGGCCCGCAGCGGCCAGCTCGTTAGGGCGGCCGATCAGTTGCACCTAACCCAGTCTGCGCTGTCCAAACAAATCAAGAGCCTGGAAGACGAGCTGGGTGTGCTGCTGTTCGCCCGCACGCCCACCGGCATGGTGCTGACCGGAGCCGGGCGGCGCCTGCTGCCACTGGCCACGCAAACCGTGGACTCGGTACAGGAAATGGCGGCGCTGGCCGCCTCTATGCGCGGCACGGTGGCCGGCGGGCTGCGCCTGGGCACCATCATCGACCCGGACTCCATCCGCCTCGGGGCTTTGCTCACGGCCCTGCTGCAGTATTACCCGCAGGTGGATGTGTCGCTGCAGCACGGCATCTCGGGCGGGGTGCTGCAAATGCTCCGAGACGGAGAGGTGGACGCCTGCTTCTACCTGGGGCCGCTGAAGGACACCGACATCGCCGTGCGCCAACTGCTGCTGGAGCATTACGTGGTCATCGGGCCGGCCGCCTGGGCCGAGCGCTTGCACACGGCAGGCTGGGAGGAACTGGCCGCCATGCCCTGGCTGGCCTCGCCGACCGGCAGCTCGCAGTATGGCGTGGTGACCCAGATGTTTGCGGAGCGCGGCCTGAGCTACCGCACCGTGGTGCAGGCCGACCAGGAGGCATCGATTCTGGAGCTGGTACAGGCCGGCGTGGCCCTGGGTTTGATGCGCGAGCGCACCCTGGCCCCGGCGCTGGAGACCGGACAGGTCGTGGCCTGGCAGGGGGCGCGCCTGGCTTGCCCGCTGTCGCTGCTGTATCGGCGGTCACAAGAGGAATCCGCCACGCTGCAAGCTTTGCTGGCAACCATCGATATGGTGTGGCCGGGGGACGGTATCAGCGCTTAGGTGCTTCGATCACGATAGCGCGAAAGTCGTTCACATTGGTCAGCGTGGGGCCAGTGATGACCGAGTCGCCCAGCGCCTGAAAAAAGCCATGGCCGTCGTTGCGGTCCAGGCTGGCCCTGGGGTTGATGCCCTGGGCCCAGGCGCGCTCCAGGGTGTCCGGAGCCAGGGTGGCACCGGCGATTTCTTCCACACCGTCCACGCCGTCGGTATCGCCCGCAATCGCATGCACGCCGGGCAGGCCGTCCAGCGCCACCGCCAGGGACAGCAAAAACTCCACATTGCGCCCGCCACGGCCGTTGCTGCGCAGGGTGACCGTGGTTTCACCACCCGAGAGCAGCACGCAAGGCGCCTGGAAAGGCTGGCCGTGCAGTACCACCTGCCGGGCCATGCCGGCCATGGCCTTGCCCAAGTCGCGCGCCTCGCCCTCCAGGCTGTCACCCAGGATGTAGGGCGTGTAGCCGGCCGCGCGCGCCACCTGGGCGGCGGCCTCCAGTGCGATCTGTGGGGCAGTGATGGTGCGGGTGACGTTGGCGTCCAGCCGTGCATCGTCGGGCTTGATGCTTTCGCCCAGGCCGCTTTCCAAAAGCGTGCGCGCCGCTGGTGGCAGGGTAATCTGGTAGCGCGCAATGATGGCCAGCGCATCCGCGCAGCTGCTGGCATCGGCTACCGTGGGGCCGGATGCAATATTGCTGGGCGCGTCACCCGGCACATCGGAAATCAGCAGGGTGTGCACCCGCGCCGGGAAGCAGGCCGCGGCCAACCGCCCACCTTTGATGCCGGACAGATGCCGGCGCACGCAGTTCATCTCTGAGATGCTGGCGCCGCATTCCAGCAGCGCGCTGTTCACGGCCTGCTTGTCGGCCAGCGTTAAACCCTCGCCGGGTTCTACCAGCAGTGCAGAGCCGCCACCTGACACCAGGGCGATGACCAGGTCGTCGGCGTTCAGGCCCGTCACCAACTGGCGTATGCGCTGGGTGGCCAGCGCACCGGCCGCGTCGGGTACCGGATGGGCGGCTTCTACGATCTCGATGCGCTGGCAGGGCACGGCATAGCCATAGCGGGTGATGACCAGGCCTTCCAGCGGGCCGTCCCAATGCGCTTCCAGGCTTTGCGCCATGGCCGCCGAGGCCTTGCCTGCACCGATCACGATGGTCCGGCCCTTGGGTCGTGCAGGTAAATGCGGCGGCAGGCACAGCGCGGGCTGGGCGGCGGCGATGGCGGCGTCAAACAGGCTGCGCAGCAGAGCGCGGTGGTCGGCGGAAGAGGGCGTCACGGGGAGGTTTCCTTTCCGTACGATTGTCAGTGCAGCGCGGCGCATGCCGGTTCAACGCCCTGCTGGCTTGCGGGTGGCCAGCAGCACCAGGATGCCGCCCAGGAACAGGCTGCCGGCCAGTACATACAGCCCTGCCGTGGTGCTGCCGGTGGCGTCCTTGATGCTGCCCACCATGAAGGGGCTGACGAAGCCGGCCAGGTTGCCCAGGGCGTTGATCAGGGCAATGCCGGCGGCGGCCGCCGAGCCACGCAGCATGGCGGTGGGCAGGGTCCAGAACAACGGCAGGCTGGTCAAAATACCCATGGTGGCCAGACTGAGTGCGGCCATGGCCAGCACGATATCGTTGCCAAACACGCCACTCAGCACCAGGCCCAGGCCGCCGACGAAGGCCGCGCTAGAGGTATGCAGGCGGCGCTCGCCGCTGCGGTCCGAGCTGCGGCTAGCGACCACCATGGCCACGGCCGCCAGGCCATAGGGGATCATGGTCAGCAGGCCCACGTCCAGCACGTCCTTGACGCCGGCGTTCTTGATCAGCTGCGGCAGCCAGAAGCTGATGCCGTACAGGCCCATTACGCTGCAGAAGTAGATGCTGGCCATGAGCCACACCTTGGGGTTGCGGAACACCTGCTTCAGGCTGTGCTCGCTGCGGCCGCTTTCGTCGCGGCGAATGTTGTCTATCAGCAATTGCTTTTCTGCGTCGGTCAGCCATTTGGCGCCAGCGATAGAGTCCTCCAGATAGAAGAACACGCAGATGCCGACCAGGATGGACGGAATACCTTCCAGCAGGAACAGCCATTGCCAGCCATGCCAGCCATTCACACCGGCAAAAGCCTGCATGATCCAGCCCGACAGCGGCCCACCCACCACACCCGACAAGGCAATGGCCGTCATGAACAGGGCCACTACGCGGGCACGCCGCTCCATGGGGAACCAGTAGGTCAGGTACAGGATGATGCCGGGGAAGAAGCCGGCCTCGGCAATGCCCAGCAGAAAGCGCAGCACATAGAACATGGCCGGCGTGGTGACCAGCATCATGGCCGACGAGATGACGCCCCAGGTGACCATGATGCGGGCAATCCACACCCGGGCGCCGGTGCGGTGCAGGATGATGTTGCTGGGCACTTCGAACAGAAAGTAGCCCACGAAAAAGATGCCAGCGCCCAGGCCGTAAATGGTCTCGCTGAACTTCAGGTCGGTCAGCATCTGCAGCTTGGCAAAGCCGACGTTGACGCGGTCCAGATAGGCTACGACGTAACAAAGAAACAAAAAGGGGATCAGGCGCCAGGCGACTTTGTTGTACGCGGATTTTTCGAGTGCGCTGCCCGATGTGGTGGAGGGTAGGGGGGCCATTGTTGTTTGTCTCCGTAAGAGGGATTCTGTGGGCTGCCATCAGCCTGCGCGCAGTCTAGTGGCGTCTTGCCCTGGTGCAGATTGATATATCGGCAACCCTGCATGGAAGCGGCGGAATACCGTTGCAGGGCAAGGACTTACGCGGCGGGTTCAAGTCCGCCCTAGCGCAAACCCCTAGGGGGCGTTCTACCCAGGTAAATCCTGGGTAAAAATAGTGCAACCATGGCGGGCGGGCCCTGCTTTCGGTACAGTGGCGCGCATGCTCACCCCTAAAACGATTGCCCGGCTAGAGAACACCATTTGGATACTGCTCTACGGAGGGCTGCTGACGCTCATCCTGGGCTTGTTCACCCAACGCGCGGACGATGACCTGGGCCAGACCATGGTGGTCGGCGGTGGAGTGGCAGCAGTCTTCGGGGCCGTGTTGATCTACGTGCGCTCGCGCGTACGCTCTAGCGACGAATAGCGGAAGGTTTTGCCATGGCCGATCTGATACTGCACCACTACACCATCTCGCCGTTCTCTGAAAAGGTCCGCAAGGTGCTGGCCTACAAGCAGCTGGACTGGCAGTCGGTCACCGTGCCCAGCATCGCACCCAAGCCTGACGTGGTGGCCCTGACTGGCGGCTACCGCAAAACCCCGGTGCTGCAGGTCGGTGCCGACATCTATTGCGACAGCGCGCTGATCTGCGACGTGCTGGAACACCGCCAGCCCAGCCCTTCGCTGTCACCCCCTTCGCACAAAGGCTTGGCGCGGGTACTGGCGCAGTGGGCCGATACCACGCTGTTCACCGCCGCCATGGCCTATTGCTTCCAACCGCGCGGGCGCGAGCAGCTGTTTGGCCACGTGCCGCCGGAGGTGGGCCTGGCCTTCGCGGAGGACCGTGCCAAGATGAGGGGCGGTGTACCGCACCTGCGCCCGGGCGATGCCACATCGGCCTACAAGTCTTATTTACGCCGCCTGGCTAGCATGCTGGAAGACTTGCCTTTTCTGGTGGGCACGGCGCCCTGCCTGGCGGACTTTGCCGCCTACGCGCCGCTGTGGTTCACCCGCTTTAACGTGCCAGCGCTGGCGCCCATCCTTGATGCCACGCCAAATGTGCTGGACTGGATGGACCACATGGCCGCATTGGACCACCCGCCCGTACAACAGCTGAGCTCGGAGGATGCCGTCGCGCTCGCCGCGCAATCCACGCCGCTGCCGTTGGAAACCGAAGTGTTCCAGGACGACCATGGCATCCCGCTGGGCAGCCGCGTCAGTGTCCAAGCCGAAAGCTTTGGCCCGGAAGCCAGCGAGGGCGAGCTGGTGGCAGCCACCCGCATGCACATCACACTGCGCCGCGAGGATTCGCGAGCCGGCACGGTGCACGTGCACTTCCCCCGCATAGGCTATGTGCTGAAGGCCATTTAAGACGTGCTTAGCAAGGCGCGGTGATGGCCTGCAGCGTCTTGCCCGTCTGCGGGTCGAACACCACCAGATTGATCTGCCGGCTGTGCTCCGGCGTGCTGGCAATGCTGCGAAACGTAAGCCGCTGCGCAGTGTTGCTGGTGTAGACGCCAGCGCTGGTGTACTGGCGCACCACAAAGTCGTGCTGCAAAAATTCGCCCGCGTTTTCACCGGCCTGCACCTTGGAGCTGTAGCCGTTCTCCGTCACCGTCCAATATGCCGACCAGTGCGCGGGTGCGCCGGCAACCGGCGTCACCGTGGCCTCAAACTGGTCTGGCCCCAGCTGGTGCAGGCTGATCTGGGCCAGGCCGGGCTCGGCGGCCTGCTTGTCCAGCGTTCCGCCCCAGGTTCTCCAGTCCTTGCCGTCCAGTACCGCCTGCGGCGTGTAGATGGAGCTTTGCCGGTTCCACGCGGCCACCTGGCGCTGCCGCACCGTGTGGGCGGGTGTGGCGAAGCGGTCCACCCAGCCCAGTTGGTCCCAGTAACCCACATGGAAGGCCTGCACCACAGCAGTCTGGCCCTTAAGGCGGCTGAGCCACCGGTCGGCCGGCGGGCAGGAGCTGCAGCCCTCGGAGGTGTACAGCTCCACCACTGGCAGCCTGTTGCGGCCCGACTGCAGGCTGCAGCTTCCTTCTGAAGAAAAAGCCGCTCCAGCGCAGGCAATACCTGCGCTGGCAGCTACGAACTTGATAGCATTCCACATGGGCGGCTCCTGAAAATAGTCATAGCCTTTGGTCGCCGCAGGCCGCCAATTCTTACAGGCTTACAACTGGAAACACATGCGTGGACAGATACCCGGCAATCGGCCCGGTTCCAGGGCTTAAGCACCGGATTGCTGTGGTTCAATATTGTTGAGAACCACCCATCCAAGAACAGGACACACCATGCCCAACAGCCCTCTGGCCGGACACACCGCACCCCCATCCCTGTTGGTCAATCTGCCCCGGCTGGTTACCGCGTACTACAGCTTGCAGCCCGACCCGGCCGAGTCCACCCAGCGCGTGGCCTTTGGTACCTCAGGCCACCGGGGCAATGCGTTCAAGGCTAGCTTCAATGAACACCATGTGCTGGCCGTTACCCAGGCCATCTGCCTGTACCGTGAAAAGAACGGCATCACCGGCCCGCTGTTTCTGGGCATAGACACGCATGCGCTGTCCGAACCCGCGGGCGCCACCGCGCTAGAGGTGCTGGCCGCCAACGGCGTGCAGGTCATGCTGGCTGTGAATGACGACTACACGCCCACACCTGCCGTGTCGCATGCCATCCTGGTCTATAACAAGGGCCGCAGCACAGGCCTGGCCGATGGCATTTTGATGACGCCGTCGCACAACCCGCCAGAGGACGGCGGCTACAAGTACAACCCCACCAACGGTGGCCCGGCCGACAGCGACATCACCGGTTGGATAGAAAAAGCCGCCAATGAAATCCTGCAGAACAAGCTGCAGGGCGTAAAGCGCATGCCCTATGCCCAGGCGCTGAAGGCCAGCACCACGCACCGCCACGACTACCTGGGTAACTACGTGGCCGACCTGGCGAATGTGATCGATATGGATGCCATCCGCGGCGCAGGCGTGCGTATGGGCGTGGACCCGCTGGGCGGCGCGGGCGTGCACTACTGGGCCCGCATCGCCGAGAAATACCAGCTGAACCTGAGTGTGGTGAGCGAGCAGGTGGACGCCACCTTTCGCTTCATGAGCGTGGACTGGGACGGCCGCATCCGCATGGACCCGTCCAGCAAAAGCGCCATGGCCTCGCTGATCGGCCTGAAGGACCAGTACGACATCGCCTTCGCCTGCGACACCGACCACGACCGCCACGGCATCGTAACCAAGAGCGGTGGCCTGATGCAGCCCAACCACTACCTGGCCGTGTGCATCGATTACCTGTTCCAGAACCGGCCCGGCTGGAGCGCCCAGGCCGGCGTGGGTAAAACCCTGGTCAGCAGCAGCATGATTGACCGTGTGGCTGCCCGCCTGGGCCGCAATCTGTACGAGGTGCCGGTGGGCTTCAAATGGTTCGCAGCCGGCCTGTGCGATGGCTCGCTGGGCTTTGGTGGCGAAGAGAGCGCTGGCGCGTCCTTCCTGCGCCGCGACGGTACTGTGTGGACCACCGACAAGGACGGCCTGATTCCCGCCTTGCTGTCGGCCGAAATCATCGCCCGCACCGGCGACGACCCGCACCAGGCCTACCAAAAGCTGACCCAGGCCTTTGGTGCACCCGCCTATGACCGCATCGACGCTCCGGCCACGCCCGAGCAGAAGAAAAAGCTGGGCAAGCTCACGCCGCAGCAGATCACCAGTTCGGAGCTGGCGGGCGAGGCCATCACCCAGGTGCAAACCACGGCCCCCGGCAACGGTGCCAGCCTGGGTGGGCTGAAGGTGTCTACCGCCAACGGCTGGTTTGCCGCGCGCCCTTCCGGGACTGAGAATATCTACAAGATCTACGCAGAAAGCTTCCACGGTGAAGACCACTTGCGCCGTATCACCCAAGAAGCGCAGGGCATTGTGGATAAGGCACTGGCGTAATATCGCTGCATTCTTGCTATGGTTTGAATAGCTTCTCGCGCAGGTAAATACTGTGCCAGAAGCTTTTTTTATATATGAAATTTGAGGGGTCTGCGTGCTTGTATTGATTCTGGTGGCCGGGCTGTGGGCCGGTTTGCAAAACTCGCTGGCCGGTGGCGGCTCTTTTGTCACCTTGCCCGCGCTGATCCTGTCGGGCATGTCGCCATTGGCGGCCAATATCACCTCCACGGTGGCGCTGTTTCCGGGGCAGGTGACATCCGGCTTTGCGGGCCGCAAGCTGGTCACGGGCGCCGGCGCGCTGCCGTTTTGGGCGCTGCTGCTGGTGAGCGTGCTGGGCGGGGCGCTGGGTGGCCTGCTGTTGCTGCATACTCCTTCGGACATTTTTACTCGCCTGGTGCCCTGGCTGGTGCTGTTTGCCACCACGGTGTTTGCCTGGGGTAGTTTCTTTCGCAAGCCGGGGGAGGCCTCGGTGCACATAGGCCCTGCGGGCGCGGCGGTGGCGCAGTTTTGCATTGCCATCTACGGCGGCTATTTCGGCGGTGGCATTGGCTTTCTGATGATGGCGGCACTGACCATGGCCGGCTTGCCCACCCGCAATGCTGGGGCCACCAAGAACGCCTTGGCCGGGGTGATGAATGCATCCGCCGTGGCCTTGTTCATCACTTCACCCCAGGTGCAGTGGCTGCCCGCGCTGGTGCTGGGCGCAGGAGCCATCGTTGGCGGCCTCATCGGCTCCTGGGCGCTACACCGGGTGAACGAGAAATATCTGCGCATCGCCATCGTCGGCATCGGCGTGTGTCTGACCATCGGCCTGTTCGCCAAGCCGCTGTGAGGACCGCTACCAGCAAAGCCCAGTTCCGCTTGCGCATCTACCGCGATGCCAGCATTGCCATCGGGCCGGGCAAGGTCGATCTGCTGGAGGCCATTGCCGCAACCGGCTCCATCTCCGCCGCTGCCCGGCAGCTTGGCATGTCCTACCGCCGCGCCTGGGTGCTGGTGGACGAAATGAACCGCACCCTGGTGTCGCCAGCCGTGACCACCGTGGCCGGCGGCGCGCAGGGCGGGGGCACTGCGTTGTCCCCCCTGGGCGAGAAGCTGGTGCAGCACTACCGAGCCGTGGAGCAGGCCGCCCGCACGGCAGCCGCTGTGGACATTGCCGCGCTACAGGCGCTGCTGGCGCCCTGAACATTTCTTTATCGCTATATACGGCTGGATACAATGCCGGCCATGCCCGCGCTACTCGCCTCCATGGACTGGTTCCCCCTCATGCTGTCGCTGAAAGTGGCTGCGGTGGCGACCTTGCTGGCGACGCTGGCAGGCGTTGCGCTGGGCTGGGTATTCGCCCGCAAAAAGTTTCCTGGCAGTAGCCTTTTGGAAGCGGCTTGCATGCTGCCGCTGGTGCTGCCGCCTACCGTCATCGGCTATGCCATCCTGGTGGTGGCGGGGCGGCGCAGCCCGCTGGGCGCTTGGCTGCGCACGCATCTGGACTACACCATCATCTTCAGCTGGCACGGCGCGGTGGTCGCCTCGGCCGTGGTCGCGCTACCGCTGGTGCTCAAGTCGGCGAGTGCAGCGTTTGCGGGTGTGGACCCTGCATTGGAGGCCGCTGCCAGCACCTTGCGCCAATCGGTTTTCTCGGTGTTCATGCGCGTCACGCTGCCGCTGGCCTGGCCGGGCATCCTGGCCGGTACGCTGCTGGCATTTGCGCGGGCCATGGGTGAGTTCGGCGCCTCGCTGATGGTGGCCGGCTCCATCCCGCAGCAGACGCAGACCCTGTCCATGGCTATTTACGACGCGGTGCAGGCTGGGCAGGACGACAGGGCGCTGCTGCTGGTGCTGGTCACTTCGGTGCTGTCCATTGCGGTGCTGGTGCTGTCCAACCGCTTCTTTTCCTTGCGTTGATTTTCAGGAGCTTTCACGTGCGTCCTTCCTTACTGCTTTCCAGACTGCTTTCCATCTTGCTGGCCTTGCCCTTGCTGGCCAGCGCGCAGCAGATCACCGTCTCCACCGCCGCCAGCCTGACAGATGCGTTCAAGGAGCTGGGCCCCAAGTTCGAAGCCAGCCAGCCCGGCGCCACCGTGCGCTTCAACTTTGCGGCCTCTGGCGTGCTGCTGCAGCAGATCAGCCAGGGCGCGCCGGTGGACGTGTTCGTCAGCGCCGACCAGGACACCATGGACCGGGGTGCGGCCCAAAAACTGATCGACACCGACACCCGCAAGGACTTCGTCAGCAACAGCCTGGTGCTGATCGAACCCGGCAAAGATGGCCTGGGCCTGAAAAGCCTGCAAGACCTGGGCGGCGCCAATGTGCGCAAGATCGCCATCGGCAAAGTCGCTACCGTGCCCGCCGGCCGCTATACCAAGCAGGTGCTGGACGGCGCCCACCTGTGGACCGCCCTGGAGCCCAAGTTCGTGCAGGCCGATAACGTGCGCCAGGTGCTGGACTATGTGAGCCGTGGCGAGGCCGAGGCCGGCTTCGTCTACCGCACCGATGCGGCGCTGCTGGGCGACAAGGTCAAGATCGTGCTGACCACCACCGGCCACACCCCTGTGTCGTACCCCATCGCCGTGGTGGCCGACAGCAAGCAAAAGGCCTTGGCCAAGAACTTCATCGCTTTCCTGTTCACCGATGCCGCGCAGCAAGTGCTGGCGCGTTACGGCTTTGGAAAGCCGTGATTGACGTAGACATCCAGCTCACTGTTGCCGACCGCCGCCGGCGCTTCGATCTGGCCGTGCGCTTTGCCACCGACGCGCCGTTTGCCGCCTTGTACGGCCCTTCGGGCGCGGGCAAGTCGCTGACCCTGCAGGCTATTGCCGGCCTGCTCAAGCCCCACCGGGGCCACATCCGCCTGGACGGCCGTAGCTTGTTCGACGCAGGGCAAGGCGTGCACATGCCGCCGCCCCAGCGCCGCGTGGGCTATCTGCCGCAGAATTACGCGCTGTTCCCGCATCTGTCGGTATACGAAAACATTGCCTTCGGCCTGAAGTCCTGGCGCAAAAAACGTCTGTTGCCCATTGAGCAGGCCCATGTGCAGGCCTTGATGGACAGCTTTGGCCTAGCCGCGCTAGCGGACAGCCGGCCCATCACCCTGTCTGGTGGGCAGCAGCAACGCGTGGCTTTGGCTCGCGCACTGGCCTGCCAGCCCCAGGTGCTGCTGCTGGATGAGCCGTTTGCCGCCTTGCACCCCCGCCTGCGTCACAGCCTGCGCGACGAGCTAGCCCAGGTGCGCCGCCAATGGGGCATCCCGGCGCTAATGATTACCCATGACGTGGAAGACGTGCTGGCGCTGGCTGACGTGGCTTTTGTGTTTGACCAAGGGCGAGTCGTGCAGCAGATTGGTATGTCTGACGCCAGCAGCCGCAGTCTTGCGCGGCAGGAGTTGAGTGGGATGTTGTTGAATGGATAGCTCCGAGTAAGACATATGCATTTAAGTATCAATAGTGGTACTACCAATACTAAAAATGATATGCCATCTTTGAAAGATGTGATTGGTTTCTTGAAATGATGACGGCTACGATGGCCCCGAACAATCGGTTTGAGCGGCTAGTCGGGTTTGCGTTGGGGGATGTCGACGCGAGCTGAATTTCCCTCCCAGGCTGATCGTTCGGTAGAACATCCTGGCACCTATGCTTTGCGTATGCAAGCATGCCGATCCTGCTCTTGGCAGGGCCATAAGGTGTCTAGATGCTCGCGGGGAAGGCCAGCAAAAGTAGGAAAAGAATGTCTGTTGCTCAAAAAGTGTTCCCGGGCATATGCGTGATCGCCGCAGCGTGCCTGTGCTATTACGCACTGATAGGCGGCAGCCAATCAAACAGCGCTGAGCAGCCTTTGGCAAGCGCCCGGCAACTGGATGGCGCCAAGCCATTGCCACCGTTCAGCAGCACGGCCTCAGCAATAGCGGATGCGCCTGGCAAGCAGCGCTGCGCCGACATGATGCAAATCAGCCCATTCGGAAGCGGCCCATCGAACTGTTCGAACGATCCGGTGCCGCTATCGCCCGCCGCGGGTAGAGATGTAACGGCCGTACGCGCAAAGCTTGATCTGATATGGCCATGCCAAGTTGCCCAGCAACCGAATGCGACGGCATCTGAGTGCGCCAAGACCAACGCTGACGCGGCAAATCTGGTCTGGCAGCTCGAAGCGCTGGCAGAACAGGGCGACCGCCAAGCAAGCACCGATCTGGCGAATCTGGTGCAGAGCCGGAAGAAGTCCGCTACCGGTGAATATTTTGACGCTCTTGACCATGCAGAAGCCCGGCTATTGCGCATCGCGATCAATGGCGGAGTTGAGGCGGAGAAGCCGATTCCTCGGCCGTCCCCGGCTCCCGCCGGTGGTGTATGACCGCCGTGGGCGAAAAAAGTACTTCGCTCACCTGGGCCCCAACTGAGGCGGCGCACAAGTTGGAATATCGCGGGTTTGCGCGCCATAGATTCACACCATTGAATTCACCCTATCAGGCACCGAACGCTATACGTTCTGCCGAAATCAATTTTACGGGTTTAGAAATAATAACCCGTGGAATGACATGTCGAGAGGCATGGTATCAAAGTAAATAACCACGGAGACTAAAATGAAAAACCATTATTTGCAGTTGGATGGACATCCCCCATTAAGTAGACTTACCGCCAAGACATTAAATCGCTTTTTAATGCTTTTGGCGTTGATGGTATTTTTAAGCTCAGGTTTTTTCCAGAAAGCTTCTGCCGCCACAAGTACCTGTGATATTTACGCTTCGGGCGGTACGCCGTGCTCTGCGGCCCACAGCACAGTGCGAGCCTTGTTTGGGGCATATAACGGAAAACTGTACCAGGTCAAGCGCGCATCTAATGGCGCCACCATGGATATTGGCACTTTGACAGCCGGTGGTATTGCCAACGCTGCAGCACAAGATGCCTTCTGCGCAGGCTCTGTATGTACCATTGAAACGATCTATGACCAGACCGCGAATGGAAATCACTTGACTGTTGCACCGGCCGGGGGGAACGGCAGCGCAGACATCACAGGCAGTGCTACCGCATTAAAGGTGACGATTGGCGGAAAGTCTGCATATGCGGTCTATATCTCCGCGGGCGTCGGGTATCGGCGCAATAACACCACAGGCATTGCAACCGGTAGCGCATCAGAAGGCGTATACATGGTTACCAGTGCGACCCATGTGAATAATGGTTGCTGCTTTGATTATGGTAATGCCGAGACAAATAACCTTGATACCGGCAATGGACACATGAATGCTGTCTACTTTGGCACTTTGTGCTGGTTCGCATGTACTGGATCTGGCCCCTGGGTCATGGCAGATCTTGAGAACGGTTTATTCCTGGGCGGCAACGGAAGCAATACGAATAATACTGGCCGCAACACCACTTTTGTCACGGCCATGATTAAACAAGATGCCACAACATATTCCATTAGAGATGGAGATGCCCAAACTGGTGCATTAAAAACGGATTATGCAGGGCCCTTACCCACAACGTCAGGATATGTACCCTTCCACAAAGAAGGCGCCATTATTTTGGGTATTGGCGGCGACAACAGCAAGGTGGCAGTCGGTAATTTCTATGAAGGCGCAATGACAACAGGCAAGCCTTCTGATGCAACCGAAAACGCCGTGCAAGCCAATATCGTTGCAGCAGGTTACAGTGGAAATGCCCTGAGTTCTTATAAAAAGCTCGTCAATCAAAACAGCAATAAGTGCATGGACGTTCAGCAACCTAATACCAGTGCGGGTAGCAATGTCGACCTCTATACATGCAACGGGTTTGCTTGGCAGAATTGGCAAATGGTGGACTTGGGCAATGGATACTCCAGTATCTATAGCGAGCACAGCGGCATGTGCCTGGATGTCAGCGGATCTTCCACTGCCAATGGCGGCAACGTGATCCAAAATACTTGCAGCAGTAGCACCAGTCAGCAATGGCAGGTAACAACGACCACCGCTCCCTGGTTCCGCTTGACCTCGCGCAACAGCGGAAAGGTATTGGATGTTTCCAACTGCGGCACCGCCGACACGACCAATATCCAGCAATGGGCTTGGCTCAATAATGCCTGCCAGCAATGGCAGCTGCAATAAGCATGCTTGTCATGAAAATAATTCGACTGATATCAAGTTGAACTAAGGCAACGCTTATATGGGCGCCTCCCGGATTGCAAGAACTCGTGTGTGTGAAGATTCAGGAGGCAGGGCTGCAGTCTTATATCCGGCCTGTTGTGCAAGCTGATGTGCCTGCTGGCCCTAATGGTTTTCGCTGACGAAGTTTCCATCTGAACATCGAGCTTGATGCTCTTATGCCTTATCGGAGTGTCTCCGTCCCGGTCCGACCTATTTGTTCCATCACACGCGTGGTCGCTTGCTCTCCTTCAAACTGGTCGTTTCGTAAGCCTCATCTTTAACGCGCGGCCTGCCACGCTTCAGACCTCCAAGCCAGTTCGCGTGCCAATACGGCCCAGATCGTTCGCGTCAACTTGTTCGCTACGGCTTCGACCGCCACGCTTTACGGCCGACGTTGCAACAAAGCTGTCAACCATAGCCATGTCGGACCATCCTTGGATCTGATCACGATGGCGTGCGCGCCACGCATCACCAGCGTGCGCAGGTATTTCCCGCATCTGCTGCGAGAGCCGTCGCTCGATGAGGCCGATGTCGGCCTGCAGTTGCTGGACTCGCCTGAGCTGCTCGTCCAGGCTGTCCATGAGCATCGCTGGCAGCCGTGTCTTTGCGTCGCACATGGCGTCAGGCAAGGCCTTGAGCAACGCCGCATGACCTTCCGGCAACACGATGCCGAACTCGTAGAGCAGCCCCTGAGTTCGTTGGTTTGCATGATGCGAGTCTTCATGAGCTGTGAGCGCATCCGGTGCAGCGATAGCACTATCTGCTGGGCCTCGCTCTTGACAGGCACGAAGCGCATTCCCGGCTGACGGCATGCGGTCCAGATCGCTTGAGCGTCCGCAGCGTCGGTCTTGTTGCGCTGAACGAACGGGCGTGCCTTGCGCGGGGAGATGAGCCGTACCTCGTGGCCCAGCGCCATCAAGGCTCGGCCCAATGCAGCTGAAACACCTTCTTGGCAATGTCGACGGCAATGACGGTACGTTCCATGATGGTCTCCGTTTCGATGTTGACGATGGGATCTCCAATCTGGCATTACCCAGGGCGCAGTGCAAGTAGCGGTAGGAGGGAGGCGCTCATACCATCTGAATAATTCCCGAGCTGGCACGTGATTTGCGTGATAGCGTGCCTCATTTTGAGGAGGTAGGGATGAAACAGCAGACTCTAGCTATGGCGGCAGATCTTGGGTTCGAAAGCTGCCGCAGACCCACACGGCGTGATGGGTTCCTCGTGACCATAAACACGATTGTTCCGTTGCCTTGTGTGAGGTCATTGAACCTCATTGCCCCAAGGCCGGCAACGGACGCTCTCCCATTGGGTTGGAGCGCATGTTGCGCATCCACCTTTGCAGCACTCGTTCAATCTGGCCGACTTGGCTTGCGATGAGGGGCTGTACGATACCGCCAGCCTGCGCAGCTTCGTCGACATTGACCTGGGCCGTGAGCCGGTACCTGACGCTGTCACCCTGCTCAAGTTGCACCGACACATCAACGAGTACAAACGGGGAGAGTCTCTGTTTGCGAAGGTTGGACAAGAGCTGCAATAAGGGGTTTCAAGGTCAACACCGGCACCATTGTGGATATCACCCTCTCAGCACTCCAGCTCGACCAAGAACGCGGATAAGGCCTGTAACCCCTAGATGCACCAAATCTGCAAAGGCCAGTAGTGGTATTTCGGCATAAAGCTGCATATCGGCGTGGACAGCCAAAGCGGACTGGTCCACAGCGCCGTGGTCACGTCCGCCAACCTGCATGACAAACACCCCTTGCCCAAACTGCTCCATGGCAACGAGCGGCGCGTCTATACGACTCGGCCTACGCCAGTCAGAAGGGCCTGATTCAGGCGAAGCCAGCAAAAGCCCGGAACTTCACGAATAAACGCAGCCGGCGTAACGGTATTGTCGATGAGGTGGTGCGGTCTAAGAACCGCAACAAATCCAAGATACGCGCCCGGGTAAAACACATTTTTGGCGTGGACAAGCGGCTTGCTGAAGAGCGCCACGAGGGCGTTCACCGCCTTGGCGCTGGCCAATATCCACCTAAGCCGCAGCCAGTCGCTGGCACAGGTACGCCCATAAAGGCAGCATGCAGGTTGAATGATCTGCCATTCGGGTTCAAAGCCTATCTAAGCCAACACAATGAGCGTCTCTGTGGACGAAGTTCGCCCCTTGTGGATTGTTAACGTAGCCTTTGAAGGTCCTTGTTTAGCGTTGTCTTAAAGCGTTTGCAGGCGCATTCTCTCCAACATGTACGTGAGGTTGTTGACCGCCGCGGTCAGCACAAAAATATGATCTACGCTACAGAGTCAGCGCACCGTCATTTAGTGGATGCACTCACTGGTCTTTGCCCAGCCAAAGTCTTGCTCAATGCGGTTTCTCTGTTAGACCGCGATGATGCGTCTCACTTGCGTCAACGGTGTTTGGCCGACTGGGTGACGTCTCGAGGTATTTAGTGCCATATGTGGGATAACATTCATTTCGCGCAGGGCTTCAATGAGCTCTTCGGCGGTATAGCCATTGCCTGCTCCCTGAGTGATCTGTAACTACGGGTTTACCACGCGGCAATTCGGCATGATACCAAGAGGTATGGTAATAAAAATTAAAGAAATTTTTTGAAATAGGAATATTAATGACCCTGGATCCGAGCAGTCGATACTACTTTTACCAATCTGCCATCGGTGGATTGGAACAACTTGTGATGAGATATGTGTTGCCTGACATAGCGCCTACTCCTGGATTTCTAACAAATGCCTTTGGTGTAAAAGTAAATCCGAACCATCTGCCCTTGGTTGTAGGGGGAAAGGAAGGTGTGGAGCCACCACCTATACCTGCAAATTGGCACGCTGATTTGGCCGAGTTCGGCGCTGCATTGCGCGCCGTGGAATTGGCAAAAGATAAATTTACCGTAATTGAGTTGGGGTGTGGGTGGGGGTGCTGGTTAAATATTACCGGTGTAGTTGCCAGGCGAAGAGGACTAGACGTCAAATTAATCGGCGTCGAAGGCGATGCTGGGCATGTCCAGTTTGCCCATGAGTCTCTGCAGGAAAACGGCTTCAACATCGATGAGTATGTGATCCACCATGGTATTGCGAGTTGGCAGGCTGGGCACGCTTTATTTCCTATTCAGGAGCAGTCTGGTGTGTCTTGGGGGCTTGAAGCTCGTTTTAATGTTTTAGATACGGAATTAGCAGAGTTATTGAATACAGGTAAGTACAACTATCTACGTCAAATACCGCTTTCTTCGTTACTTTCTTCGGAGCTTGATCGGATTGATTTGGTTCATGTCGACATTCAAGGTGCTGAGGTTCCACTAATTCCGTTATCCATGCCCTTCTTAAACGAGAAAGTTGCGATGGTACTAATCGGCACACATAGTAAGCAGATTGAGGCCGCCTTATTTGATAGCTTCCAGTCCGCTGGCTGGGTTTTGGAAATCGAGCGACCTGCGGTACTTGCGATTGGTCGAGAAATCCATACTCAGGTGGATGGTGTCCAGCTTTGGCGGAATCCCACGCTTTTACCCGATGAGACCTTGCCGCTCTGCGAGTCTAAGGACTATGCTGGTAAATTAAGCATCAAGTTTTGCCCCGAAAGGGTGTCGCTAGGCGAAGAGTTTTCGGTTGACGCGACAATTTGTAATCTTTCAAAGAAAAATTGGAATGGAAATGGAGAGCGCCCAGTACGCGTTAGTTACCACTGGCGGGATAAGTGTGGCAAAGTCATAGTATTTGATGGGGTTCGAACAAAAATTCTCAATGATTTAATAGAGGCGTGCACCACGGTCGAGCAAGTGATTCGAGTAAATGCACCTGAGAAAAAAGGAAGATTTTTGCTTGAGATTACACTGGTTCACGAGGATGTTTCGTGGTTTGAGATGGCCTCTTTCACTCCGGTTGTCATTGAGGTTGATGTAATTTGAAAATAGAAGTGATTGCAAACGCTTGCCCGATGGCGATCGATATGGGTTATAGGTGAGCACTTTGGCAATCACATCAATCAACAAAGGTAGTGAATCAACTTCAACACCGATTTCAGCTTGGCTCGGTGTTTGAGCTACTTGCCATTTTTCTTAGTACGCTAGGGTTGGTAATATGGGGCGGTAAACACCTCGCAGGACACAAATGAGTTGTGATGATTTAATGAGATCGAATCAGCAAATAAAAATTTGTTGATCGGTTTTCCTTCAATTTTCCCCACATAGATTGCCAATATGAGCCTTAAAGAATTCAAGCGATTGGCAACCAAATATCTTGCATCGCATGGCTACATAAAAAGAAAGAAAATAAACGGGGTCTTTTTACCGTTTGTTGATCCTTATGTTCGCGATATCGCTCCCGAGGGAGTGGATTTGCTTGATGGCTGGTTTGACATGGAAGTCAATGGCGATGAACGATGGAGACGGATGGGATTAAGTGCAACAATAAGGATTCCTGTCAATGATTTCTTGGATTATATTTTAATTCATTATGGATATTTGGAAAAGCAGAGCAACGAGGTTGATGTAAAAATTTGCGGAGATGCGGGCAGCAGGGAATTCAAAATCTCAACAGGGCACCAGGTTATTGTCATTGATAAAATGGAAATATCAACTCCTGATAGTAACTTAATATCAATTAAAGTATCCGATCGCTACCCATCATCCGAAAATGACCCACGTGCACTGGGTCTAATGATTCAGGGCATTGCAACAACTTCACAGTTTGGAGGAGGCATCAGTCGAAAAAAATCCTTACTTACTGGTGGATATAAATTGGAAATCGAAGCGGATATCGATCGCTTCATTGGTTTATCTCATCATATGGCCAATCATTCCAATGATGCGCTGTTGCATTATTTTACCAAATTTAGCGGGGCATTCCAAGTTCCATCTGGCGACTCAGCCTCTCCCGAGTATGAAAAATTTTGGCTTTGTCAATATAAAAATATATGCAAAATAAATTACAAAGTAGAAAACGAGAAACACGATTTCTCGGATAATTTGATTGATAATGTTTACCCCTATAACACCAAAGACCCAGTCGCAATCGGCAATCAATTAATCGCTGTGGGTTCTATAGTAAGAGCTTTCGATGACGTGCCCATTGGAGGCTCTGTACTCGAAATGGGTGTGGGCTGGGGAAGGTTGGCCTTACAACTGGCCCTTTCCGGTTATCAATTAACAGTTCTTGATATTGAAGAAAAATTTATAAAAATTGTAAAAAATAGATTCAATAGATTCAATAGATTCAATCTAAGCTTGAATACAATTTGTGGCGACTATTTTGAGGCACCAAAGTTAGGGAAAAAATTTGACGCAATATTATTTTTCGAAAGCTTTCACCATTGCATAGCACATCGCGAACTACTGGTAAGACTTAAAAAATGCCTTACTCCTTCTGCTGTAATAATATTTACCGGTGAAACAATAACAAATGAACTCCCTTATGACTGGGGGCTAAATCCTTCGGGGCAAGGCATTTGGTCAATAGCACATCATGGCTGGATGGAGCTTTGTTTTCATCCGAATTATTTCTTCAGGATGTTAGTCGAATGGGGTTTTTCAATTATAGATTTACCTTGCCCTCAAACGGCGGCCGGACGAATTATCAAAGCGCGACTTAAATCTTAGGTAAATGCTGAGCAATGCGGTGCCCAGCGGAATAGTGAGTTGATCCATGCTAGGTAGCACTGCTAAGATTCAAGTTCCCCTGCGCTTTCAGGACGTCGGCGGCCTATTTACCGGACTTAGTCCCATTTGAAAGTATTCTTCAAACTTGGCCTTGAAGCCACCTTGATATGCTCCGTTTCGTTAAGCAGGATATCCGCGAGGCATATCAGTAATAAGCGGCCTAGGCAAGCATAGCCCTGCGTATTCTGGTTGCATCTTGTGTTGTGCATTACTAGCGTATTTAATTCCACATCATAAGTTCAGTAAATTGCGTTAGCCAGAGCAGGGTATCTCGCCGCTGCCCCCGGCTTTGCAACACAAGGTACGCAGTTTGCTATTGAATAAATAGCTGCTGGTGCAGGTTTCTTCTGCGCTAGAGTCGCTTTTTATATACAAAATATGGGCTAAGGTGGCTGTGGCAAACTCACGCCCCTTGCCTTATTAGTTCCCGTTCATGCAGAAAATCATCCGCCAGCTGGCCACCGAGATCCAAGTCCGAGAAGAACAAATCCGCTCCGCCGTAGAGCTGCTGGACGGCGGTGCCACCGTACCGTTCATCGCGCGCTACCGCAAGGAAGTCACCGGCGGCCTGGACGACATCCAGCTGCGCGAGCTGGAAACCCGCCTGGGCTACCTGCGCGAACTCGAAGACCGGCGTGCGGCCATCGTTGCCAGCATTGAAGAGCAGGGCAAGATGACCGACGCGCTGCGTGTGGCCATCTTTTCCGCCGCCACCAAGCAGGAGCTGGAAGACCTGTACCTGCCGTTCAAAACCAAGCGCCGTACCAAGGGCCAGATCGCCCGAGAAAACGGCATCGAGCCGCTGGCTGACAAGCTGTTTGCCAACCCCGCGCTGGTACCGGCCGATGAAGCCCAGGCCTTTGTGAAAGCCGAGAAGGGTGAAAACGGTGACGACTTCACCTCCGCGCAGGCCGTGCTAGACGGCGTACGCGACATTCTCAGCGAGCGCTGGGCCGAAGATGCTGCGCTGATCCAGAACCTGCGCAGCTGGCTGTGGAATGAAGGCCTGCTGCGCAGCAAGCTGGCCGCTGGCAAGGACGAGAACAACCCCGACATCGCCAAGTTCCGCGACTACTTCGACTACGACGAGCCGATTGGCCGCGTGCCATCGCACCGCGCACTGGCTGTATTCCGTGGCCGTGGGCTGGAATACCTGGATGCCAAGCTGGTACTGCCAGTCGAGCCCGAGCCGGGCAAGCCGTCCCTGGCCGAGGGCCGCATCGCCATCCACCTGGGCTGGAGCCACCAAAGCCGCCCGGCCGACGATTTGATCCGCAAATGCGTAGCCTGGACCTGGCGCGTCAAGCTCAGCCTGTCTACCGAGCGCGACCTGTTCGCCAAGCTGCGCGAAGACGCCGAAAAAGTAGCCATCAAGGTATTTGCCGACAACCTGCGCGACCTGCTGCTGGCTGCACCGGCCGGCCCACGTGTGGTGCTGGGCCTGGACCCGGGCATCCGTACCGGCGTGAAAGTCGCCGTGGTGGATACGACGGGCAAGCTGGTGGAAACCGCCACCGTCTTCCCGCACGAGCCGCGCAAGGACTGGGAAGGCTCGCTACACACCCTGGGCAAGCTGTGCGCCAAACACGGCGTGAACCTGATCGCCATCGGCAACGGCACAGCCAGCCGTGAAACCGACAAGCTGGCGGCCGACCTGATCAAGCTGCTGGCCAAAATGAGCGAGCAAGCCGGCCTGCCACCGGTGGAAGTGCAGAAAGTGGTGGTCAGCGAAGCCGGCGCATCGGTGTATTCGGCCAGCGAATTCGCGTCGCAAGAGATGCCCGATGTGGACGTGAGCCTGCGCGGCGCGGCCAGCATCGCGCGCCGCTTGCAAGACCCGCTGGCCGAGTTGGTGAAGATCGACCCCAAGTCCATTGGCGTGGGCCAGTACCAGCACGATGTGAGCCAGAACGACCTGGCGCGCAGCCTGGAAGCCGTTGTCGAAGACTGCGTGAACTCGGTAGGTGTGGACCTGAACACCGCCAGCGTGCCCTTGTTGAGCCGCGTCTCCGGCCTGTCTGCGAACGTGGCCAAGGCCGTGGTGCGCTGGCGCGAGGCCAATGGCGCTTTCAAGAACCGCAAGCAGCTGATGGACGTGAGCGGCCTGGGCGCCAAGACCTTCGAGCAAAGCGCGGGCTTTTTGCGCATCCGCGGCGGTGACAACCCGCTGGACATGACCGGCGTGCACCCCGAAACCTATCCGCTGGTCGAGCAAATCATTGAAGTGACCAAGAAGCCGGTGACCGAGCTGATGGGCCGCGCCGAGATGCTGAAGACGCTGCGGCCCGAGCTGTTTGCGAATGAGAAGTTCGGCGTCATTACCGTCAAAGACATCATTGGCGAGCTGGAGAAACCCGGCCGCGACCCGCGCCCGGACTTCAAGGTAGCGCGCTTCAACGATGGCGTGGAAGACATCAAGGACCTGGTCGAAGGCATGGTACTGGAAGGCACGGTCAGCAACGTGGCGGCCTTTGGCGCCTTTGTGGACCTGGGCGTACACCAGGACGGCCTGGTGCACGTCAGCCAACTCAGCCACAAGTTCACCACCGATGCGCGCGAGGTCGTCAAGACCGGCGACATCGTCAAGGTGCGCGTGGTCGAGGTGGATGTGGCCCGCAAGCGCATTGCGCTGAGCATGAAGCTGGGCGAGGCGCCGGCCCGCCGGGATGGTCCCCGTGACAACCGCTTCGAGGGTGCTAGCCGTGGTCAGCAACAGCCGCGTCGCGACAACGGCCCGGCGCCGCAGTCGGCCATGGCATCGGCTTTTGCCAAGCTGCAACCCAAGCGCTGATTAGCACGGTAAACCGCATGCGCCCATGGTGCGCAGCAGGCGGTTTGCCGTACCATGCCGTATACGAATGGAGACACAACCATGGAGTTGAATGCGCTGCTGGCCTCCGAGCTGGCCTTGCCCTATGCGCCCAAGGTGGTGGCCATGTTTCTGAATGAGCTGGCCCACCCGGACCCCAATCTGCGGGTGCTGGGCCAGCTGGTAGGCGTCGACCCGGTGCTGACCGTGCGCCTGCTGGCCCAGGCCAACGCGGCCGGCACGCCCATGGCTGGCCAGGTCTATAGCATCCCCGAGGCGCTGGCCATCCTGAGCACCGAGCAGTTGCGCGGCCTGGCGCATACCGCCACACACAGCCTGGGGCCGCAGACCCTGGTCAGTTTGTCGCTGCCACAGTTCTGGCATTTCAGCGTGGACGTGGCCAAGCTCTCCCGCGCGTTGGCCGGCACCATACGCAACAACCCATGCACTGCCTATGCCATCGGGCTCCTACATGCCGTGGGCGAGCTGGCACTGCATATTGCCATGCCGGATGAGATGGAGGCGCTGAACCAGACCCAGCCGCCATTCGACCTGCGCCGTGCACGGTTGGAACACAAGCGCCTGGGTTATAGCTATGCCGATGTAGCCGCCGGCCTGGCGCGCCAATGGCAACTGCCCGAACGCCTGGTGGACGCGCTGCAGTACCAGATTGCACCGTTCGACAACGAAAGCTACGAACCCCTGGCCGGCGTGCTGCACCTGGCTGCCTGGCGGGTACGCGCCAAAGAGGGCGCGCTGGACGACAACGCGCTGGCTGTCAGCTTCCCCGGAGAAATCGGTGTGCCACTGGGGCTGGACATCGACATCGTGCTGCAGCAGGACCCGCTAGATTGGCGCGACCAGAGCGCGCCGTTTCTGCCCCGTCTCTAGTTCTATTTGCTATTTATTTGCTAGCTGCTTGCGCACGATTTACCTGCGTCAGAGCAGGTTTCAATCCTATGTCTATTGACTCCCACCTGACCGCGCAGATGCGTTCTGTGTTGAGCCGCATGGCCCGCGCCCGCCGCCCGGCCTTGCATAGCCTGACTCCGGAGCAGGCCCGCGCGGCTTATGCCCTGGGGGCGGGCGTGCTGGAAATTCCTTCGCCCGCCTTGGCCCGGGTGCAAGACCTGCAGATTCCGGCGCGCGACGGGCATGCGCTGCAGGCCAGGCTGGTAGCGCCGTCGTTCGAGCCGCTGCCGGTGCTGCTGTACCTGCACGGCGGTGGCTTTACCGTGGGCAGCGTGGCCACACACGACATACTGTGCCGCGAACTCAGCCGCTTGAGTGGCTGCGCCGTGGTCTCGCTGGACTATCGGTTGGCGCCGGAGCACCGCTTTCCCACCGCGGTGCACGACACCTGGGACGCGCTGGCCTGGCTGGCCGCCGAGTCCCGCAGCCTGGGCCTGCAGCCCGGCAAGATGGCCGTGGCCGGGGACAGCGCGGGCGGCACGCTGGCTGCCGTGGCCGCCATCCAGGCGCGCGACGCGGGCCTGCCGCTGGCGCTGCAAATGCTGTTCTACCCGGGCACGACCTCGCATGGCGATACCGCGTCGCATGCCCGCTTTGCCAGCGGCCTGGTGTTGGAGCGTGAACACATCGATTTCTTCTTCGGCCAGTACCTGCGCAGCCCGGCGGACCGTGAGGACTGGCGCTTTGCGCCACTGCAGGCACAGGATGTGGAAGGCGTGGCTCCGGCCTGGTTCGGCCTGGCTGAATGCGATCCGCTGGTGGATGAGGGCCTGCAGTACGCTGACAAGCTGCGCCTGGCGGGTACGCCGGTAGACCTGGAGATCTACCGTGGCGTGACCCATGAATTCATCAAAATGGGCCGCGCCATCCCCGAGGCGCGCCAAGCCCATGCTGACGCGGCCAGGGCCCTGCGTGGCGCATTTGGACTAGATATCGGCGAGTAGTTCGTAAGGCAGGGGCAGCAGGCTCAGCACGGCGCCATCCGCCGCGCCCACATGCAGGCTGCCGTCTTGCATGGCGGCTAGCTGCAGGGACACAATCGCATCCCAGCCGCCCTCAGGCGCGACCGCCGCCTGCACCACCACGCCGCAGGGCTGCTCGGCATCGCTGGAGTGGAAGATTTCCTGCCCTGGCAGCATGCTCACGTCCGCATGGCCTATGGCCGCACGGCGTTTCAACGTGCCACGGAATTGGCTGCGTGCCACCACTTCCTGGCCGGGGTAGCAACCTTTTTTGAAGTTCACGCCGCCGACCGATTCGTAATTCAGCATCTGCGGCACCAGGGCTTCAAAAATCGGTTGCGACACCGTGGCCACGCCGCTGCGCACCTCGCTCCACAGCCACAGCTCGGGGCTGAGCGAAGGACCAGTGGGCGGCGTGGTTTGCGCGGGTGCGATCCACAATGCGCGTGCCAGTCCGTCCGCCGGGTACAGGGCGATGGTGGTGGCATCACCAGCGCTGGCCAGGGTCCAGGCGGGCTGGGCCGGGGCAATGTCGCCACCCACCAAGCCGTACAGCGCGAAGTCGGCCGTGGCGTCGGTCAGCTTGGCCTGGGCGCGCATGACAAACATGCTCAGGCGCTTCAGCGTGGGGGCCAGCAGGTCGCGGTGGCATATCAGCAGTATCTCGGTCGGGCTGCGCTTGAAGCCGATGAAGCTGGCCTGCATGCGGCCTTTGGCGTTGCAGAAGGCGGCCAGGCGGGCCTGGTCCTGGCCCAGCAGGGCAAAGTCCTGGGTCAGCTGGCCGTGCAGAAACTTGGCTGCGTCAGCGCCTTCGGCGCGTATCACGCCCAGGTGATGGAGGGGGGCAATCCCGTGGAGTGCGGCGTTGAGTGCGATGGTCATGGGCTGAATTATCATCAATGGCTATTTGTCCGGTTTCACAAAGGTCTACTGTGCGTCGCCTGTTTTTGAGTTTGTTGCTGATCGTGGGCGTATGCGCGGCAGCGGCCGGATGGTGGCTGTACCAGCCCTTGTCCCTGTCCAGCGCTACGCTGGATCTGTCCATCGAGCCCGGCACCAGTCCACGCGGCGTAGCCCAGGCTGCGGTCGATGCGGGCGTGCAAACCCCTGCCGTGCTGCTCTTTACCTGGTTCCGCGTGTCGGGTCAGGCCCGCCAGATCAAGGCCGGCAGCTATGAAATCACTAGCGGCACCACGCCCCTGGAGCTGCTATCCAAGCTGGTACGCGGCGACGAAGCCATGCGCGCCGTCACCCTGGTAGAGGGCTGGAACTTTCGCCAGGTGCGAACGGCCTTGTCACGGGCCGACCAGCTCAAGCCCGATAGCGCTGCCTTGAGCGACGAGGCCGTAATGGCCGCACTAGACCGGCCCGGCGTGGCGCCTGAGGGCCGGTTCTTTCCCGATACCTATACCTATTCCAAGGGCAGCAGCGATCTGGCTGTGCTGAAACGTGCGCTGCATGCCATGGACAAAAAGCTGGAAGCCGCCTGGGCCCAGCGCCAACCCTCCACCCAGGCGCATACGCCGGACGAGGCCCTGATCCTGGCCAGCATCGTCGAGAAAGAAACCGGCCAGCCGGGCGACCGCCCTATGGTGTCCGGCGTATTCAACAACCGGCTACGCATAGGCATGCCGCTGCAGACCGACCCCTCTGTCATCTATGGACTGGGAGCCGGGTTTGACGGCAATTTGCGCAAACGCGACCTGCAGACAGACGGCCCCTACAACACCTATCTGCGCGCGGGCTTGCCACCCACGCCCATCGCCATGCCGGGCAAGCAGGCTCTGCTGGCGGCAGTGCAGCCGGCCCCCACGGCAGCTTTGTACTTTGTGGCACGGGGCGACGGCAGCAGCCAGTTCAGCGCCACGCTGGAAGAGCACAATCGCGCCGTGAACAAATACATCAGACAAAAATGATGCTCACCCCCAGGCTACGCAATTCGTGTCTTCGCCCACCCCCTTGCAGGGGGCGATACCAGCGGCCCGGCAAAGCCGGCTCCGCGGTATCTCTGGAAGCAGGCGGTAAGAGCTGGCATGTGTTTTATAGAAGGCTCTGGATGTCAGGGGTAATTGGTTAATGAAAGCAGGAATTTTCATCAGCATCGAAGGCATAGACGGTGCGGGCAAATCCAGCCATATCGAGGCTCTGGCCGCAGCTTTCAGGGCGCAGGGCAGGGCGGTCACGCTGACGCGCGAGCCTGGCGGTACGCCCTTGGCCGAAAAGCTGCGCGCCATGGTCTTGAACGACAGCATGGACCCGCTGACCGAAGCCCTGCTGGTCTTCGCCGCGCGGCGCGACCATCTGCAGCAGGTGATAGAGCCGGCGCTGGCGCGTGGCGACGTGCTGGTCTGCGACCGCTTTACCGACGCCACCTTTGCCTACCAGGGCGGTGGGCGCGGCTTTCGGCTTGATGTGCTATCACAATTAGAGCGCTTCGTGCAGACAGTATCTGCGCCAGAGGCCGATTTCATTCGCAATCCTGATCTAACCTTGTGGTTTGAGCTGGCGCCCGAAATCGCCGCCGAGCGGCTGGCCAGTGCCCGTGTGCCCGACCGTTTCGAGTCCCTGCCCACCGAATTCTTCCGTCGCGTGTCCGACGGTTATGCGCGCCGCGCCGAGGATTCACCCGCCCGCTTCGCTCGCATCGATGCGGCGCTGCCACGGGAGGCCGTTTGGCAACAGGTGCATGCGGTGCTGGTGCAACGCGGCTACCTGAAGGCCCTGGCATGAGTGAAGCCCTGGTCCCCCCGTGGGTGGCGCAGCAGCGCAGTACCTTGCTGGCCCAACGTGGCCACGCCTGGCTGCTGCAAGGGCCGTCCGGCCTGGGCCAGTACCGGCTGGCGCTGGAACTGGTGCGCGCCTGGCTGTGCGACACGCCGGGTGCACAGGGCGCTTGCGGACAATGCGCCAGCTGCCACGCCATCGATGTGCATGGCCATGCCGACCTGTGCCTGCTGATGCCCGAGGCCATGATGCTGGAATTGGGCTGGCCGCTGAGCGAAAAGGCCCAGTCCGAGATCGACAACAAGTCGCGCAAACCCAGCAAGGAAATCCGCGTCGATGCCATGCGCGACGCGGTGGAGTTCTCGCAGCGCACCAGCGCCCGTGGCCGCGGCAAGGCCGTGCTGGTCTATCCGGCCGAGCGCATGAACCACATCACCGCCAATGCGCTACTCAAAACCCTGGAAGAACCGCCGGGTGACGTGAAGTTCGTGCTGGCCACGGGCGCCGCCCACCAACTGCTGCCCACCATCCGCAGCCGCTGCATGGGTCACAACATGGTCTGGCCCGATACGGTCGAGTCCACAACCTGGCTACAGGCCCAGGGCGTACCCGCGGCCGACGCGCCTGTGCTGCTGGCCGCCGCCGGTGGCCGCCCCGAAGATGCGCTGCAATGGGCCCAGGCTGGCCGTACAGCACAGAGCTGGTCGGCCCTGCCGCGCGCTGTGGCCCAGGGTGTGCTGACCACGTTTGCCGACTGGGGGCCGGCCCAGGTGGTGGACGCGCTGCAAAAGCTTTGCCACGACCTGCTGCTGGTACGCGTAGGTGCTGCGCCGCGTTTTTTTGCCGCCAAGGATCTGCCATCAGCACCGTCCGGCAAGCTGCTAACCCAGTGGGCCAAGGACCTGAACGCCACCGCCCGCGTGGTGGAGCACCCGTTCAATGCGGGGCTGCTGCTGGAGTCTTTGGTGGGCCGGGCCCAAAACGTCCTAAACTCGCGTCTTTAACGCTATCCATGGTGCTTGCCAATGAGCAGTAACAACGCCTCGCCCCGTCCCAGCGTCATCCAGCTTGCCATCAAGGAAAAGGGTGCGCTGTATGCCGCCTTCATCCCGATGTTCACCCAGGGCGGGCTGTTCGTGCCGACCACGCGGGAATACCAGTTGGGTGACGATGTGTACGTGCTGTTGTCCCTGCCCGATGACCCGCAGCGCCACCCCATCGCCGGGCGCGTGGCCTGGGTTACACCACCGCGCGCAGCCGGCAACCGTACCCAGGGCGTGGGCATTCAGTTCCCCAAGGACGAAAAAGCCCGCTTGCTCAAGCTCAAGATCGAAGAGATCCTGGGTGCCCACCTGGGCTCGGATCGGCCTACGCAGACTATTTAAGCCCCGCCGTTCCACCGCCTTCACCGCAACCACCGCCCCTCTGGCGGTCGCCATGTTTACCGATTCCCATTGCCACCTCAGCATGCCCGACCTGGTCGCGCAGCTCCCCGCCATCCGTACCGCTATGGCCGCCGCGCGTGTAGACCGCGCCCTGTGCATCTGCACCACGCTGGAAGAGTTTCCCGACGTGCATGCCCTGGCCACCGGCTATGACAACTTCTGGTCCACCGTCGGCGTGCATCCTGACAACGACGATGTGCAGGAGCCTACGCTGGACGACCTGGTTCAGCGCGCTGCGCTGCCACGTGTGGTGGCTATAGGCGAAACCGGGCTGGACTACTACCGCCTGGGCGAGCGCACCGTAGCCGATATGGAGTGGCAGCGCGAGCGCTTCCGCACCCATATCCGCGCCGCACGCCAGGCCGCCAAGCCGCTGGTGATTCACACCCGTAGCGCCTCGGATGACACCCTGGCCATCCTACGGGAGGAGGGTGAAGACGGCTCGGCCGGTGCGGCTGGCGGCGTATTCCACTGCTTTACCGAGACCGACATGGTGGCCCGCGCCGCGCTGGACCTGGGCTTCTACATTTCCTTCTCGGGCATCCTGACCTTCAAGACGGCGCAGGACATACGCGATGTGGCGGCCCTGGTGCCCATGGACCGCATCCTGATCGAGACCGACAGCCCGTATCTGGCGCCCGTGCCCTTCCGTGGCAAAACCAACAACCCCTCGTACGTGCCTTATGTGGCGCAGCAGATCGCGCAGATCAAGAACATCCCGGTGGAAGAAGTAGCGCAAGCTACCAGCGCCAATTTTGACCGACTGTTCAGCGGGGTTTTGGCATGATGCAATACTTTAAGAAGCTGGCCTATCTATTTGTTTTTATAGGGTTTAGTGTTGCAAACGCGGGCTCTTTTGAAGACTTTTTCACCGCCATCAAGCGTGACAATGCCAGCGACGTCCGGGCGCTGCTGCAGCGCGGATTTGATGGCAATACCAGCAACGAGCAAGGCCTGTCCGGCCTGTTCCTGGCCATCAAGAGCGAGTCCTACAAGGCGGCTGACGCTTTGCTGGATTGGCCCCAGATCGCAGCCGAAACCCGCAACCCCAAGGACGAAAGCGCGCTGATGATCGCCGCGCTGGCCGGCGAGCTGGACCTGTGCAAGAAGCTGATCGACAAGGGCGCGGACGTCAACAAGGTCGGCTGGGCGCCCTTGCACTACGCCGCCACGCGCGGCCAGGTGGCCGTGATGCGCCTGCTGCTGGACAACGACGCCTATATCGACGCCGCGTCACCCAACGGCACGACGCCGCTGATGATGGCCGCGCGCTACGGTAGCACCGACGCCGTGCGCCTGCTGCTGGACGAGGGTGCCGACCCGTTGCTGAAGAACCAACAACAGCTCAGCGCCATCGATTTCGCCCAGTTGGGCGTCCGCCCGGACGCGGTGGCCGCGATCTCGGCCGCCGTGCGGGCGAAACAGCCCAAAGGGGCCTGGTAAGACTCTTCAGATCAGGGCGCTACACGCTCAATCGACACCACCGTTAGCGCGCCGTTCACGTCCTCGGCGGTGAACTGCACGCGGTCGCCGGCCTTCACCTTGTCCAGCAGGGCTGGATCCTTCACCTTGAACACCATGCTCATGGCCGGCATGTCGAGGTTTTTGATTTCGCCATGTTTCAGCGTGATCTTCTGGGCGGACAGGTCCACCTTGCGGACCTCGCCATCCACTAGGGGCAGGGCGGCCTGGGCCAGCACGCCAGCACTGAAGACGGCGGATGCGAGAGCGGTAAAGAGTCGGGAAGTGTTGCGCATGAAAATTCCTTTCAGGTTGGTGTGGTGGTTATTGGGCAGCGACGGTGATTTTTCCGGTCATGCCGGCCTGGTAATGGCCGGCGATCAGGCAGGCGAAGTCGAAGCTGCCGACTCGGTTGAAGGTCCAGACCAGGGTGCCGGTCTGGCCCGCGCCCACATGGGCCATGTGGGGCTCGTCATGTTCCATATTGGGAAACTTGGCCATCATGGCGGCGTGTGCGTCCAGGTCCTTCTTGGTGCCGATGACGATTTCATGCTGCATGGCGCCGCTGTTCTGGATGACGAACTTCACCGTGTCACCTTTTTTCACGCTGATCTGGTTGGGCTCGAAACGCATGGCGTCGGTCATGCTGAGCGTGACGGTGCGCGTCACGACTTGGGCATCGCCGGCAATACCCCAGGCTTTTTGCTCTTTCTTCATTGCAGCCATTTGGCTGTTATGGGCTTCGTCGCCGTGGGCCCAGCTGGCCGTGCAAGACAGGGTGATGAGAGCGGCGATCAGGCTTGGGTAGGGTGTGCGCATAGGTTTTTTCAGTGCAGGGTGGTTTAAAGAAAATAGGGCTCTGGCGCAGGTAGTACCTGCGGGAGTAGCTATGGTTTTAATAGTGAACATGGGACTCAATGGTTTTCATGGCCGCTGCCGGGCTTGCGGACCGGCATGGCATCACCGGGCGGTATCGGGGCAGGGCGCGCCGGCTCGGCCAGGGCGCCGGTCCATTCGAATGCCTGGCTGGCGCGGGGCTGGGTATACCAGCCGGGGTCGGCGTAGCTGCCCGGCTTTTGGTCTTTACGCACCTTCAGCGTGGTGAACATGCCGCCCATTTCCAGCGGACCGTAGGGGCCGGTGCCGGTCATCATGGGCAGGGTCTGGTCGGGGATGGGCATTTGCATCTCGCCCATGTCGGCCATGCCGCGCTCGCCCATCAGCATGTAGTCGGGCACCAGTTTCTGGATTTTTTGCACCAGGCCCCGGTGGTCCACGCCGATCATATTGGGCACGTTGTGGCCCATGGGGTTCATGGTGTGGTGGCTTTTGTGGCAATGCAGGGCCCAGTCGCCTTCTTCGTCGGCCACGAATTCCAGCTGGCGCATCTGGCCCACGGCGATGTCGGTCGTTACCTCGGGCCAACGGGCGCTGACTGGCACTGGGCCACCATCGGTGCCGGTGATCATGAACTCGTGGCCGTGCAGGTGGATGGGGTGGTTGGTCATGGTCAGGTTGCCCACGCGGATCCGAACCTTGTCGCCCAGGCGCACGTTCAGGCTGTCTATGCCGGGGAAGGCGCGGCTGTTCCAGGTCCACAGGTTCTGGTCCAGCATGGTGTTGGGCCGGGGCGTGGTGCTGCCGGGGGCGATGTCGTAGGCGTTCAGCAGAAAGCAGAAGTCGCGCTGCACGCTGCTGATCAGCGGGTGGCTGGCCTTGGGGTGCGTGACCCAGAAGCCCATCATGCCCATGGCCATCTGCACCATTTCATCCGCATGCGGGTGGTACATGAAGGTGCCGGGCCGGCGCGCCATAAATTCGTAGACAAAGGTTTTGCCCACCGGTATCTGCGGCTGGGTCAGTCCGCCCACGCCATCCATGCCATTGGGTAGGCGCTGGCCGTGCCAGTGGATGGTGGTGTGTTCGGGCAGGCGGTTGGTGACGAAGATGCGTACCTTGTCACCTTCCACCACCTCAATGGTGGGGCCGGGCGACTGGCCGTTGTAGCCCCATAGCGTGGCGTTCATGCCGGGGGCGATTTCACGCACCACCGGCTCGGCCACCAGGTGGAATTCCTTCACTCCGGCGTTCATGCGCCAGGGGCAGGTCCAGCCATTCAGGGTGACCACCGGGTTGTAGGGCTGGCCGGTGCTGGGCTGCAGCGGCGGCGCCGTAGCGGGCGTGGTGGCGATCACCGGCTCGGGCAGCGCGGCCAAAGCAACCCGGCTGACGCTGGCAGCCGCCACGGCAGAGAAGGCCGTGCCACCAAAAAAAGTTCTACGGTCCATATCAATGTCCTTGCGATGTGAGGGCCTCGGCGCTGGCGCCGGAGGCAGAAGACGCTAACGCGCCAGGCGAGGTGCCGCTGAGGGTGGTCTGCAGATCGGCCTCGGCCAGCCAGAAGTCGCGCTGGGCTTCCAGGGCGTTGTTGACGGCCAGAACCTGCTGGCGGGTATCGGCCAACAGCTCCCACACGCTGGCCAGCATGCCGCTGTAGCGCAGCACCAGCTCTTCATGGATCAGCTGACGCAGCGGCACCACTTGGTCGCGGTAGTGCACGGCCAGGTCGTAGGTGCTGCGGTAGCCAAAGTAGGCTTCGCGCGCCTCCGAGCGGGCCTGCACCGCTACCTGGCGCACCCGTGCCGTGGACTGCCGGTACACGGCCTGGGCCCGGGCGTTGCGCGCACCGCCCCAGTCGAACAAGGGCAAGGGCAGTTCCAGCTCCCAGCCGCGCTTGGCGGTTTTCTCGCCGCTGGTGTTGTTGAAGCTGGTGTTACGGGTGGCCGTCAGGGTCAGGCCATCCAGATAGCCTTCGACCCGTTGGAAACCGGCTTGCTGAGCGACAAAGTCCGACTCGGCAATGGCGGAGCGCACATCCAGCCGCTCGCGCAGCGCGCGGGCCTCAATGTCGTCCATCTCGGTCGCAGCTTTCGGGAGGTCGGGCAGGCGCTCGGCCAGGCTAAAGCTGGCTTGCATGCCCCACAGGCCGAGCAGGCGGGTGAGCTTTTCACGTTCGCTGAAGGCCTTTTGTTCGGCACGGGCCAGTTGGGCCGTGGCATCGGACAGGAAGACCTGTTCGCGGGCCTGCTCCAGGCGGCTCCAGTTGCCGGTGCGGGCCATGCGCCGGGCCAGTTCGGCACCGGCTTCGGCTGCCTCTTTGACATCGTGCAGATAGCGGGCACTTTGCTGGGCGGCCACGGCGTTGATCCAGGCCTTGCGGGTGTCGGCCGCAAGGCGCACAACGTCCTGCGCGGCCTGCAGCTTGGCCAGTTCGTGCTGCTGGCCCTGCCACTGGGCGCGCCAGGGCAGGGTTAGCAGGCCCAGCACATTGAAGCTCAGCATGCGCTCGATTTCGCGGCTATCGCCCTCTGTGAAGCGGCCAATGGCGAAGTGCGGGTTGGGCAGACGCCCCATCTGTACCCGGTCGGCATCGCTCACGCCCAGCGTGGCCAGCGACTCTTGCAGCCTGGGGTTGTTGAGCAGGGCGATGCGCACCGCTGCTTCGGCCTGCAATGGCTGCGCCAGCAGCTCGGCGACGGCGGTATTTGATGCCTGCGGGTCCTGGCTGAGTAGCACGGGCGCGCCAGCGGTCTTACCCTGGGCCAGCTTTTGCACGTCAGCCAGGCCACCATCGGGTGAGAGCGAGGCGCAGCCGGCCAGGGTCAGCAGGGCCAGGGCCGTGCTGATAGGTTTGAGCTTAGCGATTCGCATACGGCTACCGCTTGGATGCATTGGGCTGCGTGGTCGGGCGCTGGGCCTGCTCCCACTTCAAGACATCCGCATGGCCCCGGCGGAACTGGCCGACCTGGGCGTTGGCCTCCTTCCAGTCGCTGGCCTGCATTTCCATGCCGGCAGGGGTACTGGCAAAGACCGAGCGGTAGGCCACGGGCGGCACGGTAATACTGGGGTCAGCCGCCGATGGCAGCTGGGCAAAGACGGGCGTGCACAACAGCGTGCCCGCCACGAAAGACATTTTTTTCACAGAATTCTCCTGAACAACACGAGCGAGGTGGCCGGCAGGCCACCGTTATCCGCCCCGCACAGGCGCCATCAGGCGCAGTACAGACGGACTACGGCTAGGGAGTTCAGGAAATGGGTGGTTTCAGCGCTAGTGCGGCGGCGGCGCTGGCGTACGGCGTGCCGCCCGCATGGGGTCGCACATGGGGTGTCCACGCCAGCGCCGAGACTGGTATGGACGCCACCGTTGCCACGGAGTGGCAGACCTGGCACAGGCTGCAGCTGCCATCGCCGCAGTGGGGCGCCGCATCGGGTTCGGGCTGGCTGGAATGGCCGGCGCAATCCATGTGTTCGGCTGGCATATCCTCATCAAAAACAGCGCTGGCGCTGGTAATAGCTGCGCCAGTAGCTATATTTTGCATAGCGGCTGGGTGGGGCTTCAGCATTTCCAAAGCCATGGCATCACCCACCCAGGCGCGCAAGGGCAGCGAGACGATGAGCAGAAACCAAAGCCAATAACGCATGCCCTGAATGATACGGCGCGCGCGCTGAAGTTCCCCCATTGCCTCAGATCAGGCTAGTTTGAACACAGCCACGGCTTGCACCAGGCCGTCAGCCTGGATCTTGAGCCCGCTGGCGGCGGCGGCCATTTCTTCGACCAGGGCCGCGTTCTGCTGGGTGGCTTGGTCCATTTGGGTGACGGCTTCACCGACCTGTGACACGCCGGCCGACTGTTCGTTGCTGGCCCGGCTGATTTCGCCCATGATGTCGGTGACCTTGCGAATGGCGCCCACCACTTCGGTCATGGTGCTACCGGCCTGGTCTACCAGGCTGGTGCCCCGGGCTACCCGCTCCACACTGTCGTTGATGAGAAACTTGATCTCCTTGGCCGCGTTGGCGCTACGTCCGGCCAGGCTGCGCACCTCGCTGGCCACCACGGCAAAGCCGCGCCCCTGTTCGCCCGCGCGGGCGGCTTCCACGGCAGCATTCAAGGCCAGGATATTGGTCTGGAAGGCAATGCTGTCGATCACGCTGATGATGTCGGAAATCTTGGTCGAGCTGTCGTGTATGCCCTTCATGGTTTCCACCACCTGGCCTACTACCTGACCGCCTTGCACGGCCACGGTGGATGCGTTCTGGGCCAACTGGTTGGCTTGCTGGGCGTTGCTGGCGTTCTGTTTGACGGTGGAGCCCAGTTCCTCCATGGACGCGGCGGTTTGTTCCAGCGCGCTGACCTGGTTTTCTGTGCGCGCGCTTAGGTCGTGATTGCCCTGGGAGATTTCTGCGCTGGCCGTGGCCACACTTTCGGCATTGCTTTTAACGCTGTGCACGATGCCCGCAAAATTGGCTTGCATGTGCGCCATGGACTTGAGCAGCTGTATGGTTTCTTCGTTGCCTGCAGGCTGCACCGCGACCGACAAATCCCCTTGCGAAAGCTGGTCGGCGATGTGCATGGCGTGGGCCATGGGTTGCGCCAGGTATTTGGCCAGCCAGAGCGCCGCCACCACCAGCACTGCGCTGGCCAGGGCCAGGGCCAGACCAATTTGCACCAGGGACTGGTTGGCCTGGTCCTGCGCTTCCTGGTTCATGTCGTGGCCACTTTTCTCGATGGCGTCGGACTGTTCGGCCATCTGCTTTTCCAGGTCGGCAAAGGCTTTTTGGAAGGCCGGCACGGCGGCTTGTGCGGCTGCCAGGTCGGTGGATGCCTGGCCCAGCACCACGGCGGCAGATTCGGTGTAGCTCCTCACCATCGGCAGGGTCTTATCGACGACAGTCTTGACCTCGGGCGATATGGGCAGACCTTGCAGCGTTTTCAGCGCATCGTTAAATATTTTGGCGTGCTCGGACAAACCTTTTTTGGCTTCTTCAATCTGGCCTTCGTCCTTGCTGGTCGCTCCCAGCAGGGCCAACAGCACGTCGCCGCGCACGGCGTCGTGCATCATGTCCGCCTCCTGGCTGCTTTGCAGTGCAACCCCCATGCCGATGGAGCCATTGATGGCCGTGGTCAGACGTTTGGCATTGAGCAAACCGATGCCACCCACCAGTCCGGCCATGAGAATACCGATCAAGCCCAGAGAAAGAATTTGGTTGCGCAATTTCATGGTGAGCCTTCGTTACAGAGTGCCAGGCCCATGCTAACGAACATCCTGGGCGGAAGCCAGCGGCTTTTACCAGGGGGTAGACGGCGATAGCGGCGATAGCGCCGCCCGCACGCGCCTAGCGCTGGCGCGACTTCATGGCGCGCTCCACCTCGCGCTTGCCTTCGCGGTCCTTGATGGTGTCGCGCTTGTCATGCTCGGCCTTGCCCTTGGCCAGCGCGATTTCGCATTTGATCTTGCCGCCTTTCCAGTGCAGGTTTAGCGGCACCAGCGTGTAGCCCTTTTGTTCGGTCTTGACGATCAGCTTCTTGATCTGCTCTTTGTGCAGCAGTAGCTTCTTGGTGCGCACCTTGTCCGGGCTGATGTGGGTGGAGGCCGAATTCAAGGGGTGGATCTGGCAGCCGATGATGAACAGCTCGCCATTGCGCACTACGACATAGCCGTCGGTCAGTTGCACCTTGCCTTCACGCAGCGACTTGACCTCCCACCCCTCAAGTACCAGCCCGCATTCAATGCGCTCCTCAAAGAAGTAGTTGAAAGCGGCCTTTTTATTGTCGGCAATGCGGGTGTTGGTATCGGGTTTTTTGGCCATGGGGTACAAGTCGGAAAGCGTGCGGTGCAGGTTTTACAATTCCGCGCAGCCTTCCATTCTATGAAAAACGTCCATAAGTCCGTCCTGATCTGGTACAGCGCCGAGGAAATGTTCAAGCTTGTCACCCAAGTTGAGCTGTATCCGCAGTTTTTACCCTGGTGCGACCACGCCTCTGTGCTGGCTCAGGATGAGAACGGCATGACCGCCGAAGTGGGTATTGCTTTCAGCGGCCTGCATCAGAAGTTCACCACCCAGAACACCCATGTGCCGGGGCGCCGGGTGGGTATGAAGCTCGTCAAAGGTCCATTCTCCAACCTGGACGGTGACTGGCAATTCACCCCCGTGGGCGACGGCCAGCAACGCGCCTGCCGCGTGGACCTGCAGCTGAACTACGGTTTTGACAGCGTGGCCTTGTCGGCCCTGGTAGGGCCCGTATTTGATCGCATCGCAGGCAGTCTGGTGGATGCCTTTGTCAAACGCGCCGAGCAGGTGTACGGGTGAACATCAACATCACGCTGGTGTATTCGTCGGCGCCGCGGGAGATTTTCGAACGCTCGTTGTTGTTGCCGCAGGGCTCCAGCCTGGAAGATGCCGTGCGAGCCAGCGATGTACTGACACGGTTTCCCGACATCAATCTCTCCGAGGCAGCGCTGGGTGTTTGGGGTCGCAAGGCGCAACTGAAGCTGGTACTGGAAGACGGCGACCGGGTGGAAATTTACCGTCCCCTGACAGCAGACCCTATGGAAGCGCGGCGCACCCGCTTCAAGCGCCAGGGCGCGCGTACCACCGGTTTGTTTGCCCAGAAGCGAGCCGGGGCTAAATCGGGCTATTGAGCTGGGTCTACAGCTTTATTTGCAGTCGGCGTTGATTACGTCCTGGATGCGCTGCGATTCGGCATTGCGCGCAGCGTCGTCCAAGATTTCCCGTTCACCTTTTTCATTTACGCGCGCAATGCGTATGCCGGAATCGTATTGGATCTTGGATTGGCGGGCGCGGGTGCAGTTCTCTGCCTTGGCCGCGGCATTTTTATCCGCTTCGGCCTTGCGCTTGGCGGCTTCCGCGTCTTCCGCCTGCTTCTTTTTCTCTTCCAAGGCCTTGTCCACGCCACTGATCTTGGGGGCGGATGCGGCAGAAGCCGGTACCTCCGGCGCTGCGGCCTTGATCTTCAGAGTGCCGCCTGGCTGCTTCAAAATATTTTTGGCGGGAATGTCGGGTGGTGGCGGGCGGTCACTAAAAACCTTGCTTCCGGTGTTATCCATCCACTGCCATTGCGCAAAAGCTGCCAACGACAGCCCACATCCCAAAGCGACTACGAGCATTTTGTGCAATTTCATGCCGCTAGTTTAGCGGCCGCATGCCTGCAAGGATATGAATGCTTTGGCCCTACAGCTTCTCCGGGCGCTGCTGTTGCGCAAAAAATACCCCTGCTGCGGGCTAGTACAATACGACTTTTGGAGCTTTGATATGCGCCTGCTAGGAAAAGCGCTCACTTTCGACGATGTGTTGTTGGTGCCAGCGTTCTCCCAAGTCCTGCCCAAGGACACGTCTCTTGCCACCCGTCTATCCCGCAACATTACCCTGAACCTGCCCCTGGTGTCTGCCGCCATGGACACGGTGACCGAAGCCCGTCTGGCTATTGCCATGGCACAAGAGGGCGGCATGGGTATCGTGCACAAAAACTTCACCCCCAAGCAGCAAGCCGCTGAAGTGCTGAAGGTCAAGCGCTACGAGTCCGGCGTGCTGCGTGATCCTGTCATCATCACCCCGAGCCACACCGTGCGCCAGGTGATCGATATGTCGGCACAGCTGGGCATTTCGGGCTTTCCGGTCTGCGATGGCGGCAAGGTGGTCGGTATCGTCACCAGCCGCGATTTGCGTTTTGAAACCCGCTACGACGTGCCAGTCAGCCAGATCATGACGCCACGTGAAAAGCTGGTCACCGTGACGGAAGGCGCCTCCTTGGCCGAAGCCAAGGCATTGCTGAACAAGTCCAAGCTGGAACGCCTGCTGGTGGTCAACGATGCATTCGAGCTCAAGGGCCTGATCACCGTCAAGGACATCACCAAGCAGACCAGCTTCCCCAATGCCGCACGTGATGCCCGAGGCCAGTTGCGCGTAGGCGCTGCGGTTGGCGTGGGTGACGGCACCGAAGAGCGTGTTGAAGCCCTGGTTCGTGCCGGCGTGGACGCGATCGTGGTAGACACCGCCCACGGCCACAGCAAGGGCGTGATCGACCGCGTGCGTTGGATCAAGCAAAACTACCCACAAATCGACGTGATCGGCGGCAACATCGCCACCGGCGCGGCAGCCCTGGCGCTGGCCGAAGCCGGTGCCGATGCAGTCAAGGTTGGCATTGGCCCCGGCAGCATTTGCACCACCCGTATCGTGGCGGGTGTGGGTGTGCCACAAATCATGGCCATCGACAACGTGGCGACCGCCTTGCAAGGCTCCGGCGTACCGCTGATTGCCGACGGTGGCATCCGCTACAGCGGCGACATCGCCAAAGCCATTGCGGCAGGCGCTAGCACCGTGATGATGGGCGGCATGTTCGCCGGCACCGAAGAGGCTCCGGGTGAGGTAGTGCTATTCCAGGGCCGCAGCTACAAGAGCTACCGGGGCATGGGCAGCATTGGCGCCATGCAGCAAGGTAGTGCCGACCGCTACTTCCAGGAAGTCAGCACGGGTAACCCGAACGCCGACAAGCTGGTACCCGAAGGCATCGAAGGTCGCGTGCCCTATAAGGGCTCTATGGTGTCCATCATTTTCCAAATGGCCGGCGGTATCCGCGCCAGCATGGGATATTGCGGCTGCGCCACTATCGACGACATGAAGAACAAGGCCGAGTTCGTGGAAATCACCTCTGCCGGCATTCGCGAAAGCCATGTCCATGATGTGCAGATCACCAAGGAAGCCCCGAACTACCGTTCGGAATAAGGCATACGGTAAGTAACCCCATCCGGGCAGCCCACGCGCTGCCCGTTTTTGATTTTGACCTCACGTCCGTTCATGTCTACGCACCAAAAAATCCTTATCCTCGACTTCGGCTCCCAAGTCACCCAACTCATCGCCCGCCGTGTACGCGAAGCCCATGTGTTCTGTGAAGTCCATCCCTGCGATGTGACAGACGAGTGGATTCGCAATTACGCCGCAGACGGCAAGCTGAAAGGCATCATCCTGTCCGGCAGCCACGCCAGCGTGACCGAAGACACCACTGACCGCGCGCCCCAGGTGGTGTTCGAACTGGGTCTGCCGGTGCTGGGCATCTGCTACGGCATGCAAACCATGGCGCAGCAACTCGGTGGCAAGGTGGAAACTGGCCACACCCGCGAATTCGGCTTTGCCGCCGTGCGCGCCCGCGGCCATACCGCTTTATTGAAAGACATTGCCGACTTCACCACACCCGAAGGCGAAGGCATGTTGAACGTCTGGATGAGCCACGGCGACAAGGTCACCGAGCTACCACCCGGCTTCAAGCTGATGGCCAGCACCGAAGGCTGCCCAATCGCCGGCATGGCCGACGAAGCCCGTAACTTCTATGCCGTGCAGTTCCACCCTGAAGTCACGCACACCGTGCAAGGCCAGGCGCTGCTGAACCGCTTTGTGCTCGGCATTTGCGCCACCAAGCCCGATTGGGTGATGGGCGACTACATCAGCGAAGCCGTAGCGCACATCCGCGAGCAGGTGGGTGACGAAGAAGTGATCCTGGGCCTGTCTGGTGGCGTCGATTCTTCCGTTGCTGCCGCCCTAATCCACCGTGCCATCGGTGACCAACTGACCTGCGTGTTCGTGGACCACGGCCTGCTGCGCCTGAATGAAGGCGATATGGTGATGGACATGTTCGTCGGCAAGCTGCACGCCAAGGTCATCCGCGCCGATGCTTCCGACCTGTTCCTGGGCAAGCTGGCTGGTGTGAGCGACCCCGAAGCCAAGCGCAAGATCATCGGCGGCGAGTTCGTCACCGTATTCAAACAAGAGGCCGCCAAGCTGAAAGGCGAGGGCGCCAAGGGCGCTAAATGGCTGGCCCAGGGCACGATTTACCCCGACGTGATCGAGTCCGGCGGCGCCAAGAGCAAAAAAGCCGTCACCATCAAGAGCCACCACAACGTTGGCGGCCTGCCCGAGCAGTTGGGTCTGAAGTTGCTGGAACCGCTGCGCGAGCTGTTTAAAGACGAGGTACGCGAACTTGGCGTGGCCCTGGGCCTGCCATACAACATGGTGTACCGCCACCCGTTTCCCGGCCCCGGCCTGGGTGTGCGGATCCTGGGCGAAGTCAAGAAGGAATACGCCGACCTGCTGCGCCGTGCCGACGCGATCTTCATCGAAGAGTTGCACAACTTCAAGGACGAAGCTACGGGCAAAACCTGGTACCAACTGACCAGCCAGGCCTTTACCGTGTTTCTGCCAGTGAAGAGCGTGGGCGTGATGGGCGACGGCCGTACCTACGACTATGTGGTGGCCCTGCGCGCCGTGCAGACCAGCGACTTCATGACCGCCGATTGGGCCGAGCTGCCCTATGCGTTGCTGAAGAAGGTGTCTGGCCGCATCATCAACGAAGTGCGTGGCATCAACCGCGTGACCTACGACGTATCGAGCAAGCCGCCAGCCACCATCGAGTGGGAATAAGGCGGATCCATCGGGCCTGAACCATGCGCGCTATTTTTAGCCTCCTGGGTTTGCTGCTGGTAGTGCTTGTGCTGGGCCTGCTGGCCAAGAAGCAGCTGACGCCTGCGGTGCAAACGCCGCAGGCCGCCGCCTCGGCGCAAAACATGCCTCAGCAGGTCAAACAGGCGGTGGATGCTGCCTTGCAGCAGCCGCGCATGCTGCCCGATGAAAAACCTTGATGTTTTTGGCAATTGGCGCAGGTTTTATCTGCGGCAGTTGCTACTTAATTCATAGCAAAAATGGCCTTGAGCGACGCCGATGCAATGCAGCTAGCCCTGGCTGAAGCAGGTTTGGCCGCGGCTGCTGGTGAGGTGCCTGTCGGCGCCGTGGTCGTGAAAGATGGCAAGGTGATTGCCAGCGGGCGTAATGCGCCCGTGGATAGTCATGACCCCACAGCCCATGCCGAAATCGTCGCCCTGCGTGCAGCAGCCCAGGTGCTGGGCAATTACCGGCTGGACGGCTGCGAGATGTTCGTCACCCTGGAGCCCTGCACCATGTGCAGCGGCGCCATGCTGCACGCACGGCTGCAACGCGTGGTGTTTGGCGCAGCCGACCCTAAGACCGGTGCGGCCGGATCGGTGCTGAACGTATTCGCCCAGTCCCAGCTGAACCACCAGACCCAGGTGCACGGCGGCGTGCTGGCTGAAGAATGCGCCGCACTGCTGCAAGACTTTTTTCAGCAGCGGCGGGCAGCGCAACGCCAGGCGCGCCACGTACTACGTGAAGATGCTTTGCGCACGCCAAAAGCCCAGTTTGCCGGCTTGGCCGATTTTTCATGGGCCACGCAGTACATCAGCGATCTGCCTGCGCTCGCGGGCTTGCGCATGGCCTATGTAGACGAGGGCCCGTACGCTGCGGGTCTCAGCTATGTTTGCCTGCACAGCGCCTCCGGTTGGGGGTACCAGTACCGGCAGATGCTGTCGCCATTGCTGGCGGCGGGACAGCGCGTGCTGGTGCCTGACCTGGTCGGGTTCGGCCGCAGCGACAAACCCAAGAAAGAGACTTTACACAGTCTGGACTGGCATTGCCGCATCCTGCGGGAATGGGTGCTGCACCTGGCGCTGCACCGCGTAGTGCTGGTTTTACAAGCGGGTGACCCGTTGGGCCAGGCCTTGCTGACAGCGGCGCCCGAGGTTTTTCACGGCTTGTTGGTGTTGCAGCCCGCCCCTGCGCACGCTGCAGACGATGCCCCTTTTCCTGACCCCGGGCATCGTGCAGCTCCGCGTGCATGGGCCCGCTGGGCGGCGGAGCAGGGCGCTCAAGCTGCGCCTGACACCTGGCAGGGACAGGTGCTGCAACTGGCTTGTCCGCCGGGCCTGCAAGCGGCGCAACAGGCCGCCACCTATTTCACCCCTGCCTGATCGGCCAATGGGATACTCCTGCGCGTGACCAAACATATTTATATTTACTCCCCCTCTGGCGCAGTGCGCGACAAGGCTGCTTTCAGACGCGGCGTAGCCCGCCTCAAATCCCTGGGCCATACGGTGGAAATCGACACCGATGCCCTCAAGAGCCATATGCGCTTTGCTGGCGACGATGCCACCCGCGTTGCCGCCATCCACCGTGCGGCCGCAAGTGGTGCCGACGTTGCGCTGATTTCACGTGGTGGCTACGGACTGACGCGTCTGCTAGGCCAGATCGACTACGCTGCCGTGACCCATGCCATCCACCACGGCACGCAGTTTGTCGGGTTCAGCGATTTCACAGCTTTGCAAAACGCGCTGCTGGCGCAAACCGGTGCCATCACCTGGGCCGGGCCGGCATTGGGCGAAGACTTCGGCACGGCGGAATTGCCGGACGACATCATGGAAGCCTGTTTTGACGACCTGGTCGAAGGGCAGGGCGAGGGCACCGGCTGGCGACTGGGCCGCGAAGATGCTCAACTTGCTATTGATTCAGTAGCTGCTGGCGCAGATTCTGATTGCGCTAGCGGCAGTTTTTATGTCAAAGACGCTACGCTGTGGGGTGGGAATCTTTCAGTCCTCGTGTCGCAGATCGGTACGCCGTATTTCCCGGACATCCAGGGCGGCGTGCTGTTTCTGGAGGACGTGGGCGAGCACCCGTATCGCATCGAGCGCATGCTGACCCAGTTGCTGTACAGCGGTGTGCTGGCGCGCCAAAAGGCGGTGGTGCTGGGGCAGTTCACCGGTTTCACCAAGGTGCCGCATGACGGCAGCTTCCGGATGGCGACGGTGTTGTCGTGGTTGCGCAGTCTGCTGAAAGTACCGGTCCTGACCCAGCTGCCATTTGGGCATGTTCCCACCAAGGTCTTGCTACCTGTGGGTGCCAAGGTGGAGCTGGCCGTGGAAGGGCGCGAAGCGCTGATCGTATGGGGGCATTTGCCGTCTGGATGCACGGACCCCAGCCACGACCACACCCATCGCCACTGAAAACCGCTTAGCTGCCCAGTGAGCTAGGACGCGCCTTCAGGCTGCGGGGCAGCGCGCCCTGGAACAGCCGAGTCACGTGCTCCATCTTGGCGCGGGCATCTATTTCCCCGCTTTGGCTGGCCAAAGTCGCCATCAGGTCCGCGCGCAGATACCACAAGACCTGCACATCCTTGGCGGTACGTATCTTGCGTTCCAAGTAAGAGGGGTCGGCCGCTGCCGTCTCCAGGCAGGACAGCATCGTCGAGCGAATCAACTCCAACTGCTGCTCCTGCCGAGCATCCACCCGGCCAGACTCCGGACGGAAAAAGCTGAACAGGCTGAGCAGCACAGAGTTTTTAGGGGCGGCCATAGGCAAATAAGTGGGTATTGCACGAGTAACTGAATCCCGCATTTATACCAAGACCCAATTGCCCCGTGCAGTCTTTATAGAGCAAACCCTTCATTTGCCAGCTTGGAACATACTTAAGGCATGTGATTGCATAACATCAGCCTCCAATACTTGAAAGCCCAGCGGGGGAAGCACACTTTGCCCGCATAATTTCACGGCACTATCGTATTTTCTTTTCACAATCACTACACCGCTACCACCATGGGCGTTCAGGCCACCGTCGTATTTGTCGATCTCACCGGAAGTACTGCTTTCTATGAAGCCCTTGGCAATGCCAAAGCGGCCCAGACGGTGACACGGTTGACGCAATGGATCGGTGACGTCTGCGTGGCGTACCAGGGTCGCGTGGTGAAAAAGCTGGGCGACGGTGTATTGGCCGTCTTTGTCAATGCAGAAAATGCAGTCCGCGCTGTGACCGACATTCAACGTGGCCACCAACTCAGGTTGCTGAAATGGCCGGCCGCCATTCGCATGGAAATCAAGGCCGGCATCGCCTACGGCGAAGTGGTGGAGGTAGAGGGTGACTGCTATGGAGACGCGGTCAATGTTGCATCTCGCTTGAGTGATCTTTCGGGTGCCAACCAGGTCTGGATGACTGAAGCCTTGGTCGATGCGTTGGGCGATGATTCTGGCCTGCGCTTTTTGCGCCTGGGGCCGGTGAGCATACGGGGCAGGGCGGAGCCCCTGCCTTTGTACCGACTCGAATGGCAGGACGGCGCCGTGTCCGAGTTCCTGACTATGCAGGCCACGTTGCTGCAAACCGAGCACCCTGTCGAGCGCTCTACCGGGCAAATCCATCTGGCCTATCTGGACCACTGCAGCAGCTTTTCATCTGCAGCTATGCCGGTACATCTGGGGCGGGCCGAAACTGCCGAATTCTTCATTGAGGACCCCCGTGTATCCCGCCTGCATGCCAAGATTGAATGGCGTAAAGGAGCGTTTTTTCTGACGGATATGAGCAGCTTCGGCACCTGGGTGCGGTTTGTCGGCAGCGATAACGATGTACCGTTGCGTCGGAATGACTGCGTGCTGCATGCCTCCGGGGAAATTGCACTCGGTGTACCTTTCAATGACTTCAGTACGCCCACGGTTCGCTTCTCGCTGTCACATCCGCATTTCTCGTTTTTTTAGACACCTTGCCGTCTTTCCTGCGCCTTAGGGGATCGGAATGTGAGCGACTAAAATTTGCGCGATGGACACGGCGGCATAGCCGCCGGACTCTTGTCTGCGAGTGGCAGGCCCAGCAATACATATGACCAAGAAGAACACCATTGAATTCGAAGACATGAATCTACAAGTCGGCGTACGACTCCAGATTCTTTTGAACCATAGCGATAACGCTGTGGTGCATTACTCAACGCTGATCGGCTTTGTCGCGGGCGAGTACCTGTTACTGACAATTCCGCAAGACAATGGCGCCATGGTTACCTTGCAAGAAGGCATGGGGGTGGTCATACGGGTCTTTACAGGCGTATCCGTTTTTACCTTTGACAGCCGAATTGAGTCTGTGGTGCAAACGCCTCGCACCTTCATGTTGCTGGCCTTTCCCGCAGCTATCCAAAAAGTGGGTTTACGCAAAGCTGTTCGTGTCAAAGCAAACTTACCCGTGCGTGTGAAAAGCCCGGTAGAGGCCGAAGACGTTACGACAGCTACACTTTCGGATATCAGCCTTTCAGGCGCATTGATCTCCACCAGCAAGTCTCTAGGCACTACTGGCGACGTCATAGCTATTGAGTTTTCGTTGAATGACCAGACCGCAGATCAGTTGGTCACGATAGCAACGACAGCCTCCATCCGCAGTCTGCAGCAATCGGCTGGCAGTACCGCCGATGGAGCCACGTTTCAGACCGTGTATTCCCACGGCATTAACTTCCACGATATTGACGCAGCCAAGCAAGTCGTGCTGCAGAACTTTGTCTACGAGACATTGTTAGTGCATCGCAGCTGAGGGTGAGTCGTCTTTCGAGACGATAGCACTCATCATTTTATTAACATAATATACATCGTATGAAGTAATGCGTAGGCGCAAAGGTGGTCGGATTGACCGCTGCGAAGGTGTCTTAAGCAATCTTTCGAACAGTTTTTAAGCAAAGTTTGGGTTGGTCTTTGGCCGACTGCAGTGCCATTGACCATGAACCAGGCTTGGCTCTAGCCACCCCACCCACAAGATCATGCCTGAGGGTAACGCCCGGCCAATCGCCCACCCCAGTGGCGTATATCTGGTCAGAGCCCAACACCTTTGGATATCTCTGGTCGCCGCGAATGCTGCCTGGACGGCAGTTGGCCACAGGCCTTGATTTAGCTGGTCTCTGCCCGACCACTGGTTAACTCATGGTCAATGCGCCATACCCCATGGTGAACCGATGGTTAATGGCACTGTGAAGTGCCACCGAACTTGCGCGAGGTCATGGTCGAGCCATCTGCGATCCTTTTCTCTCCGTGCCCCGGAATTGGCCCTTTTGCAAACTGCATCGATATAGGATTGTTGAAGACCAGATCGTGTTCAATGTGGCAATCATTCCAAGGCCGAGGAAACGAGCTATCGCCCAGAGCTACGCTTATATGCACGAGCGTCAAGGCGCAGGCAATTGGTTTGCCGGGATGGTTGCAGCATCAGCCCCCGTACGTCGCGGCCAGCTTGACCGGATGAAAACGGTACAGTTCCCGCACCAACGGCTTGCATCGCTCGGCAATCTGTCCCAGCTTGAGGGATACCGCGGAGGCGATCATGGCCGCGGCCAGGCGGTTTGTGACGTCTCGGACTGGTAATCCTTGTGAAGCCGCCCCTGAGGCGAAGTTGCATCAGTATCGGATGAAAGCGGTCTTCCCCTGCCATGCACTGTGATGCTGCCGAGCTAGCAGCATCTTGTTAATACGTCTTCGCATTCTGCTGAGGCCGAGAAATGGTTGCGATTTGACTCGAGTTTTATGAAATCGAGCGAACCAAAAAATCAAACTTGTCCTGTATATGACACTCTTTAAAGACGCCATTAATAGCTTGTCGAAGAAAAACTTCCAAATCTCTCTGCGTTAATGGAAGGATCAATCCCGCTTGGTTTTTATTTACGACATTTGCAATGTGCTTCAAATAGGAGTCTCTGATCTCATTCCCGCGAAAAAATATTAAACCAAAACGACCGAAGGTTTCACTAAAATAATACTGAACCTGATGAAAATCATCGGCAGAGAGGTTTTCATAATTTTTGCATTCAAAGACAACTTGAGTTGCACCGTATTTGGCTCGAACAATATCCCAAAACCCGCCACTCGCTCGATTGGACGCTATCCAATCACGTATCTGAGAACCATCTGCAGTTCGACACTTCGATTGAACGTTTGTAAGCGATCTAAAAAAGCAAAGCTTTACCACTTTGCCCACGATTTCTTCGAATTCTTGGGCCCCAGCATGTCCCAATGGGAGCGTCTTTAAATCCTCAAGCGCGCTTTTAAGTTCATCTTTGTATTGGTCGAATCTATAGTTGTCAGGTAGCTCCTCTAATACTCCCTCATTTTTCAGGGCGGTATCCTTGGAAACTGTCTGAATGAGAATGTTGCGTAGGTTTAGTGCTGGCTGGTACGTCGGATGAACGACAAAATGAGTCGCCTGATCGATAGGCAATTTGGCGTTCGAGTCTTTTCCGGGTTCCTTGAAGAAGGTTCGACCTGCACGTCGAAGTCCTAGAAACCCAATGCCATAAAGCAACTCGACGAGCCTTGATGCAGTTGTGTAGTCAAAGAACCACGACGCGCAATGCTTTTTTATCTTGTCGTTAACTAGCAATTTGGCAATAAAGTCTTCGATGCCAATCAACGAATACTCATTTCCAAGTCCATAGAAAAACTCTAGGAGGACGCTAATATTCGGATAGTTTTCGGCAAATTCATCGCCAAGATCTTTGAGACGGCTTGTGCTATATCTTCTCGATGCAGTCTCCACATCCGCCAACATCATCATTTGATGACCGCCATTAATAGCAGCTTCAATTGCATAGCTTGTCAGCATTAGTACGTCTCTTGGTCGGTGTTGGCAGAGTGCCATCACTGCCGCTCGACTACTGCGCTCAGCTGACTCCTCGAAGAAGCAAGCCCAGGCCTCTCCACCCAACTTTGGCTTTGTCGGAAATGGTCGGACAAGACGTCGCTCAACAAGCTCAACAAGCTCAACAAGCTCAACAAGCTCAACAAGCTCAACAAGCTCAACAAGCTCAACAAGCTCAACAAGCTCAA